>JBGQKM010000197.1:0-11489 GCA_041499515.1 Planctomycetia bacterium | reverse complement strand
GCATCGAACCGCCACAGTAAGCCTGTCGATCGACGGACCGATTATTAAGCGTTCTCAAGGAGGAGATTCACCGCGATGGAGACCTCGCTGCACCGCGAGCTGAAAAGAATCTATGCCGGCGACGGCGCGCAGACCGAAGTCATTTTGGATTCATATCGCATCGACGCGGTCAGCGGCGGGCGGCTGATCGAAATCCAGCACGGCTCGCTGGCCGCAATTCGCGACAAGATCCGCCGGCTGTTGGACCGTCATCGGGTGCTGGTCGTCAAACCGATCGTGCAGCGCAAATTGTTGATCAAGCAGCACGCCCGGGCGGGCCGCGTCCTGTCGCGCCGCACCAGCCCGAAGCGCGGCAAGCTGTTGGATATTTTCGAAGAGTTGGTTTACTTCACGCGTGTGTTTCCGCACCCCAAACTCACGCTCGAGATCGTGCTGGTCGAAGTCGAGGAATGGCGCCACCCGGGCCACGGCCGGCGGCGCCGCTGGCGGCGCGATGACCAGGTGGTCGAGGATCAGCGGCTGATCGCGGTCGGCCAAAGCATTCGTCTGCGCCGCGCGTCGGATCTGCTCAAGCTCGTGCCGGCCGAGCTTCCGCGGCAATTCGACACCGGCCAATTGGCCGACCTGGCGGGCGTCGGCCGCCCCGTGGCACAGCGCATCGCCTACTGCCTGCGCGAAATGCAAGCCGTCGAACAGATCGGCAAGCAGGGCAACGCGCTAATGTATCAGCTCCCCGGCCGCAAAAAGCGCCGCAAAGACGCCGCGGCCTAGCGGCCAAAACGACGGCCCCGTGGTGCGGTCGTTTGTAGTGGGCCTACTTGGACTCCACGTTAGATTTATCGGCCGGCGCGGGGGCGGCGTTTTACTTGACGATCTTGCCGAACAGGTGCCCGCCGTGGTCGCCGCCGCTCCAGGTGCCGGCGTAGTGGCCGCGATAGATGAGCACGCGGGAGGTGAAGGTGCCCAGGCCGGGAATGGCCACGTCGGTCAGCGTGATCATCGGCGTGTCGCCGGCCCATTTGACTTGCAAGGCCAAGGGCAGCTTCACGTCGTGATCGCCGTATTGAATCCGGGTTTCGAACGACCAGAAGTCATTTTTCAGTTTGGCGACTTTGCCCAGCGTATAGCGATCTTGCTTGAGCGGCTGTTCGCCCTTCGAATCCACCAGGGTAAACTGACCCACCAGCGTGGCGCCAGACATCGTTTCGGCAAATTGTTTCTCCAACATTTCCTGGCTGGGCGCCGATGCGGGGGCTTTTTCGGGCCCCGGTTGCTCCGCGACGGCGATCTGAACGATCAGTAGCCAGCACCCCAACACGAAAAACATGAAGCGCGTCATGGCAAGTTTCCTCTTTCTTGTCTAGGCAACGTGAATCCGCGACGTGCAGGCACGTCACAAGCTCTGAAGATACTTGATCGCCTCGCCGATCTCAAATTGGGGATTCTCGGACTCGGCGCGGGCGACCGTGAAATAGCCCCGATAGGCGTGCTCTTCCAGGGCTCCCAGCAAGGCCGGAAAATCGGCCGACCCGCGACCCAGCGGCACTTCCAAGCCGCGGCCGCGAGCCCGATCGCGCACGCCGTCGCGAGCATGCACGTGCACGATGCTTGAACCCAGGGCTTGCACGGCCTCGAGCGGCGAGAAGCCGTTGACGATCAGGTTGCCCGGGTCCAGATCGACGCCGATGGCTTGCGGCGGCAGCGCGTCGATCAAGCGGCCCAGATCGGCGCCGCTCTCGCTGCCGGTTTGCGCGGCCAACACAGCGCCGACGTGGTGTCCGTATTGGCTCAAATCGGTGAGCGTCTGCACCAGCAGTTCCCAGTTGTCGCCGCTGGGCTCGCCGGCGACGTTTCCGACCTGGTTGATGACCAGCGGCGCGCCCAGGTCGGCGGCGAATTTCATGGCTGCCTTGGTGGCCGCCAGACGGCGTTCGATATCCTCCGCCACGTCGTAGCCGCGGCGGGTATGAAAACCGACGGCGACCACGCGCAGGCTCAATTCCTCCAGCAAGCGGCGCAATTCTCGCAGGCCGGTTTGCGTCAGATCCTGCGGACGGATGTCTCCCCGCGCGTCGACTTCCACGCCCGTCGCGCCCAGCCGGGCGACGCTAGCGAGCGCTTGGCGAAACGGCAGCCGCAAGCTGGTCAGTTGGATGGCGATCTTGAGTGCTGGCACGAAGCGATCCTTCCGGTTTTAAGCGTTTGCCACCTGCGCATCGAGTGATTCCGGCGGGTGACCGATAGGTTGAGTGGGATTCATTGCGTCGCCCATGGGAAATGCGGGAGCTATGAGCTTTTTACTTTCTTTACTGATTGTAGCGGCACAGCCCGCCGCGCCCACCGACGCGCGCAATCCCGACGCGGTTCAGGTCTTTCATTGCGGGTTTGAGCCAACCACGGACCATGACGTCGACGGCTGGCCCGACGGTTGGACGCGGAAGCACGGGCCCAATTATCCGAGCTACTTGCCGATCAGAATCGTCGAGACCGGCTCGGCCGAGGGTAATTATGCCTTGCGTCTGGGGCTCAATGGCGGCGCGGCGGTGGCTTACTCGCCGCCGATCGAAGTCGGTTCGCTATTCAGCTACGTGCTGGAGGTCTTTCTCAAGACCGAAGGGCTCAAGCACGACCGGGCTTTCATCTCGTTGACATTCTTCGACGCCGAGGGCAAGGAATTGGAGACCTTTACGTCGCAGTCTCACCAGAATGTCGCGGACTGGAAAAAGATACGGCTGGGCCCGCTGGCGGCGACCCACGAAAATGCACACACGGCGGTCATCGGTTTGCACCTGGAACTCGGCACGGACTTCGCCGACCTACATGGCGCCGCGTTGTTCGACGACGTCTGGCTGGCCCGGCTGCCACACATGACCCTGAACACCAACCGCGTCGACAATGTCTATGCCCTCGGCACGCCCATCGAGATTAGCTGCAAGGTGTCGGGCGTTTTCGAGAGCAATCCGACGATCCAATGCGAATTGTTCGACGTCGACAACCATTCCATGGGTCCACCGGAAGTTCAACGTGTCGAGAGCAAGACGCCTTCCTTGCCGGCGTTGGCCAAACCCGATGCCGCGACCGATTCGGTTGCGCCCAACAAAGCATTTGTCGGAACGGCGCAGTGGAAACCGACTTTGGGCCGGGCGGGATTCTACCGAGCCCGCGTGGTGTTGGAGGGCAATTCCGGCAAGGTTCTGGAGCGGCAATTCACGCTGGTTGTCGTCGCGCCGCAAAACCGATCGCTGCTGGGGGAATTTGGCTGGACGCTTCCGCGAGGCGATCGGTCGATTCCGTTCTCGACGCTGGCCGAACTGCTGCCGCAAGCAGGCGTGTATTGGGCCAAGTTTCCAGTATGGATCAGCGAAAAGGACGGAGACAAGCTGGATGAACTGATGCATTTCGTGGAGCGGCTGGGCCTGCACGGGATCGAGCCGGTCGGCCTGTTGGTCGATCCGCCGGACGAGCTGCGGTCGCAGCTCGGAGACAGCTCGAGCTTGAGCGCGGCGGCCATTTTCTTGGGCCCCTCGGAATTGTGGTACGGCTCGCTCGAACCGGCGCTCAACCGGCTCTCGGTACAAATGCACTGGTGGCAACTGGGAGGCGACGGCGACGTCAGTTTCGTGGGCAACGCCGATTTGGCCCAGCGCATCGGGAGCGTCAAAAAAGAGCTGGAGAAGATCGATCACGACGCGCACTTGGGCTTCTCCTGGCGGATGCTCAACGACCCACCCCACGACAAACGGCCCGCCTGGGATTTTGTCTCCTTCACGGCCGACCCAGCAATGACCGACCAGGAACTGGGACAGTATTTTCCCGCCGGCGATGCCCAAGCCACCAACCGTTGGGTCACGCTCGAACCCCTGCCGCGCGGCGACTATGCCGTGAACGATCGGACCGCCGACCTGGTTTGCCGGATGGTCGCGGCCAAACAGCACGGGGCCAAGGGCATTTTCGTGTCCCGACCGTTCGATCCCCAATGCGGACTGATGAACGAAGACGGCACGCCGGGCGAATTGCTGCTGCCCTGGCGCACGACCGCGTTGCTGCTGGGCGGCGCCGAGTATTTGGGCAGCATCACGCTGCCCGAGGGAAGCCAGAATCATATCTTTTCGCGCGACGGCGAACTGGTCATGGCGATTTGGAATCACCGGAACGTGAAAGAGAAAATCTATCTGGGGGACGAGCTGCGACAATGGGACGTGTCGGGCAACAGCCAGGAACTGCCGCGAGACGGATCGGACCATGTCATTTCCGTCGGCGCGCTGCCCAGCTTTATCGTCGGCCTCAACGAGCCGGTCGTGCGTTGGAACATCGATTTCGCTTTCGAACAGATTCAACTTCCCAGCGTGGTGGGAAAACCGCACGACAACAGCATCCAACTGAAAAACTATTTCCGGCAAGGAATCATGGGGCGGGTTCGGCTGCATACGCCCACCGCCTGGCAAACCTTTCCGCAAGCGATCGGCTTCAAGTTGGCCGTCAGCGAGGAAACCCGGGAACCCTTTACCGTCCGGCTGCCGTTCGAAGCCACCAATGGCCGCTACCCGGTGCGCGTCGACGTCGAGCTGGCGGCCGATCGCGAGTACCGATTCAGCATCTACCGCTATCTCGAAGTCGGGGCCGGCGACGTGTCGATCGACGTGACCTCGCACTTGACCGCGAGTGGGGATCTCGAAATCGAACAATACTTGACGAACCGGACCAAGGAGCTGCTGGATTTCAAGTGCTCGCTCTACGTACCCAACCGTCGCCGCCTGGTCAGCCAGGTAATCCAGTTGGGTCCGGAGCGCGACTTGAAGCGGTATCGCGTTCCCAACGGCAAGGAACTGATCGGCAAGGTCATTACCCTGCGGGCCGAGGAAATCGGCGGCGAGCGCACGTACAATTTCCGGTTTGTTGCCAAGGAATGAGCTCGTCGCATAAGATGTGTTTGGAAGCGAGCGGCCTTGGAACCCATCGAGCCCGACCCACACGCATGCTGACCGTTGCCGACGTCGCGAATTATTTGGATACCTTGGCTCCGCCGGCGCTGGCCGAGGCGTGGGACAACGTGGGCCTGTTGGTGGGCCGCCACGATCAGCCTGTGCGACGCGTGATGACCTGCTTGACGATCACGCCGGCCAGTGCGCGCGAGGCCGTCGCCGCCGGCGCCGATCTGATCGTCAGTCATCATCCCCTGCCCTTTCGGCCGCTCAAACGGCTGACCGCTGACACCAGCGAAGGAGCGCTGCTGTTGGAACTGATCGGCGCGAAGATCTGCGTCTTCAGTCCGCATACGGCATTCGATTCAGCACAGCAAGGCATCAACCAGCGGCTGGCCGCGGGCCTGCAACTCTCCGATATCGGACCGCTGGTGCCGGGGGTCGAACCGCGTGAAGGAGCCGGCCGCTACGGCCGGCTCAGTGCGCCTATGCGACTTGGCGAACTGGTGGAGCGGGTCAAGAAATTGCTGGCCATCGACAAGATCCAGGCCGTCGGTTCACTCGATCAAGGCCTGCAAATGGTGGCCGTGGCATGTGGCAGCGCCGGCGAGTTCCTGGCTCCGGCCAAGGCGGCCGGCTGCGAGTGCCTGGTCACCGGAGAAGTCCGGTTTCACTCCTGCCTGGAGGCCGAGTCGCTGGGCATGGGCCTGGTTCTGGCGGGCCATTTCGCCAGCGAACGGTTTGCCGTCGAAGCGCTCTCGGGGATGCTGGCCGAAAAGTTCCCGTCCCTGCAAGTCTGGGCCAGCCAACAGGAAAGGGACCCCTTGCACTGGCTGTGAACGGCTGCCTTTCGAGGGCCCTCTCCCGGCCTGCCACGGGAGAACTCGCCTCCGGCCGCGGTTGGTCTACAATGGTAAGACTCGGCGCACTGGAAAACCTGAGTATCGCCACGCATCACCCGAGCTTTGTATGCCTCCAAAATTTTTGACGGCCTTGCCGGTCTACAACGAATTGACGCACGTTGACGGCGTGTTGGATCAGGTCTTGCGCTATAGCCCCAACGTGCTAGTCGTCGATGACGGCTCGACCGACGGCACGACCGAGCTGCTGGCAAAGCGGTCTGACATCGAGCGGGTCACGCACGCGCAAAACCAAGGCTACGGCGCCGCGTTGCGCTCGGCTTTCGAGTATGCGCTGGCCCAGCGCTATGACATCCTGGTGACGATCGATTGCGACGGCCAGCACGAACCGCAGCGCATTCCCGATTTCGTCGCGGCCTGCGCCGAGGCGCACATCGTTTCGGGCAGCCGATACTTGCTGCAGTTCGCCGGCGAAAGCGCCCCGCCGGCCGATCGCCGCCGGATCAACACGCAGATCACCGCCGAATTGAATCGGCGGCTGGGCTTGAATCTCAGCGATGCGTTTTGCGGTTTCAAAGCCTATCGCAACGACGCGCTGGCGCGGCTGCACATCACGGAACTTGGTTACGCAATGCCGTTGGAAGTCTGGGTGCAGGCGGTCCAGGCCGGATTGAAAATCATCGAACTGCCCGTGCCGCTGATCTACTTGGACGAATCGCGCTCCTTCGGCGGATCGCTGGACAACGCCAACACGCGGCTCGATTATTACCACCAGGTGTTGGATCGGGTGTTGGGATCGGGCGAACTTTCGCAACCGTATCTGAAGAGTCAATCGTTGTGTCGAGAGGTTTCCGGATGACGCTCATGGACGAAGCTCTCGTGCACCGACGCTTGCGTACTCCTCGCGAAAATGGCGTGGCGCTAGTCGATCCGCCGCTGTCGACCGTGGGGGATCTCGTCGAGCAGAATATCACGGCCGCGGCCGCGTACGATTACGACGTCCAGGGCCGCCCGCTGGTTCGGCTGGCCGCCCTAGCACGCGACGAGCTGGGGCACGCGGCCTGGAACTATACGCGCACGTATCGCGACGTGCCGAAACCGCCGCCGGCGGCACGCGTTTTTCTGGCCGGCCATCAGCCGCAACTGTTCCATCCCGGCGTGTGGTTCAAGAATTTTGCCTTGAGCGCACTCGCCAGGCGGCACGGCGCCGTGGCCGTGAACCTGGCCATCGACAGCGATACGATCAAGACGGCCTCCCTGCGGGTGCCCGCCGGCACGCCCCAGCAGCCATGGGTCGAGAGCGTGCCGCTGGACCGTCCTACGGCCGAAATCCCCTACGAAGAACGCGCCGTCATGGACCGCGCGTGTTTGGATTCTTTTTCTCGGCGGGCCATCGAGACGATCGGGCCGCTGGTGTCCGATCCGATGATTCGCGCGTTTTGGCCGTTGGTCGCGGCCCGCGCGCGGGAGTGTCGCAATCTGGGCCAGTGCCTGGCCCAGGCCCGGCACCAACAGGAAGGCCTGTGGGGCGCCGAGACTTTGGAAATCCCGCAAAGTCAGGTCTGCAGCCTGCCGGCTTTCTATTGGTTCACGTGCCATTTGTTGGCCCACTTGCCGCGCCTGTGGGAGCAATACAATCGTTCGGTCGGCGACTATCGTCACGCCAATCATGTCCGCAGCAGCGCGCATCCGGTCCCCGATTTGACGGTGGAGGATGATTGGCTGGAAGCGCCCTTTTGGATTTGGGATCGCGACCATCCCCACCGTCGACGCCTGTTCGTCCGGCAGCGGGGCGACGAGATCGTGTTGTCCGACCGCATGGGCATCACGCACGCCCTGTCGCTTTCGCCCGAGGGCGATGCCCGGCGCGCGGCCGAGCAATTGGCCGAGTTGGCCGCCGGCGGCATACGGCTGCGCACCCGGGCGCTGATCACGACGCTGTTTGCGCGGCTTTTCTTGGGCGATCTTTTTCTGCACGGCATCGGCGGAGCCAAATACGACCAGGTGACCGACCTGCTCATCGAGCGGTTTTTTGGCCTGAAGCCGCCGGGCTACATGGCGCTGACCGCCACGCTCCGGTTGCCGATTGCGCGCGAAGAGATTA
The DNA here is from genome assembly GCA_041499515.1 of Planctomycetia bacterium. Classification (GTDB taxonomy): domain Bacteria; phylum Planctomycetota; class Planctomycetia; order Pirellulales; family PALSA-1355; genus PALSA-1355. The sequence continues at coordinate 3,603 of JBGQKM010000197.1, read as the reverse complement.
CGCAGGATGACGCCCGAGGCATCGACCACCAGATCCGCGCATTGACTTATCATCCCGAGCGCTTTCTCGATCCGGCGGCCAACGGCGAGATTGCCGTTCTGGTGCACGAAAAGCGGCAGTGGATCGCCACGACACCGACGCACGACAACGCGCGGCTGCGCTGCCGCGCCATCCGCGGCGTCAACGAGGCTCTGCAAACCCGGGTGGCCGCCGAGCGGCAACACCTGATGGAAACGCGGACGAAGATCGCCGGCATGCTGCGGGCGCAGGGCATCCTGGCTTCGCGCGAATACGCGTTTTGCCTCTATCCCGAAGAGCCGCTGCGGCGCCTGATGGACGTTTCGCCGGCCGTCTAATCGCGATGGCAAGCGCCGTCGAGCCGCGATGCCCTATGCCTTGCCGAGCAGGGCCTTGGCTTTGGCGACGACATTTTTCGCCGTGAAGCCGAAATGCTCCATCAGCGCGCCCCCCGGCGCCGAAGCGCCGTAGCCGGTCATGCCGATAAAGACGCCGCGCGGGCCGAGATACTTCTCCCATCCCTGCTCAACGCCCGTCTCGACCGCGATCCGCGCCGTGACGGCCGACGGCAGCACGCTCAGGCGATAGGCTTCGTCCTGTTGGTCGAACAGTTCCCAACTGGGCATGCTCACCACGCGCGCGCGAATGCCCGTGGCGACCAGTTGTTCGTAGGCCTCGACGCACAGCGAAACCTCGCTGCCGGTACCGATCAGAATCAACTCCGGCCGGGCGCCTTTCTCGGCGTCGGCCAGCACGTATGCCCCGCGGGCCAGGCCGGCGGCCGGCGCATATCGCGCGCGATCGAGCGTGGGCAGGTTTTGGCGCGTGAGCACCAAGGCCACCGGCCGGTCTTGCAAGGGCATGATCACGCGCCACGCCTCGACCACTTCGTTGGCGTCGGCCGGGCGAATGACAAGCAAGTTGGGAATCGCCCGCGCCGCGGCCAGATGTTCCACCGGCTGATGGGTCGGCCCGTCTTCACCCAAGCCGATCGAATCGTGCGTGAAGAGATAAATCACCGGCAAACGCATCAGGGCGCTTAAGCGCATCGACGGCCGCAGATAATCGGTAAACACGAAAAACGTGGCGCCGAAGGGCCGCACATACGACAGCGCCATGCCGTTGAGCGCCGCGGCCATGCCATGCTCGCGGATGCCGAAATGGAAATTGCGCCCGGCATACGTGCCGGCCTCGAAACTGCCGGCTCCGTCGAACGTCAATGCAGTCATGGTCGACGGGGCCAAATCGCCCGCTCCACCGATCAGCCAAGGCACCTGCTGGGCCACGGCGTTGAGCACCGTGCCCGATGAGATCCGGCTGGCCGTGCCTTTGGCGTCGGCGGGGAACGCCGTCAGGCCGCGATCCCAACCGGCCGGCAACTCGCGAGTGCGCATCCGCCGCCATTGGTCGGCCAGGTCGGCGTGCGTTTTTGAGTAGTCGGCGAATTTCTTTTTCCAGGCGTCGTTTAGAACCCGGCCCCGCGCGCCGATGCCCGCGTCGAAACGGGCCAGCACTTCGGCCGGCACGCGAAAATGCTCATCCGGCGGCCAGCCGTAGACGGTTTTCGTGGCGCGGATTTCGGCTTCGCCCAGCGGCGAGCCGTGAGCACTCTCGGTGTTCTGCTTGTGCGGAGCGCCCCAGGCGATGATCGAACGGACGATAATCAACGTCGGCCGATCGGTCGATTGTTGGAACGTTCGATACGCGGCCCGCAACGCGGTCAGATCGTTGGCGTCGGCGACTTTGACCACGTTCCACCCCAGCCCCTCGAAACGCCGGCCGACGTCCTCGCTGAAAGCCAGCTCGGTATGCCCTTCGATCGTGATGTGATTGTCGTCGTAGATCCAACACAGATTCGCCAGCCGCAAATGGCCGGCCAGTGAGGCGGATTCGTTGCTTACGCCCTCCATCAAATCGCCATCGCTGCACAGGGCATAGATGTTGTAGTCGAACAACTCGAAGCCCGGCCGGTCAAAATGCGCCGCCAGCCACCGCTGGGCGATCGCCATGCCCACGCTGTTGCCGAGCCCCTGGCCCAGCGGGCCGGTGGTCGTTTCGACGCCCGAGGTTTCCAAGTGTTCGGGATGTCCTGGGCAGCGGCTGTTCAATTGACGGAAGCGGCGAATCTCATCCAGCGGCATCGCTGGCTCGTTGGTTGGCCGGTCGTCGACCACGCGCTTCACTCCGGCCAGGTGCAAAAGCGAATAGAGCAGCATCGAGGCATGCCCGCAGGAAAGCACGAACCGATCCCGCCCCGGCCAGCGCGGGTCGGCCGGATCGTAGCGCAGGACTTCGTTCCAGAGCGTGTACGCCACGGGGGCCAGAGCCATGGGCGTGCCCGGATGGCCGCTTTTGGCCGCCTCGACGGCATCCATCGCCAGCGTGCGAATGGTGTTGATCGCCAACTGGTCGATCGAGTCGGCGGTTGAGTCGGCGCGTGGTTCGGTCTCTTTTTGCATCCGACGAAATGTTCTCAGGTTGCTTGCCAGGCAAGGGTTTATATCGACCGCGCCTGGCCCGCGCTGGTGGCGGTCCGCCGCGCCTAATCCGCTGAGTTTATGGGGTGACCGGTAGCGCGTCAACGTGCGGGCGGCGGGCTTGGCGTCTAGGACCTACCGGGCGAGCTATTGCAGGTCTTGCGACTTCCTTGAGCGACTAGCCGTTTGAAACGTATAGCCTGCCGCTCTCGAATTGGCTAGAAGAATGGAACCAATTGCTCGTTGTTTTCCGCGCCGTCACGCAGAAAGATTTCTTCGCGCTCTTCATGGCCATCGACTTTTATGACCAGCGTCGCGGCAGTTCCGGGCGGAATGGGGTGCTCGTCACGGAGAACAAGCGTGTCGCCGGCAACTTGCGCAACTTCACGGCGCTTGCCATCGATCAGCAGGTAAATCTCGACCTCGGCTGAATAACCGTCAAGCCCGCGTTGCCCCATGAACGATCCATCCCTTCTTGAACGAGCACTTGAGTACGCAAGGTTATCCGGCATTACGCTCGACGTGAAAACCCCACTTGGACACGGCCAGGATGGCAGCGTTTGGAAATCGAGCCGCAAGACGGCCGTCAAGGCGCTCGAGCGTGAACGTAATTATGGGATAGAACTTGCGTGTTATCAACGATTTAGGGAGAGCAAAATCACGACAATCCAGGGGTTCTCCGTGCCTCAACTCATCGGGTTCGACGATAAACTCTGGATTGTCGAGATGGGGATCGTGACCGCTCCCTACGTTCTGGACTTCGCCAAGTCTTGGCTGGATCGACCCGCGGACTTTACCGACGAGACGCTATCCGATTGGGACGCCCAAGGGTCGGAGCTATTCGAGGATCGGTGGCCGCAAGTGCGGTCGCTGCTGGCCTCGTTGACGCGTTTCGGAATTTACTATTACGACGCCAAACCGGCAAACATACGCTTTGCAGATGAACCTAGCTTATAATGGCCGCACTAGCGAAGGCATCCATGAAGGGTCCGGAGCAGCACGCAATGCCATCTATTGCCGATTGGCTTCCGGCCGCGACCGTGGGCCTGTCGTTCACGGTTCTTGGCTTGCTGAAAGTCTATGGCTTGTCGCGCGGAACGGTCGGCGG
>JBGQKM010000196.1:0-11527 GCA_041499515.1 Planctomycetia bacterium | reverse complement strand
CCATGATCATGCTGGCGAACAGCAGATTGTAAAAGAACCAAAGGCCGCCCACGGGAGCATGATCCCCATAGGCCTTGACGTAGCGGATGGCATAGACGGCCGCCAGGCCCGAGAGCACCAGAACCGGCAGCGCGAAAAACGCGGAGAGCGGATCCAGTTCCAGCGAGAACGATCCGTAGGGCACGGTCCAGTTCCAGTGCAACGATGCTGGCTGATCGCCCAACGTCGTGCCGATCACGCCGGCCAGTCCCGTCACGCAGCCGGTCACGGCTCCGAGCGCGCCTAGAAACGTCGACAGTCGGGGGGATCCGCTGGTCACCAGGGCTGCGGAGCCACCGATTATCAGCACACCCATGGCGACGAGTAGCCACTGCATCGAAGTCCTTACTCCGCAGTCTTGGTCTGCGCGTCTTGTTCGAAAAATTTCTCGACGCGGCGAACTTCGTTGAGGATTGTTCGGGGCGGTTTGCGCGCCGAGAGCACCTGCCGAAAGCGTTCGTCATGCAGCAGGCACGCCACGCGTGCCAGCATCTGCAAATGGGTTTGAATCGTGGGGCTTAACAGCACGAACAGCGTGTGCACCGGCTCTCCATTGGGAGCACCAAAATCGATCGACTCGGCCAAAAAACACAGACTCAATAGCGGCTTGGACACTGGCAACACTACCGGATGCCGCGGATGCGGAATGGCCACCCCATTGCCCATAGCGGTTGAGCCCATTGCTTCGCGCGCCAAGAAAAGCTGCAAAAGAAGATCCGAGTCGCTGCGCTCAGGCAAGGAAATCTTGTCGACCACCGAACGCAGTGCTGCGCTTTTGTCGGCCCCGGGCACGTCGTAAAAGATGCCGCCGGCTTCCAGCGCATGGGCCAGCAATAGGTGCTCACGCGCAGGCGATCCGACGGTGAAGCCGTTGGTGAAGACGTCGACCGATAGTTCAACCTTATGGGCTGTGGCCCACTCGAGCAGTTCGGCGCGCCCAAAACGATATTGGCCCTCGATACCCGTGGCCGGCAACTTGCCCTCGTTGATCCAGCGATAGACTGTACTCTCAGGCACGTTCAGCACTGCGGCGGCATCGCGTACGTCATATTGCATCGATCAGGTTTCCTCTCTCTCCGCGGCAGTCATGCCGATGCTGCAATCCAAGTTCTCAATTTCTCTCCACGCACCTGCCTCGCGACGTGCAACGATGACTCGACCAATTCCTCGTTTGCTCCAAGAGAACTCGTGACACGTCGGCCACGAATCTCGCAACTGGAAGTGCGTGTTCGTAATCAGTTGCCTGGATGGAAGACGGACCTTGGGAACTGGTCCCAAGCTGGGCCATCAGCCCGGCGGAAGGTTTTCACGGCAAAGCTAACGTGGGCAAGGTCCGACTGCTAGCAATTTTAGTTGACGGGCAGTCGTACGTTGCGAGATTAATGGACTCTGCGGATGGCGTCAAGCTGACCAACATTACATGTCCGTAAGCTGAGTTTTTGTAAAGTCGTCGCTGCCTCAAAACGAGCTAAATTTGCCGATAAATGCAGCAGATTTAGGCGCATGGCGCATAATCGGCACAAGGCCGTGACCCTTGTGAACGGCCCCGACAAAAAATCATAACCCGTTGATTCCGCTGCCGATAGATCTTTTCAAAGCAGAGTTCTACACCCTTGCCGACAGTCGCGGCGCGCCAAATGCTTGGTCATGGCGGAGAACCGAACCACTCAACTTCATAGGAGACTCTTCCGATGACTGTTACGTTGATCGTGATTCCGCTAGTCGGTCTAGCGGCCTTTAAAATGTTGGTTGCTAGTTGCTATTAAATCTGATACGCCTGCGATCGACCGTCCCGCCCGACCCCGCCACCGGGACGTGGAAAAAACTTAAGGCATTCGAGGACCGTAACGGGCAGGAGAGACAATAGCACGATAAGTGCCCATTGTTGGGGAGTTACGGCGGTGGTTTGAAAGACTGTCCGGCCGGCAGGCAGCAAAACCGTGCCGAGTTGCAGCAGTCCGGAGAGGGCGATTGCCGCCAGCATGCTGACATTCGAGAACAGTCCGAGTTGCGGAAACGTCAACTGCTCGCTACGGCAACCGAAGGCAAAGAACATTTGGCTGTAGCAAGCAATGCAAAACGCCACGGTTCGCGCGCTGTCGTCGACGTTCGCGCTGTCGACCGTTGGGTCGTGGCTCCAGCGCACGTAGGCGAAGCCCAAGCCCATACTCAGAGCGAACAAAATGCCGTAGGCAACCATGCGGGCTCCGCGCGCCGCGGTGATCACTGGTTCGCGTGGTGGCCGTGGCGGACGCGCCATGATGTGCCGGTCGGGTCGCTCCATCGCCAACGTCAACGCTGGCAATCCGTCGGTAATCAGGTTGATCCACAGCAATTGAATGGGCCGCAGTGGCGTGGGCCAGCCGAGCAACGCCGCGACAAACATCAACAGAACTTCGCCAGCGTTGCACGACAGCAAATAGTGAACGACTTTTTGGATGTTGTCGTAGATTCCCCGGCCTTCTTCGACCGCGTTAACAATCGACGCGAAATTGTCGTCGGTCAAGATCATGTCCGAAGCCGCCTTGGTGACGTCGGTGCCGCTGATGCCCATGGCGATGCCGATATCGGCCGCCGAGACGGCCGGCGCGTCGTTGACACCGTCGCCGGTCATGGCCACAATTTCGCCGCGCTTCTTCAGCGCGTGCACGATCCGTTGCTTATGCTCGGCAGCAACGCGGGCGTAGACCGAGATCGTGCCGACTTGTGTCGCTAGATCGGTGTCGCTCATGGTGTCCAACTCGGCACCGGTCACCACGCGGCCGCTGTCGCCGATGCACAATTCGCGAGCGATCGCGGCGGCCGTCGCAGGGTGATCGCCGGTGATCATAATTGGCCGAATGCCAGCGCGCCGGCAGCGGCTGACGGCCTCCTTAGCTTCTTCGCGCGGAGGATCAAGCATGCCGACCAATCCGACGAACGTCAGTCCGGTCTCGTGGTACGGACCGGAGTACGCCGGCGGATAGTCGCGCGTCGCCAAGGCCAGGACGCGCATCGCCCGGCCGGCCAAGTCGGCGGCCAGTCGCAACAACTCGGTCCGCCGCCAGGCAGTCAGCTCGCGCGCCTGGCCGCCCATCTGTTCGTGCGAAGCCAGCGCCAAAATCATCTCCGGCGCACCCTTGCTGAGCATTCGTTGCGCGTCCCCGGAGGCCACCACGACCGACATGGCCTTGCGATCCGAATCGAACGGAATTTCGTGCAGTACGTCTCGCGATGGTCCCGTAAAATCGAGCCCCGCCTTCAAAGCCGCCACGATCAGCGCGCCTTCGGTCGGGTCGCCGATGACGCTCCACGCTGCGCCCGCGGCGCTCGGCGGACGCAGCTCGGCGGTCGTGCAGCGTGCGGCGACGGCCAGCGTTTCGCGCAAAGCGGCTTCGGTGCGTCCATCCACCGGCCGACAGGCGTCGGTGTCTGCCGGGTCGAGTGGCGCTTCGTCGCGCGCAGATTTCAGGAACTGCCCCCGCGGATCGAAGCCGGCGCCTGTCACGCAATAGCGCGCGCCGGGGATGACGATCTCGCGGACGGTCATTTCGTTTCGCGTCAAAGTGCCGGTCTTGTCGGAGCAGATCGTCGTAACCGAGCCGAGCGTTTCGACGCTGGGCAATTTACGCACCAAGGCATGCCGCTTGATCATCCGTTCCAAGCCTAATGCCAGTGCAAGAGTAACCACGGCCGGCAGGCCCTCAGGGACGGCGGCCACGGCCAGGCTCACGGCTAGCAAAAAGATCTCGATCCATTGTCCGCCGCGCCATATCTGTAATGCGAAAATAACCGCCACGATCGTCAGACAGACCACCATGAGCACTTTGGCCAGTTCGTCCAACCGGCGTTCCAACGGGGTGGGCTCCGGCTGCTGACGTTCCAACAGTCCTGCGATGCGTCCTAGCTCAGTTTGCATGCCCGTGGCGACAACCAAGGCACTGGCCCTGCCGGCAGTGACGATGGTTCCCAAATAGACCATGTTGCCGCGGTCGGCCAGCGGGGTAATATCGTCGAGGATCGCCTGAGCGTTTTTCTCGACCACGCCCGACTCGCCAGTCAGGGCCGCTTCTTGAACGCCAAACCGCACCGAATCCCACAAGCGCGCGTCAGCCGGGACGTAATCACCCGCTTCGAGTTGAATGAGATCTCCGGGAACCAATTCCCGAGCGGGAAGGTTTTGCAGTGTCCCGTCGCGTAACACACGGGCCAGCGGAGTGGCAAGTTTTTTGAGTGCCTCCAAAGCCCGTAGCGATTTATCTTCTTGCAGAAATCCTAAGACTCCGTTGAGCAGCACAATGGCCAAGATGGCGGCGGCATCGGCCCATTCTCCCAGGGCTCCGGAGACCAAAGCGGCGGCGATCAGCAACCACACCACGGCCGAGCGGAATTGTGCCAAGAGTAATTTCCAGCGAGCTGGCGGCGGCACTTGCGCCAATTCGTTCGGTCCCCACTGTGACCGCCGCTCAGCCGCTTCGCGGGCGCTGAGGCCCGTGGCCGAGGACGACAGACGCGCGGCGACTTGCCCGACAGGTAGCGCGTGAATGTTGGGAGGGAGCCCAGTGAACGGCCAGGGATGGACCGTTTCTTTGCTGGCTCGGGACGAGTGCTGGTCTGACGCCTGTTTTGGCATGGCGAATGACTACTATAAAGATAGTATTTACGTAGGTCTCAATCCTTTAGCGATGTCGCGGGGGGAGACAACTCGCGTCGCGCCACGATAAACTAAAGCCATTATCGTGTGATCCCGCTGGCTCATCATCCGCAGTCGGGCGCCAAGTTTACTGTTCCCATGACGAAATCCCAACCGAATTCCCAGCCAGCTTCCAAGAAAGGTGCCCTCCCTCCCTCGGAGATTACCAATCTGGCCCAGCGTCTGGCTTTTTTGGAGATCGACGAGCAAGATCGTGTGCGATTGCACGAGCTGGCCCCGAGTTTGAAGTCGCACGCGCTGGAATTTGTTGAGACGTTTTATCGGCACCTATTCAGGTTTGAAGAGACGGCCCGTTTTCTGCAAGATCCGGAGTTGGTCGCCCGACTCAAGCAGATGCAGCAATCGCACTTGGAATCGATGGTCGATGCCGAATGGAGCGACGCGTATATCGCCCAGAGGTTTCGCGTCGGCGATGCGCACGCCCAAGTGGGCATCAGCCCGCAAATCTTCCTGGGCGCCTATAATCAGTATCTCCAATTCAGCCTGCGGCATTTGGCCGCGCAATCCAACTCCCCGGCGATTCGCGAGCATGCCGAGCGCATGGTGTCGCTGCACAAGGCCGTGTTTTTGGATATTGGCTTGACGCTAGAAGCCTATTTTTCCCAGGCCACGCAAAGTTTGCGCAAGGCTCTGGATTTGGTCTACCAGGCCAATACGGAGCTCCGTCAATTCGCCCAATTGACGTCGCACGATTTGAAGACGCCGCTGGCCACGATGGCCAATTTGTGCGAGGAGGCCTTGGACGAGTTTCGCGCCGAGATGCCCGCTGAGGCGGCCAAGCTGATCGAGTCGGCTCGCGCCGGTGCGTTTCGCATGAGCGCCATCATCGACGAGCTGCTTAGTTCGACGATGTCGCTGCAATCGAACGAGGAACAGGACGAGATATCGAGCGAACAAGCCATGGCCGAAGCGATCGAGCAGATCGGGCCGCTGCTGAAGCAGAAGTCGATCGCATTGACCGCGGCCGAACGGCTGCCGCGCGTGATGGGAGATTACGTGCGGATCCGCGAGGTTTTTTACAACCTGCTTTCCAACGCCGTCAAATTCTGCGACAAGCGCAAAGGCCGCATCAAAATCGGCTTCACCTTGCGCGACGGCGATTGCATTTTTTCGATCACCGACAACGGCACTGGCATTCCGGCCGAGGAACTGTCGCGAGTCTTTGTTCCGTTCCGCCGGCTGCCGGCCCATCGCGCTATTCCCGGATCGGGCCTGGGATTGTACTTCGCCAAAACCATGGTCGAGCAACAGAGCGGCCGCATCTGGGTGGAATCGGAACTCGGCACTGGGAGCACGTTTTACGTGCTGCTCAAACGGGCCGAAGGCCTTCGATCCCCGTCTTGAGCCCAAGGCCGCCGATTCGGCTGTCCATCCGATCACAATAGGATGACCACGGCCAGCACGGTTATCATGCTCAGGACCAGCCCGGTCGTAATCAATGCCACCAGGAGCAGCGAAACGCTCTTGCCGGCCAGCAAATCTTCTTCGATCATCTGGTGCTGCTGGTCGGTTCCGAATTGATCCCAGACCGTGTGCTGTCGATGCCCCAGGTACCAGGACAGCTTCTCCAGGGTGTTGGAGCGGGCCGGATCTGCCGAGACCATGACAATTCTCCTTCCTCGCCATCGCGATCAACGGTTTGCTTCAATTTCAAAAGGCCTGGTGACGCGAGGCAGATCTCAAATGTTCGACGGCGCGTTGGTCGCGCCGGTCGTGTGATGCTGCCAGTCGCCGTTTTCGGGCAACCGGATGTTGTACTTTTCCAGCAACCGATACAAGCTGCGACGATTGACGCCCAGAGCCCGCGCAGTGCGCGCTTTGTTGCCGCGTTCGCGAGTCAGGACTTCGATGATGTGTGCGCGTTGGATATCGGCCAAATGATCACCTTCGGCCGCGGACGCTTCCAGCTTCGGCCTGGCCAAAAGGGCCGAGGCCACCTCGCGCGGCAGGTCCTCTAGCATGATACAGTGGTCGTCGGCCATGATCTGAGCACGCTCCAACGCGTTTAACAATTGACGGACGTTGCCCGGCCAGCGATACGCCTCAAGCGCCTGCATGGGTTCGGGCCGGATGGTCCAATCCGTACCCAAAAAGCGTTCCACCAACAACGGGATATCACCGTGACGCTCGCGCAAGGGGGGCAACTGCAACGACATGACGTTGATACGATAATAGAGGTCTTCGCGAAAGCGTCCCTCGGCGACGTCTTTTTCCAAATCGCGATTCGTGGCAGCCAGTAGCCGTACGTCGACGCGCCGTTCTTTGAGTGAGCCAACGCGTCGCAACGAGCCGTCCTCCAAAACGCGCAGCAGTTTGGCTTGCAACGAACCCGCCAGCTCGCCGATTTCGTCGATAAACAGCGTGCCACCGTCGGCCACTTCGAATAGCCCCTGCTTGGTCGCGATGGCGCCGGTAAAGGATCCCTTTTCGTGGCCGAAGAGCTCGCTTTCCAACAAGTTTTCGGGCAGGGCCGCGCAGTTGATGACGACCATCGGCTTATCGGCACGCGCGCTGGCGTGCTGTAGAGCCTTGGCCACCAATTCCTTTCCCGTGCCGCTTTCGCCTTGGATCAATATCGACTTCTCGGTTCGTCCGGCGCGCTCGATCATGCGAAAGACTTCCTGCATGGCAGCCGATTTTCCGACAATCTCCGGCAACTCTTGCGTGCGGTCCAATACGGCTTTGAGCTGCACATTCTCCTTGCGAAGCTGGCGCCGCTCATAAGCCTTTTCGATCAGGGCTTCAAGCTCGGCCAACGGGAACGGCTTGGTCAAGAAATCATACGCGCCGAGTTTCATCGCCTGCACGGCCGTTTCGATCGTGCCTTGTCCGGTCAGTAAAATCACCTCGCACTCCGGGTGCGTGAGCTTCAACTGCTGGAGTACCTGGATGCCGGAGAGTCCGGGCATCACCATATCGAGCACGACCACGTCGAATTGGCGGAGACTCGCCAATTGTAGCGCTTGTTCGCCGTGCGTGGCTTCTTGAACTTGAAACCCGCGGCGCGTGAAGCGGCGAGCGACCGATTCGCGAAAATCGGCATCGTCGTCCACCAGCAACAGGTCGATTTTTTGGGGCTCAAATGTCATGGGTTATCCACCTCAGAAAGGACGTTCTAGACCACTCTCAGCAAGGTCCGTGCCGCGCCACGCGACAATCATTCTTGAACGCAAAAAACCCGAATAAGAATCGCGCCAGGCCTAAAAATTGCGCGACAGTTTACATTGCACATGTGCCAATCAATACCTTAAGATGTGCGAATTAGCACAGCTCTATGGTAGTCACTGCAGTATTGTGGTGGCGACTGACTTAGTCATTGGGGGCGGCCGCGAGCATTAGAATACCCGCCGGTCGCGACCGTTTTTCGCTCGTTCTTCCGCAAAAGGCTTGGTGTCCTTCAAAACCTTTCCGCCGTCTGGGGCCGAATGGGAAGGTTGGCACTATGTTTGCTTCACGAAATTGCTGGCAGAGATCGCATGTGTCGCGGCCAAGCGCGACGGGAACCTGCGGATTGACTGACTGCCTTGATTTCGAGGAAAGGTCGGAGCCATGAACTACAAAAAGATACTGTTTGCGACCGATTTTTCGCCGACTAGCGAAGCTGCCCTGCAATATGCCACGTCGTTGGCGCGAGATTCCGGCGCCTTGCTGTTGATTACGCACGTCGAGGAGTTGCCAATGCCGTATGCCGGCGGCGAAATGTACATCGCGCAGCCCGAGTATCCGAACCCCGAAATTCGCCACATGCTCGAGGCGGTGGTGCCGCCCGACAAGAGCGTACGCTACGAGCATCGGCTGGTGATGGGGTCTGCGGCCGACGACATCGTGCGGATCGCAAACGAAGAAGGCGTCGACCTGATCGTGATCGGCACGCACGGTCGCACCGGGCTGAAACGCGTGCTGATGGGGAGCGTGGCCGAATGCGTGATGCGGCTGGCCACGTGCCCCGTGTTGACGATCAAGCAGGCCGACAAAGTTCCGGCCCCGACAAAATAACAGTGCCCGGCGATGGTCCAACCGCGTCTTCCGTCCGAAAACATTTTTCATCAAACACCACGCACTGTGCATCGCGCGCAGAGAGGAGATTGGCCATGAAACGCTGGATGATCCTGGGTATTCTGAGCCTGGCGACGGTTTCTTGGTCCACGGCGGGCCAGGGAGATGAGCCGAGCGAAGCATTACGAAACTTCATGCGCGTGAAGCTGAAACACTCACAAAAGGTGCTGGAAGGTTTGGTGACAGAGGACTTCGACGCAATCGCGAAAAATGCGCAGGAAATGAGTTTGCTCAGCCTGGCGGAAACCTGGCAAGTGTTGCAAACCCCGCAGTACATCGAGTTTAGCCGCAAGTTTCGCAACGCGGCCGACACGTTGAGCGATATGGCCAAGAAGAAAAACCTCGAAGAAGCCACCTCGGCCTACAACAAAGTAACGGTCCGATGCGTCGAGTGCCACAAATACGTCCGCGATCTGCGAATGGCAAAAGCCGCCAAATAGCCGCCTCGGGGGCCGGATGCTAGAACCTGTTTGGAGCTAGTCGGGACTGCCCGGTTTTTGCGAACTCTTCGGAGAAAAAGGGGGGACTGTCTCCTTCTCTGAGCCTCTTCCGACCCGGTCCCGCAACACCAGAGTGCCGTCATGAGAGTGCTCATTGCCGTCGATGGATCCGCGAATTCGTTTGCAGCCGTCGGCCAGATCGCCCAACTGCTCAAAGGCGGCAAAGACGAGATCGCGCTCTACTGCGCTCCGCCGGCGATGCATCTGACGCCCGGCGCGACCAGTCAGGAAGTGCTCGTGCGAGCCCGCCAGGCCTTGGCGGATGCGATCTTCGACGAAGCTCGCAAACACTTGCCCCCCGAATTGCAAACCAGCGTCCACACGATCCCCGGCACGCAAGATGCGCGACACGGCGTCGTGGTCGCGGCCGAACAATGGCCGGCCAACCTGATCGTTGTCGGTGCCCGCGGACTCGGCAAACTCGAGAGACTACTCTTGGGCAGCGTTTCGCGGGCGGTCGTCCACGCGGCCAGGCTTCCGGTGTGGGTCGCTCGCTCACAGGGCGCGGAGGCCCGCCAGGGTTTTCGGGTGTTACTGGCCTGCGAAAGCCCCGAGCTCGGTCGTCGGGGCGCTGACGTGCTTGGCCGCCTGAGCTGGCCCCGCGACGCGACGGGACACACCCTGACGGTCCTGCCCTCGATGTTCGCCGGCCAGGTGCCCGACTGGCTCCAACAGCAGGCTCGCGGCCCCGACGTCGAGGCGATGGTTCAGACCTGGACCCGCGAGCACGACGACGAGAAGCGCACGAACTTGGCGCGCATGCAAGATTTCGCCCGGGGCTTGCCGGCCCCATTTCTGAACGCGCCGCCGATCGTGGCCGAAGGGGAGCCGGCCGCTGAAATCCTGGCAGCCATCGCCCGCGAAAAAATCGACCTGGTCGTGGTCGGCACGCGGCGACAGCATACCCTCGCCAGCGCCATTTTGGGCAGCACCTCCGAAGCGGTGCTGAATCACGCCGGCTGCTCGGTACTGGTCGTGCCCCATCAAGAGGACCCGTGAGCCGCAAAAGCGGACGCGACGTCAGGCTTGGACCGCAGTACTGGCTTTCGAGCTCGCGCAGCTCATGGCCACCAGCGCCCCCGGCTCTGCGGTCACCTCGACCAGATTGCGGACCGCACCGCTCGGATTGAGCTGCAACACGGCTTCCTGGGCGAGTTGCTTCAAGTAGAAGCTGGAAACCGCCCCCGAAATCTCTAACACCCCCCCAAACACGCGACAATGCAAACGCCGCAGCGGCACGTACTTACTCGCACCCAATGCGGCCATCGCCGTCACGCAGATTTGTCGATCTCGGTGAGACTCGATGGGTCGGCCGGCGATCGCAATCATTATAGAATCCTGACAGCTACGGGCAGTAATAAGGCGGGTCGTCAATCTGCGAATTCCGTGCCAAGCGGCCAGAACCAACAAAATTGGCCTGTTTGATGGGTCGGTTGCACAATCGGAGTGCGAATCAAGCCCATGGTTTGTGCGAAATCGCCCAAAAGCGCGGCGCAGTGCGAACCGTTTTGTGACGGGCATTGGCAATCTTGGTAAGCCGTACAAACCGTTGCACGAATTTCCACGACCCGGCGGTCGATCAATTCCTGGTAATCGAATGAAGTTGGCCATTCTTACCCAAACTCCAAAATCGCTAAGGTTCCCGCTGGGCGGCCCCATGCCTGCGGCGCGTGCCGCACCGACTTGCACGCGATCGACGGCGAACTGCCCCAGCCCAAACTGCCCCGGGTGTCAGGTCGCAAAATCGCGCTCGTCGATCCGGCCGTCGACACTCCCCACCGCCGGTTCCCGTCGCAGCCAAAGCCCTCGACTTGTGCACCAGGATCTATATGCGCGCGCAAAAAATGTTTTGTCGTTGCAAGTCGCGTCAGCGATTCACGATCGGACTGCGCGCTCATCGAGCACTCGTTTTGGAGATGATGCATAAGTCTGCCCAATTCGATTGACACGGAAGCAAGAGAGCCACCGAGCACACCGAGGCTTCGTCGCGAGCGCTCCCCGCGGCCTGAGCTCGGGACGAAGGCAGCCGAGCGGACACCGAGAAAGACAGAGAGTAGGTGAGCTTGCAACTTCCTCCCCTCTGTGTTCTCGGAGGCCTCTGTGGCAAACTCCTCCGGGCTCTCGCAGTCGAAATGCGGAAAGAAGGCGCGGCGGGCGCGCGGAGGTGCCCAGGCACAAAAAAGTTTGTGCGGCGCCGCGATCGCGGTCGAGACGGTTCTCGTCGGACCGGACAAAAAAT
>JBGQKM010000195.1:0-11540 GCA_041499515.1 Planctomycetia bacterium | reverse complement strand
CAGCACCGTGTAGATGACCCCGTCCACGAGGTTGAGGCTCCAGTTCTTCGAATATGGCGCCACAAACTGCACCGGTCCATAGCGAACCTTGCCGCTGCCCAGGTCGAGCCGCACGAGACGCATCAGAATCGGGCTTGCGACGGTCGAGAAAACCACCTGGCTGCCGCCGGCGACAAAGCGCGGGTCGCGTTTCAGCCGGCCATCGTGCGTCAATTTCACCGGCTCGCCGGCCGACAGGGGGCAAGCGGCGCCGACCGCCAGCAGCAGCAAAACGCGGCTGGCATACTTAAAGCAATTCATGAATCACGCGTGCCCCTTCGAGCACTCTCATTTCGGCGCGCGCCGCGGAGTTGACGCCGGAGAGCTCGAGCATCGTCGCGCCGACCATGGCCGGAAAGATCGGCTCGGTGCGCGGCTGTTCGGCCCGGGCGTCGCTTTCGCCGATCACGCGGCCCGGCACGACGCCCGCTCCGGCCCAGATCGACGAGTAGCAATCGGGCCAATGGTCGCGCGAGGCCAGGTTGTTGATCTTGGGCGTGCGGCCGAACTCGCCCAGGCACACGACCAGCGTGCTGGCCAGCAGCCCACGCTCGGCCAGGTCGTCCAGCAGCACGGAAAACGCCCGATCAAAAATCGGCAAATGGCGATCGGCCATCATGCTGAAATGATGGGCGTGCGTGTCCCAGCCAAATCCGTACGGCGGAGGGCCGAGCTCGACGTACTGGCTCCAGTTGACCTGGATGTAAGGCACGCCGGCCTCGACCAGGCGGCGAGCCAGAAGGCAACTCTGCCCAAACGACGTGTGCCCGTAACGGTGCCGCTGCTGAGGGCTTTCGCGCGAAAGATCCAGCGCGCCGCGGGCGTCGCTCGATGTCAACAGGGCGTGGGCCCGGGCGTGGCTGTCGGTCCACCGCCGCGACGCGAGGCTGTCCAGCGCGCGGCGTTTTTCGTCCAATTCGACCACCAGCGTTTCACGATCGAAAAGCCGGTCGGGCGTCAGGCCGTCGAGCAATTTGAGCGCGGGCACTTCCACGTCGCCGTCTTCGGAACAACTCAGCAGGAAAGGATCGTAGCCTTTGCCCCACACGCCGCCGCCATAGCCCTCCATCGGCGCCCGGCCGTCGGCCACGGGACCGCGGCTCATGGAAATGAACGGGGGCAAGGCGGAGTCGCCCCGGTGGCGAGCCACGATCGAACCGAAATTCGGCGGATATTGCGTGGGCTGCGCCAGGCCGCCGCTCAAGGCGACCGAGCCGGCGACCAGGTGATCGGCGCTCAAATTGCGATGCGTGCGGACCAGCGAAAAACGGTCGTTGCGTTGGGCCAATTGGGGCAGCAGCTCGCAGAACCGAATGCCGGGGATGCGCGTGCCGATGGTCGAGAACGGACCGCGATACGTGGCCGGCGCATGGGGCTTGGGGTCGAACGTGTCCAATTGGCTCGGTCCGCCCCACAGCCAGACCACGATAATCGACCTGGCCTGGGCCGCCGCGCTGGCCAGTGCTTGCCTGGGCAGCGCCAGAGAGCCCAGGGCCAGAGTGCCAGCCTGCAAGAACGCGCGACGCGTCACGCCCTGGCAATGGCGCGCGGCAAAGCTGCCGATTTCCAACGCCGGTTGCGCCGCTGGCTGTGCACGTCGAAAGTCCAAGTGCATTGGTATTCCCGTTTCGCTGGGCACAACACGTTCCGCCCGCTCGAGATACGCCTCGATTGTACCCGCCGGGCGCGGGGTCGTGCAATGTTGGGCCCGGCGTATGGCGACGTCGTGGCGTGCCGCAGTTTGCCCGCGGGCATCCGGCATTGGAGGGCCCGACGGACCGCGTTAGATTGACCCACATTCGGGGGGCGCTTACGGTCGAACTCTGGAGCGTCTGGACAAAACGTGTGGTTCCGTGCGTTGGTAAGCCGCAAGCGGCGGCGAAACACCGTCTGCAAGGGATCCGGGAAAAGTTTTGTCCAGTGGTTCTTAGTCTTTTTTCTAGCAGCCGAACTCTTGCGGAGCGGAGATGGCCAACTACTCTTGGACATCTGGGTGGAAAAAACTTTTGCGGGCCGTCGCGCCGCGACGGGCGGTGATCGCGGCCGGCTTGCTCCACGTTTTTCTACGACTGCGAGGACATGCGCGCCGCAATCGCCAGGGCCTGTGCGTCAATGCGGCGGGCGATCCGGTGCCTTGGTTGACGAGTCCGGCGCTGGATTTTCTTGAAAGCCTCGATCTGGCCGGGGCGCGGGTGTTCGAGTTCGGCATGGGAGCCTCGACCGCATATTGGGCTAGCCGAGGTTGCAGCGTGGTCGGCGTCGAAATGGATCCGGCCTGGCATCGGCGCGTCGAGTCGTTGAACTTATCCAACGTCACGCCGCGTCTTTGCGCCGACGGAGGTCTTTACCCGCGCGTGATCGACGAATATTCCGAGG
Organism: Planctomycetia bacterium; assembly: GCA_041499515.1. Taxonomy (GTDB): domain Bacteria; phylum Planctomycetota; class Planctomycetia; order Pirellulales; family PALSA-1355; genus PALSA-1355. Next base: position 9,125 of record JBGQKM010000195.1, on the reverse strand, counting down.
CCTTCGACATGATTCTGATCGACGGCGCCGAGCGGTTCCGATCGGCCCAGCGTGCCGTTTCGCACCTGGCAACCGGCGGAATGCTCGTGCTGGATAATTCTGCATGGTATCCGCAAACGGCGGGCATGTTGCGGGAGCAGGGCTTCATGCAGATCGACTTTTGCGGCTTTGCGCCGCTCAACGCCTTTACCTCCGTCACCTCGATATTTTTTCGACAAACGATCCGCTTTGCCTATCTGCCGAAAGCGGCGAGTTGGCATCCGATTGGCGGACGCGCCATCCCGGGCGGGGCGCTTGACGATCGATGAAATGTTTCACCGACAGTGTGGTCGACCAACTTACAGCAGCCCGTATTTGCTCAAGGTGTTGCGCAGCTTGACTTCGCTTTGGGTATCCAGCGGGGTCATGGGCATCCGCAGTTGGCCGTTGTCGCGGCCCAACAGCCGCATGGCGGCTTTGATGGGGATCGGATTGGTGGCCAGGCCCAGCATGTCGCGGCACAGCGGAAACAGCTTGCGATGCCACTGTCGGGCACCGGCCAGGTCGCCGCCATCGAACGCCTGGACCAGCGCGATCACGTCGCGCGGAACGATGTTGCCCACGACCGAAATCACGCCGCGGGCGCCGATGGCCATCAGCGGCAACGTCAAACTGTCGTCGCCGCTGAGCACCGTCAGATTCGAAAGCGCGATGATTTGCGACGCCTGGTCCATCGACCCGGTGGCCTCTTTGACCATCGTGATATTGGCCAGCTCTCCCATGTGGGCGATCGTTTCCGGCTCGATGTTCTTGCCGGTGCGGCCCGGGATGTTGTAGACGCAGATCGGAATTCCGACCGCTTCGGCCAGCGCCTTGTAGTGCTGGTAAAAACCTTCCTGCGTGGGCTTGTTGTAGTAGGGCGCCACGACCAGGGCCGCGTCGGCGCCGTGTTTTTCGGCGAACTTCGTCAGCCGCAGCGCCTCGGCCGTGCTGTTCGAGCCCGTGCCGGCCATAATCTTGATCCGCCCGGCGGCGAATTCGACCACCGAGGCGATCACCCGCTCGTGCTCTTCGTGGCTCAGCGTGGGGCACTCGCCGGTAGTGCCGACCGGGCACAAACAGTTCGTGCCCGCGGAAATCTGGAACTCGACTTGGGCCCGCAGCACGTCGTAGTCCACGGTCGCATCGCGAAACGGCGTGGTAATGGCCACCGACAAGCCGGCAAACGCTTCACCTTTAGTAGTCATCGAAAGTACTTGCCTGACCGCAAAAGTGGGATGTTTTCCAAAGCACGCATCATAAGGAACCGCCGCCCGGCGTGCAAACGGTTGTAGCTTCGCGGTCAAGACGCGTCGGCGACGAGCACCGGCCGGGCCATTCCTACGAGATCAGCTTTTTCATTTCGCGCACCGCTTGCTCGAAACCGACCATCAGCGCCCGGGCCACGATGCTGTGGCCGATGTTCAACTCCGACATGCCTTCCAGCGCGGCGATCGGTTTGACGTTGCGATAGGTCAGGCCGTGCCCGGCGTGCAGCACCAGGCCCAACGAGCGCACGTGGCGGGCCGCCCGGGTCAGCTTGGCCAGTTCGGCCGTTTGTTTGTCTTCGCCCACGGCCAGGGCGTATTCGCCGGTGTGCAGTTCCACGGCGTCGGCCCCCAGGCTGTGAGCCACGTCGATTTGTTTGGGATCGGGATCGAGAAACAGGCTGATGCCGATGCCCGCCTCGCGCAGCAGCGCCATGGCCTCGGCAACCCGCGGGCGATGGGCCAGCAGATCCAAGCCGCCTTCGGTGGTGACTTCTTCGCGTTTTTCCGGCACGAGCGTGGCCTGGTCGGGCCGGGTTTGACAGGCGATCGCGACAATCTCGGAGTTGCAGGCCAGTTCGAGGTTGAGCTTCACGGTGACCGTTTCGCGCAGCACGCGCAGATCGCGGTCCTGAATGTGCCGCCGGTCCTCGCGCAGGTGCAGCGTGATGCCGTCGGCTCCGCCCAATTGAGCCAGCATCGCCGCCCAGACCGGATCGGGCTCGGTGGTGCGCCGCGCCTGGCGGACCGTGGCTACGTGATCGATATTGACGCCGAGCTCTGTCATTTCGATATACGGGCAATTTCTGGGGCGACCTGCCGTCGCTCAAAGCGGCCGCGAACACGATTGGCTCACGGCCTGCGTGCAGTATGACTGTCGAGGCGCGGCCTTGCCAAGTCCCGCCTGAACGGACTGCCCCAGACCCTAGCGCCACGGTTGTGACGCTTCGCGCCGGCCGAAGGTTCGGGGTGAAAAACCCAATGAAACCGACGAAATAAGCGGTGAGGCGGGCTGGATTCGTAAGCTATCTTTGCCATAGAGCCGACCGGCCCACCGGGCCGGCAGGCGTGCCACAACGACAGGGGCAGAAAAACATGCATTGCCACGATTTGGCCGCGCGGATCGAACGAATTCAGCCCGACGCATTGCCCCGCGACGTGGCGCGGCTGTGCCTGTTGCTGAGCAACTATATCGACGACTTCGATGCCCTGGGCCACGAGGAAGTGTTGGCCCAGGCCTGGCAGGACATGGGCATGCGGCTGCAGGCAGCCACCGACCAGCACGCCGCGATGACGCAAGATCTGGAACAGCTCTCCCAGTCCGACCCGCAGCAGTTCACGCCCGAGGACATCTGGATCCTGATCCGGGCCCTCAAAGTGCAAAGCCAGGTGTTGCAACTTTACGCCGGCGACGCGGAGTAGAAACGGTCGGGCCGTCGCCATTTCTCCTTTAAGTCTGGTAAGTCTGGCGCGCGAAAAAAGGGGTGCCCCGTGGGACGCCCCCTTAAAAGGTTTTCGATCCGATTCGCGTCGTGTCGTTATTCTTTGACCAGCACGAACGCATTCTTGCCGTCGGGCATGTGGACGTAGAGCACGATGCCCTCCTTGAGCGACTCGCCCTGCAGCGCGGTCTTGAAGTCCTTGACGTTCTTGACCGGCTTTTTGGCGACTTTCAAAACGACCATGTCGCTGCGCAGTCCATGCTCGTAGCCCGGCTTGTCGGGATCGACTTTCGTGATCACGACGCCGTCGCTAGGTTTGACGCCCAACTCTTCGGCCCGATCGGCCGAAATGTCAGCCACCTCGATGCCCACGTCGGCGGCCTCATACGACGAAGAGCCGTCGCTCGGGGCGCGTTGCGGGCTCTTGAGTCCTTTGTTGGCGCCGAATTCCTTGGGTAGCGACTTGGTGGTGACCGAGAGGGTCACGGTCTTGCCGTCGCGCAGCACCTCGACTTCCTGTTTCGAATCGAGCGGGACGCGTTCCACGAACTCGACCAGCTCGCGGGCGTTCTTGACTTTTTGTCCGGCGAATTTGGTGATGATGTCGCCGGCCTCGAAACCGGCCGCGGCGGCCGGCGTGTCGGGAAAGACTTGCGAAACCAGCACGCCGGCGCCTCGCTGGGCTCCCAGCTTCTTCGCCAACTCGGGGCTCATGTCGCCGATGCCGACGCCCAGATAGGCCCGCTGCACCGAACCCTTTTGGATCAATTGTCCGGTGACCCACTTGGCCAGGTTGATCGGGATGGCGAAGCCGATGCCGTTGAAGCTGCCGGTGTTGGTGGCAATCGCGGTGTTGATGCCGACGATGTCACCGTGCAAGTTGATCAGCGGCCCGCCCGAGTTGCCCGGGTTGATGGCCGCGTCGGTTTGCAAGAACTTAGCGCGGCGGGCCTCTCCCAGTTCGCGGCCCATGCCGCTGATGATGCCGGCGCTGACGGTTTGTTCCAACTCGAACGGATTTCCGATGGCCATCACCCAATCGCCGATGCGCAATTTGTCGGAATCGCCCATGGTGGCCGCGGGCAGCGTTCCGGCGCCACGAATGCGCACGACCGCCAGATCGGTTTGTTCGTCGGTCTTGATGTCCTCGCCTTTGAATTCGCGGCCGTCGGCCAGGTGGACGATGATTTCATCGGCCCCCTCGACGACATGATTGTTGGTCAGCACGATGCCCGAGGCGTCGATGATCACGCCCGAGCCCATGCCCTCGCGATGGGGCATTTGTTGGGGAGTCAGGTCTTCCAACGAACGACCGTTGAAGAAATCTTCGAACGGAGTTCCCTTGAACGGGTTTTCGCCGCGCGGCGTTGGCCCGCCGCCGCGGCTTTTGGCCACCGGATGAGCTTTGGCTTTGCTGCGGATGGTCACCACGCTGGGCATGGCAATGTCGGCGGCATTATGGAAGGCTTCGGAAAGTTCCTCGGCATAACGCAGCGCCGTGGGATTGACTTCTTTGCGCGGTTCGTCGCCGATGGCGCCGCTGCGCTGGAACGCCGCCACGAGCCCCACGCCCGCGATGAGAACCAGCAGCACGAAAATGCGAGCATTGCCGCGTAAATTGCCGATGGACATGACTGTCCTCCTTGTGTGAAAGTTGCCAGACCGAAGGGACGGTCCTTAGGGAACGAATGCCCCTTGGTTTCCCTTACGCAGGCCATACCGGCGAGGTTCGCTCGAAACAAGTTCGCCCGCGGCGCGGCGGGTCTTGGTGCGGATGGAATTATTTGGCTTGGTTTTCTGGCGGTTCATCCTAGACCCGCTCCGCGCTGGCGCTTCGACCATTCCGGCCAGATTGACAAAAGCCGGTGGCGCGGATAGGGTTACGCTAGATGACTCTATCATTTTTCCGCTGGCCAAGTAAAGGCTGTTTGTCATGGGCCATACCGTCCGTTCCGTTCTGACGGACGCCCAAATCCCCGAATTAGAGCGCTGCGAACGGCGCCTTGGGTACGTTTTTCAAGACAAATCTCTGCTCAGCGCCGCGCTGACGCATGCATCGGGAGCCCAGCATCGCCTGGCTTCCAACGAACGCTTGGAATTCTTGGGCGACGCGATCCTGGGGGCGGTTGTCTGCGAACTGCTCTACGTCCAATATCCCGACTACCTGGAAGGGGATCTGACCAAGATCAAATCGGTCGTCGTCAGCCGGCAAACGTGCGCCAAGATCAGCGAGGCGCTGGGCTTGCAGGAGTTTCTCATTCTCGGCAAGGGCATGAGCACGCACCCCAGCGTGCCTCCCTCGCTGCTGGCCGACGTGTTCGAATCGTTGGCCGCAGCCATTTATCTCGACGGCGGCGACGTTTCCGCCCGAGATTTCATCCAGCGTTTCATGGGTCCGGAGATCGAGTTGGCGGCTGCCGGCGAGCTAGGGGGCAACTACAAATCGCTGCTGCAGCAAATCTCGCAACACGAGAACGGCTCGACCCCGACCTATCAATTGCTGGATGAAAAGGGTCCCGACCACAGCAAGTGCTTCAAGATTTCCGCCCAGATCGGCCACACGCAGTATCAATCGGCCTGGGGTCGCAACAAGAAGGAAGCCGAGCAACGCGCCGCGCGCAACGCGCTGGCCGAGCTTAACGGCGAACCGGCGCCTTTTCCGTCCGATTGATCCACCGCCGGCATTTCCGGCCAAAAATTAGGGGCACCCAAGTTGGCTTGGGTGCCCCTTTCTCGTCGGTATTCGCAGGCCCTCGAGTCGTGACTCGATCGGGCTACTTCTTCTTTCTCCGCTTGGCCTTCTTCTTCTTGGCGGGTTTCTTGGCTGCCTTCTTTTTTGCTGCCCTTTTCTTCTTGGCCACCGTACGTCCTCCTAACTTCATGTTTTCGACGTTCGCCGCATCGACGCCGAGCTGGGGACGGCATGTTCGATCGGCAAGTGCGCCGCGGGACCAAACCAACTCGTTTGGTTGACGTCCATCATACTAATCGCGCAAAAATTAGCAAGTGCAATTCTGATTTCTTTGTGAAATCGATGGCCAGCGCATCCTGACATGCGCGCTTAGCTCAACTTTCGCGCGCGCAGCAACAAACTGTTGGCGACCACCGACACGCTGCTGATCGCCATCGCCGCGGCAGCCGCAATCGCCGGCAAACGAAATCCACCCAACGGAACCAAAACTCCCGCGGCAACCGGAATCAACAACACGTTGTACAGAAAAGCCCACACCAGGTTTTGCCGAATCGTTCGCAACGTCGCGCGCGCCAGCACCACCGCGCGGCCCACGGCGCGCAAATCGTCGCCCACGATCACGATGTCGGCCGCCTCGACCGCGATGTCCGAGCCCGAACCGATCGCGATCCCCAGATCGGCCGCGGCCAGCGCCGGCGCGTCATTGATTCCATCGCCGACCATTGCCACGACTTCGCCGGAGTCGCGCAACTGCGCCACCAGCGCTTGCTTGTCGCCGGGCAGCACTTCGGCCTTGACCCGTTCGATGCCGACCTCGCGCGCCACGCGCTCGGCGATCGAGCGGTGGTCGCCCGAGAGTAGCAACACCTTGATACCCAACGCCTTAAGGCGTTCGACGGCCTCGCGGCTGTGAGGCGCCACGACGTCGGCCACCGCGATCAAGCCCAGATAGCGCTGGCCCGCGGCCACCGCCAGCGGCGTTTGACCGTCGGCGCGCAGCGCCTGGATATTGGCCTGCTGACTGGTCCAGGCGATGCCGCGAGCCGAAAGCAACTTTTCGTTGCCCACCAGCAAAGCGCCCGCCTGCCCGCGCGCGCAAATGCCTTGCCCCGGCACGATCTCCAGGGCCTCGGCCGGCGGCAGTTTCAGGCCCCGGGCATGCGCCGCGGCGGTGATTGGATCGGCCAGGGGATGTTGGCTCAAGATTTCCACCGCCGCGGCCGTGGCCAGCAACTCGTCGGCCGAAACGCCGGCGGCCGGCAGCAAGCGCGTGACTTTGGGTTTGCCAAGCGTCACCGTGCCGGTCTTGTCCATCACGACGGTCGTCACGCGACCGGCCAATTCCAAGGCGTGAGCCTCTTTGACGAGAATGCCCAATTCGGCTCCACGGCCGCTGGCCACCAGAATCGCGGTGGGCGTTGCCAACCCCAGCGCGCATGGACAGGCCACGACCAACACGGCCACGGTCGCCGCGAGCCCCTCGCCCCAACGGCTCCCCGCGAGGCCCCAGGCCAGCAATGTGATGAAAGCGACGACCAACACGAACGGCACGAACCACGCCACGACGCGATCGGCCAAGCGCTGGATTTCGGTTTTCGATTCCTGCGCCCGGCGCACCAACTCGACCACTTGCGCCAGCGCCGTCTTGCCGGCCGGTCGCACCACGCGCGCCTCGAGCGAACCTTGGCCGTTGATCGTGCCGGCCAGGATTTCGTTGCCCGGGCCTTTGTCCACTGGCACCGATTCGCCAGTCAGCCACGATTGGTCCACGCTGGATTGTCCCGAGAGCACCTCGGCATCCAGGGGCACTTTTTCGCCGGGCCGCACCAACACGGTTTCGCCCACCGAAACCTGGTTCGGCGGCACCGGCACGAACTGGCCATCGCGTTGCACGTTGGCCACCGGGGGCGTGAGATCCAACAACTTTTGGATCGCGGCCGACGCACGCCCCTTGGCCCGGGCTTCCAGATACTTGCCCAGCGTGATGAACGTCAGGATGATTCCCGCGTCCATCAAATCCATCGGCCTGGCGTGGTCCGCATGGCCGACGTCAAACATCAGGTGGTAGACGCCCGATCCATAGGCCGCCAGGGTGCCGATCGTGACCAGCGTGTCCATGTTGGCGGCCAGATGTCGCGCGCGCCGGTAGGCGCCCACCAGGAATGGCCAGCCGACATGAAACTGCAACACCGTGGCGGCGGCCAACTGCAGCCACAGGGTCGCAGCCCAGTCTCGCCCAAAAAAGTCCAAGCCGACGATCACCAGCAGCAAACCGAGACCGCTTGCCAGCAGCAACCGCCACCTGGCCAGCTCGCGCGCGCCGCGCTCGGCTAGCGCCGTGCCGGCGTGTTCGGGCGCTTCGGCCAGCGATGCGGTGTAGCCGGCCTTGCCCACCGCGTCGATCAGGGCCGAAACCGGCGCGCGGGCCGGATCGAATTCCACCGCCGCCTGATTGGTCGCCAGATTCGCCCGAGCGCTCAGCACGCCCGGTACTGCGGCCAACGACGACTCGACCCGCAAGATGCAGCTTGCGCACGTCATCCCGTCGATATCCAAAAGGATCTCTTTTTTCTCCGGCGGCGAAGAGCCCTGTTTGGGTAGCGGCGGCGGAACGCTACGGGGCGCCGGCGGAGCGGGACCTGGCACCGTCGCCGGCCTGATGTGAACCAGCTCGGCGGGGTTGGGCGCCTGGCTCGGCACGCGATAGCCGGCCCGGGCCACGGCCGCGGCCAATGCGTCGCGGGCCACGGGGCCGGCGTCCCAATCGATCGTCGCTTTGCGGTCTTGCAGGCTGACCTTGGCCGAACGAACCCCGGGCACGGCCTGCAACGCCTCACCCACCGTGCGGACGCAATGATCGCACGTCATGCCTTCAATCGGAAGTTCGACACGCACCATGTTGTTTTACCCCGCTTCAAAGTATATCACCCGCCGCCAGCGAGCGTCGCCGCCAGATCCGACGATTTCGCAATGGCAATTGGCCGCAACGCCCCCGGATGGCACAATGACAGGCTCCCTCGGGTTTGCGAGACATCCCATGATTGCTGAAGTGATCTCGATCGGCGACGAACTGACCAGCGGCCAGCGGTTGGACACCAACAGCCAATGGATCAGTTCCCGGCTGGGCGAACTGGGCGTCCGGGTGCTCTACCACACCACGGTCGCCGACGAATTGAGCGCCAACGTCGCCGTGTTCCGCACGGCCCTTGCGCGGGCCGACGTCGTGGTGGCGAGCGGCGGCCTGGGACCGACGGCCGACGACTTGACGCGCGAAGTGCTGGCCGAGGTTTCGGGTCGGGAGCTGGTGCTCGACGAAGCCTCGCTTGAGCACATTCGCCAACTCTTTGCTCGGCACAAGCGCGACATGCCCGAAAGCAATCGGGTCCAGGCCATGTTTCCGGCCGGCAGCCGGATCATTCCCAACGCCAACGGGACCGCGCCGGGTATTGAGATGGACGTGCCGCGGCCGGGCGGGGGCGTGTGCCATGTGTTCGTGCTGCCTGGCGTGCCGGCCGAGATGTTCGAGATGTTCCAACACTCCGTCGCGTCGGCCGTGCTGGCTCTCAGCGGGCGGAAACGCGTCATCCGCCATCGCCGCATCAAATGTTTCGGCGCCGGCGAAAGCCACGTCGAGCAGATGTTGCCCGATTTGATTCGTCGCGGACGGCAGCCGTCGGTCGGCATCACCGTGCACGCGGCCACGAT
>JBGQKM010000194.1:0-11620 GCA_041499515.1 Planctomycetia bacterium | reverse complement strand
TGATTTGGCCATACAGCACATTGCCCTGGAAAGCCAAGTCAACCGCTTCGGCGTAGGGCTTAAATCCGTCGGTGCTCAATTGCACGGTCGGAAAACCGAACGCATCGCCCAGCACGAGCCGGCCAGCGAGATCAACCATGAAACGGCGAGCCATGTCTGCCGACCGCTTGCCGATGGCGTAGCTTGCGATCAGCTTGCTGTCGGTGTCCAAGGCGATGAAAACGTATTGGTCGCCAATTCGATAGGTTTTTTCGGCCTCTGGAATTCGACCCTCTTTCTTGGCAACAAAGGTCCAGATTTCGTCGGCTTGAATATGGCGTAGCGGCAAGTCCCGCATGCGCTCGTCAAGCAAAGCTTGGCAAGCGTTGCCGACTCTGACCAGCAGCCGCATGACGGTTTTCTTTTGCACGCCGGTCAGCCGCTCTATCGAGCGAATCGAGTTGCCTTCGACCAGTAGGTGGATGACTTGAAGCTGTAGGTCTTTCTTTAACACGTTGGCCATTACAAATCCCCTTTGACTGGGGCGGCCTCGCGTGCAAGAATGTAGTTGGAGCAGCATTCTGGCGAAACCGCCGAATTGTTGTTTGCCCCCTGTCAGACGCCAATCTGACCGGGGGTTTTTTGTTGGGGTCATTACTCCCAACTTCTCCCTACATTCTAATAAATCAACTCGTTTATGTCCATACACAAAATATAGGGTTGCAAAGTTTTCGTATGCCCATATACTGGGGGCATGAAAACTCAACAACCTGCCAAACGTAAGCCTGGCAGACCGGCCACGGGGCAAACCCCGAAACGCATCTTCCGCATGGATGACGACGGCTGGGAGGCCGTAGAGGCCGCTGCACAAGCCGCTGGCGTCACAACGTCGGAATGGGTTAGGGAGTGCCTGCTGAGAGCCGCTAGGCGCGTCGCTAACGGACGGTAAACGGAGAGAGAGGGTTACGATCCCATCCGTGTCGACGGACCCCTCCGGCAGTCTATAAATCTGCTGCGCCTCCAAGACGCGGGTCGCTCTCCGGGCTACTGCGAGCTTTGAAGAGAGCGGGGCCGCTGGTTTAAGGATAGACAGGCTGTGGTTTGAAAGGTTCATCATGGCTGACAAGCTTTCGGGTGCCCGACTGAAACTAGAGCGGGCCGACAAGCACATCGCTGATCTTAATGCTGCCATTACGGCCTTCAGGAGTACCAATCCATACAAAGTCGGCTCCAAGCACGACTTGAAACAAGACGCCCCCCTTTACTTTATGGAGGAGGTTGCCGATGTCCCTGACGCCATAAGGCTCATTGTCGGCGACGCCATCCACAATTTGCGAAGCGCTTTGGACCACATCGCCATGCAGCTTTGGATTGCTGGAGGCCGCCTGGGGAATGTCAAAGCCGTCGCCTTTCCGATCTTTGACAGTGCCGCGAAATACGTAACCGAGGGAGCTGGAAAGATAAAGGGTGCGCGGCCAGACGCGATAAAAGTCATCGATGCGATCGAGCCGTACCACGGTGGGAACGGACACGCTCTTTGGATCCTCCAGGAACTCAACAATATCGACAAGCACCGCCTTTTGGTTCTTGTCGGCGCCGCGCTCTGCTCCATCGATGCCACTGCGAGCATCAACCGAATTATTAAGAGCATGGGCGGGGGAGAGGCCGACATGCAGACCAACTACACCATGCGTGCCCCCAGGGGGCTGAAAGTTCCGCTCAATGTGGGCGACGAACTCTTCGTCACTTTCGCCGGAACGCCAATGGACGAGAAGGTGGATTTCACCTTTGAAATAGCGTTCGGAGAGCAGCAACTTTTCCACGGTCATGCTATTGTGCCAACTCTCCATAAACTCGCGCGTCTGATTGAGCACATCGTCGATCAACTCGAACGGCTTCTCTGAGGGGTTAGTCATTGGGCACCCCCGCAAGAATCCCGTGCCAAACCCCGCGCGCGGCCAAACGAAATGACCCCATTACCCGGCGCGCGGGCCGGACCCCAAAGAAACGACTTAAAATCGGGACCGCTTTACAGCGATCAAAGTGGATTTACAGCCAGTCCAGACCCACGTCCAAGACGACGGCCGAGTGGGTCAAAGCGCCGACGCTTATGCGTTCCACGCCGCTTGCAGCAATCGCCGCCACGTTTTGCAAACCCACTCCGCCGGAGGCCTCCAGCTCGATTCCCGGCGCCATCTTGTTGCGCAATGCCACGGCCCGGCGCAACACGTCCGGCGGCATGTTATCGAGCAATACCAGATCGGGCCCCGCGGTCAGCACGTCTTCGAGTTGTTCCAGCGTGTCGACCTCGACCTCGACGATCATTGCAGCTGCGGAGGAGTCGGCAGCCATCAAGGTGGCGAATTCGCGGGCTCGCCGGACGGCCTCGGCGGGCGTGAGATGCAAGGCCCCGACCCCTGCGGCGCCGAATGCCAGGTGATTGTCCTTGATCAGGATCGCGTCGAACAACCCCGTGCGATGGTTGTGCCCGCCGCCGCAACGGACCGCGTATTTTTCCAGCCGCCGCCAGCCGGGCGTCGTTTTACGCGTATCGTAAATCCGCGCCGAACTGCCCGCGGCGGCCTCGACATATTGGCGCGTGAGGGTGGCAATGCCCGAGAGGCGGCCGATCAGGTTCAGCAGAATCCGTTCGGCCGTCAGCAAGCTGCGGGCGGGACCGGCGATGGTGGCCAAGGTTTCGCCCTGGGCGATGCGCGCACCCTCTTCGACTTTCGGCGACCAGGTGACCTGCGCGTCCATTTCCGAGAGTGCCAATTCGGCCGCTTTCAACCCGGCCGCCACGCCTGGCTGGCGCGAGACGACGGCCGCTTTGGCGAGGGCGCCGGAGGGGACCAGGCAGACGGTGGTCCAATCGAACATGCGATCCAGGTCTTCGCGCACCGCCAGCCGGATGATTTGTTGGCAATCTTCCTCGACCGACGGGTCCCAATCGATTTGCCGAAATTCTTTCGCCACGCGATTTCCGCCCGAGGGATATGTTCGGCGAGCCACGAATTCTCCATAATAACCACTCGCGCGTGCGACCCACCAGGGGCGCGAATGATCGAAGCGTTGGCAGCATCGGCGGCGAGACTGGGGACAGCGGGTGAGCCCTCGCAATGCTAATTCCGATTCCGAGGCCCGACGGCCCGGGCCCCTCTTGCGGCGCATGGACCAGGCGGTCGTCGCCGCGCTGACGCTCTCGGCGCTGGTGTGCGTGGGCATGTACTGGCTGGCGCAGGGGGGCGCCAGCGGCCGCCTGATCGAGATCGATCGGGCCCCCCGCCAAACTGTCCAGTTTCAACTCGACATCAACGAAGCCGATTGGCCGGAATTTTCAGTGCTGCCGGGCATCGGCGAGGCCCTGGCCCACAGGATCGTCGAGTCGCGGGCCGCGCGGGGACCGTTTGCCGATCTGGACGAACTGCGCCGCGTGCGCGGCATTGGCCCGAAAACGCTCGAGCGCATCAAGCCGTATTTGCGTCCGCTGCCCGGCGCCGGCAACGTGGCCGGACCGTAGAGCCGATTCGCAAGCCGCGGTAGCCAATCGCGCGGCGATCCCGTATCCTTCATGCTGCGGCCGATGTATCGAGCCCTTGCCCGGGACGATCGTGTCAAATCCTGATCGCGGAAGCCCTCAATCGTGTCTTTTCAGCTTGTCAGTCCGTTTGAGCCCGCCGGCGATCAGCCGCAAGCGATTGCCGCCTTGGTCGCGGGGCTGCGCGCGGATCGCAAGCAACAGGTGTTGATGGGCGTGACCGGTTCCGGCAAGACCTTTACGATGGCCAACGTGATCCAGGCCGTTCAGAAGCCGACGCTGGTCTTTTCGCACAACAAAACGCTGGCGGCCCAGTTGTACTCAGAATTCAAGGAGTTTTTCCCGCACAACGCGGTGCACTACTTCGTCAGCTATTACGATTATTATCAGCCCGAGGCATATATTCCGCAGCGCGATATTTACATCGAAAAGGACGCGGCGATCAACCAGGAGCTCGACCGGCTGCGGCTGGCGGCGACCAGCGCGCTAGTGAGCCGCAAAGACGTGATCATCGTGGCCAGCGTGTCGTGCATTTACGGTTTGGGCTCGCCCGAGGATTACAAGGCCTTGATGATCAATCTGCGTCGCGGAATGACGGTCGATCGCGACGCGTTGCTGATGAAGCTGGTCGACGTGCAATACGAGCGCAACGACGTCGAGTTTGCCCGGGGCAAGTTTCGCGCCCGGGGCGATTGCGTCGAGCTTTGGCCTTCGTACGAGGAATACGCCCTGCGGATCGAGTTCTGGGGGGACGAAGTCGAGCAGCTTTCGATCATCAATCCCACCAGCGGCGAAGTGATTCGGCAGGAGCAGGAGCTGTTCATCTATCCGGCCAAGCACTTCGTCATGCCCGAGGAACGCATCGCCGCGGCCATCGACGCTATCAAGCAGGAACTGGAAGAGCGGCTCGAAATGCTGAAGAACCAGGGCAAGTTGCTCGAGGCGCAGCGGCTCAACGCGCGGACGCGGTTCGACATCGAAATGATGTTGGAAGTCGGATTCTGCCCGGGCATCGAAAACTATAGCCGCCCGCTGAGCGGTCGCCCGCCGGGCTCGACTCCGCAAACTTTGTTCGATTTTTTTCCGCCGGATTATTTGTTGTTTGTCGACGAATCGCACGCCTCGGTGCCGCAGGTGCGGGGCATGTTCGCCGGCGATCACAGCCGCAAGACGACGCTGGTCGAGCACGGCTTTCGCTTGCCCAGCGCGCTGGACAACCGCCCCTTGAAGTTCGACGAATGGGAACACAAGATCAACCGCGTGATCTACGTTTCGGCGACCCCCGGGCCCTACGAGTTGGAGCGTACGGGCGGAGAATTCGTGGAACAGGTCATCCGCCCAACGGGACTGTTGGATCCGGTGATCGAAGTCAGCCCGGCTCGGACGCAAGTGCCGCATTTACTTGAGCAAATACGCGAGCGGGCCGCGGCGGGCCAGCGCGTGTTGGTCACCACGCTCACCAAGCGCCTGGCCGAAGACCTGGCATTCTACTTGTCCGAGCAGGGCGTGCGCTGCAAGTGGCTGCACAGCGAGTTGGATGCGTTCGAGCGGGTTGACTTGTTACGCGAATTGCGCGAGGGACGCTTCGACGCGCTGGTCGGCGTGAACCTGTTGCGCGAAGGGCTCGATCTGCCCGAAGTCTCGCTGGTGGCGATTCTCGATGCCGACAAAGAGGGCTTCTTGCGAAGCGAAACGTCACTGATGCAAACCATCGGCCGCGCAGCCCGCAACGTGGACGCCAAGGTGCTGTTGTACGCCGACCGGGTAACCGAATCGATGCGACGGGCGATCGAAGAGACGGAACGCCGCCGGGCGCTGCAAGAGGCCTACAACCGCGCCCACGGCATCACGCCCGAAACGATCCAAAAGAGCATTCGCGCCGGCATCGAGAGCGAAGCCCATGCCCATGCCCAGGCCAACGCGGCCGTGGGCCGCTCGGACGAGGCGCAATACGTCACCGAAGAGTATCTGGCCGAATTGGAAGCCGAGATGCTGGCCGCGGCCGACGCCTTGGAATTCGAGCGTGCCGCCGGTATTCGCGACCGCATCGAACGCATGCGCGAGTCGCTGGGCAGCACCGTGGCCGAGGTCGACGCCCGCCGTGCTGGCGGCAAGAATGGCCGCCGCCGAGGCAGCGGGGGCCGGTTGCCAAGGCCGAAGCGCGGCTAACGCGGATCGAGTTGGGTCAGAAAGAAGGCGGGTAAGAAACAAGGGGAGAGATGCGCTGTGGCATCCCTCCCCGCTTTTTCGCAAAACGAAAACCGTCGAACTACTTCGTGTCGGCCGGGGCTGCGCCGTCGGCCGGAGCGGCCGCGCCATCCGCGGGGGCGGCTGCGCCGTCAGCCGGCTTGGTCGCGTCGGCCTTCTTGGCTTTGTCGCAACCGATCGTAAACACTCCCAGGCTCAGCAGTAGGGCCAGTAGGGCAAACTTCTTCATGGGTCACCTTCCGTCACAAAAAGTGCGATGCGTCCCTTGCAGGACCTCCCTGCTTGGTTTCTCTGCAATGGATGATCCCAAAGAGTATGAAAATATTCCCCAAACCCGTCGGAAAATCCAGGACCGAATTGGGGGTGCGCTTGTCGACGCTCGCGTGGCCTGATGCGCAAGTGCGGATGGCAGGCCCGTTTCCAGTCGGTCGTGGTCCATCGCATGACCGGAAAACAAAAATGGGCCGGCGCTTGGGAAAGCGCCGGCCCGGTGGCATTCTTGGGTTGCTAGATGGACGAATGTGGCGGACGGCTAGGGGCTCGATTCCGCGTCGGCATCGCTGGCTACTTCCTCCTCCACCGCTTCCACCTGGTTGCGTCGTTGGTTCGAGCGAAAGCGACCGGCTTGCCGCTCCAGGGCCTGGTCGACGGCCTCGGGAATATCCTCGGCCTGATCCTTGGCTTCCTCGGCGATTTCCGTGGCATATTCGGAGACCGCTTGCGACCGCCGTTTGATACCCTTGCTGAGCCGCACTTGTTCTTTCTTCAGCACGTCTTCGGCTTCGGAGGTGATCTGATCGATATCGTGTTTGGCTTGCTGCGCTCGCTGTTCGAGGAGGCGTTCTTCCTGGTCGATTGAGTCGCGACTTTTGGCGTGCGAGCTGGGTTTTTCGGGCGATGAGCTCCTACTGCAACCCAGCGGCATGACAGCCAGGGCCGCGAACAACAATACCGGCGAAAATCTTTTCATGTCAGCACCTTCCATAGTTTATGTTCCATACGAAATCCTCTCGAACCGCGATGCCCTGCACGATCCCGAGGGTCGTGAAAACGCACGGGTCGATACGGCTGCACGGCCGACGAAGCTAAGTGGGGCAGCAGTCTAGCTTTCGCGCGGCAAAATTCAAAGACGTATTTAGAGCATTCGTACGCCGCCGTGCGGCCCAGGGGGCCAAGATCGGCGCTGGCGCGACGAACCAAGGCTAGGACCGAACCACCTGGGCTCCGGCGGTTTTCGCCGGTTTTGGCAGATGCCAGGCGCTGGTTCGGCCCGTCGCTTGGGGTCGCTGGGCATCGGCTCCCAAAGGGGTATACTGGATGCCGGCCAATTTGGGCGTCAGGCGACGCAAGCGAGGGATCGAGGGCAGAACGACCCGGGCGGCTTGCCGCGGTTTGGTTTTCATGAGCAGCCGCATTTTTCCCAGGGTTGTTTTTCGTCGTGCGGGAATAAACGAATCGCGCGAAGCCTCTTAGGTTAAGGAAGAGCGAAACATGGCTGAGGGTGCTGCGCCGCAGGACATCGTGCGGATGGTTGCCGACCATCACCAAGCGCTGTATCGCTATGCCTATCGCCTGACCGGATCGGCGCCGGACGCCGAGGACTTGACGCAACAAGTCTTTTTGATCGCCCAACAGAAGTCCAACCAGTTGCGCCAGGCAGAGTGCGTGCGTAGCTGGCTGTTTACGATCTTGCGAAACTGCTATCTGAAGAGCCAGCGCCAGCGGTTGCTCTTGTCGACGGCCCATTACGATTTCGACATCAACGCGATTCCGGAAGAGGTTATCGAGTCGAACATTGATAGCGAGCAACTGCAAGCGGCCATCAATGCCCTGGGGGATGAATTCAAACTGGTCGTCTTGATGTTCTATTTCGAACACCGCTCCTATCGCGATATTGCCGAGGCCCTGGCCGTTCCACCGGGGACGGTGATGAGTCGTTTGGCGCGGGCCAAGGCCCACCTGCGGCACTTCCTGTGTGAGGCCCAGGAGCAGCAGACGATTCGGGAAGATTCGATGGAAGTCAACGGTTCAATGACAACATACCGTAAGCCCTGGGTCGTGAGGCGGTAGCCTGGGGCGTGGGGGATCGGGGGGATCGGTTGCCAATGGAAAAGCGTTTGATCGAAGGCATCGAAGCTTGCCGGCCGCTGAGCGATGACGTGCATTGGGCCGAACTGTCCGAAGTGGCCCGCGGAGTGCAAGACGATCCTCAGACTCGAGTCGTGTACCAGCGCATCCAGCAGTGGGACGCCGCGGTCTCGGCCACGATGGAACAGGTGCCCGTCCCGGCCGGCCTGGGCGATCGCATCCTGGAGCGGCTCGGCCGTGGCCAGCCGCTTTCGCAGACACAGTCGGCTGCCGGAGAACAATCCGGCGCGATGGTTTTGCCATGGGTCGAGGCCCAACCGGACGGCGCGAGCGTCGAAATGGCCCGCGTGGCCCCGCGCTTTTCGCGACGACAGTCGCTCGGCGCCCTCGTTGCGGCCTTGGCCGCGGGGCTCGTGTTTGCGGCCTTCCTGGGAAAATGGCTACAGCCGCGCTCCGACAGCTCGATCGAGACGCTGGCCGACGGCTGGCAGCAAGCATTGGGCCCCAAGTGGCAAGACGTGCAGCGCGCCCCGCGGGCGCTGGCTGTTCCCAGTGCCATTATCGTGCCGCCGACCGGTTGGCAGGCGATCGGCAATTACAGCTCGGTCCGCGGAGTTGCCTATCAACTGGTCGATGCGAAGGGAAATATCGCGACGCTCTACGTCGTCCGGCTCGCGCAATCGGGCCTGCCCGCGGCTCCCCCGACCGCGCCGCAATCGACGACTGGCAACAAAGCGATTGGCTATTGGCAAAGTGGCGGCGTCACGTACGTGCTGGTCGTGCCCAACGAGCGCAGCTATCGCACGTTTGTGAATGCTTCGCAAAGGCCGCTAGCCTAGACCTCCTGGCTTGACAGGATTCTCTATTCACCGGAATCCGGACGATCCGAACGATTTGTAAAATCGTTTAATCTTGCGACCCTGCGCCGTCCGAATCGGACTATATCGCGAGTGTCTGATTGCTGGCTTTCGATGGCTGGCGATATCGCGTTCGCAAAGCAGTTCATTCCCTTTGAGTCCGCGCGGCACACGCGTGGGCGCCCGTTCCGCTCAGCATGAGGAGAATCATCAATGCTTCGCTGGATCTGGATTCCTCTGTCGCTTTTGGCAGGCGCTATGGCCTGGCCTTGTGCCGCGCAAGATAAGTCGGTGGATCTGCGCCGCGACCGCGCGGCTCGGTCGGGGCCGACTCAGGAAGGTTCGATGACCGTGGTCGCGCCGACGCCCGACATGTGGTTCTACGACCAGGAACGCATTCGGCATGACGATCCCAAAATGGCCGTCCGCCGCCGGGCCGAA
This sequence comes from Planctomycetia bacterium, assembly GCA_041499515.1. GTDB lineage: Bacteria > Planctomycetota > Planctomycetia > Pirellulales > PALSA-1355 > PALSA-1355. Next base: position 2,509 of record JBGQKM010000194.1, on the reverse strand, counting down.
CAGCGGGCCCAGCATCGGCAGGATCGCCTGGCCAGCCAGCAGTGGTATGGCATCTCCAATTCGCGGCCGGAGGTCTCGGCGTCGCCCGAGTTTGGCGGATATTCGCCGCACTGGGGCTCGAACACCTACGATCCGCTTCGCTGGCGGCCCACGGCGGCTCCGCTGGTAGTCCTGCGGCCGAGCAACGACCGGTATTAGCACGGGTTTTGGGCGTGCTTCGCTCCGACTCGAGCAACGGCGGTAGTCGCCGCCGCTGGCGACCGCGCCGCGGCTGGATTACGATAAAACCCAACGCTGCACGGCGGCCGTTTTTCACGCCGCTGGCTGAGCAGCCCGGGTTGCGCGATCCAAGCCTTGCATTGCCGCGGTCATGAACGCACACGCAACGACGCTCGTCACGGCTCGCCACTATTGCACGCGGCGAGCCGTGCGGCTGGTAATCGCCGGCGAAAAAATCGTTGGCGTCCGCGACGTGGACGGTGATCCGGGCACATCGACGAATCTGCCCTGGATCGCGCCGGGCTTCATCGACATCCAAAGCAACGGCTACGGCGGCCAGGAATTCAGCTCGCCCGAGCTGACGGTCGAAAAAGTGGCCGAAATCGCCGCCGTTCAGGCCGCGTTTGGCGTGACGCAATTCTGCCCCACGACGACCACCGCCAGCTCGGCGACGATTGTCCACGCGCTGGGCACGATCGTCGAGGCCTGCCGGCAGTCGGCCGCCACGGCTTACTGTGTCGCTGGCATTCACCTCGAAGGACCCTACATTGCCCGCGAGGACGGACCGCGTGGCGCGCACCCGTTGGAGCATTGTCGCGAGCCGGATTGGGACGAATTTCAGCGCTTTCAGGAAGCCGCGCAGGGACGCATTCGGATCTTGACGCTCTCGCCAGAGTTTCCCCAAGCGCCGGAGTTCATCAGCCGCGTCGTGCAAAGCGGCGTGGTCGTGGCGTTGGGACACATGGCGGCCGATTCGGCGCAGATCCGCGCGGCGGTCGACGCTGGCGCGACGCTTAGCACCCACTTGGGCAACGGCGCGCATCGCACGCTGCGGCGCCACCCCAACTATCTGTGGGACCAGATGGCCGAAGACCGCCTGATGGCCAGCTTGATCGTCGACGGCCACCACCTGTCGCCCGAGGTCGTGCAAAGCCTGGTGCGGGCCAAAACGCCCGAGCGGTGCCTGCTGGTCAGCGACCTTTCGGGCCTGGCCGGTTTACCGCCGGGCCGCTATGCGACCCAGATGTGCGATCTGGAAATCCTCGCCGATGGTCGCCTGGTGATTGCCGGGCAAGATCAACTCTTGGCCGGCGCCTCGCGGCCGATCGGCGCGGGCGTGGCCAACGTGATGCGGTTTGCCGGCGTCGATTTGCCGACGGCCGTCCACATGGCCAGCCACCACCCGGCCCGGCTATTGGGGCGAAGCGAAGTCCATTTGCTGCCGGGCGACGCGGCCGATGCCACGCTGTTTGACTTGCACGAGTCGCCCGACGGCCGGGTAGACCGGCTGGAGATTCGCGCGACGCTCTGCGGCGGGCGGATGGTGTCGATCGACAAGGACCTCTTGCGTGGGTCGCTGGCCGCGATTTCGCCGAGGTAGGGGTTGGCCGGCGCGGCGGGCGTCTGTCAGGGCGATGAGGCCGCTTTCTCGCGCAGCACGCGGCGCAGAATCTTGCCGATGTTGCTCTTGGGCAGCGCCGTTAGAAAATGTACCCGCGACGGAGCCTTGAACCGCGCCACCTGTCGGCAGACGTGTTCGATCACCTCGGGCTCGCTGACCTGGGCGCCGGGCCTGGCGACCACGAAGGCCACGACGTTCTCGCCGTATACCGCGTCGGGCACGCCGACCACGGCGGCCTCGGCCACAGCCGGGTGCTCGTGCAACACCGCTTCCAACTCGGCCGGGAAGATGTTTTCGCCGCCGCGAATGATCATGTCCTTCATGCGATCCACCACGAACAAGTAGCCGTCGTCGTCCAGGTAGCCTACGTCGCCGGTGTGCAGCCAGCCGCCGCGCAGGATCTGTTGGCTCTCCTCCGGGCGATTGTGGTAACCCTGCATCACGATCGGCCCGCGAAGGCAGATCTCGCCGCGCTCTCCGGCTGGCAGCGGGCGGTCGTCATCGCCGACGACGCGCAATTCGGTATGCAGGTAGGCTCGGCCCGCCGAGCCCGGACGATAGGGCTCGGTGCGTCGGTTGGCCGTGCCCATGCCGGTGGCTTCGGTCAGGCCATACACCTCGCGGATGCGGCACGGATAGCGTTGCATGAAGGCCTGAGCCAGCTCCACTGGCAAGGGCGCCCCGCCGCAGATGATTTCGGCCATCGACGACAGATCGTACTGGTCGGCATGTGGATGGTGCAGAATCAGGGCCAACATGGTCGGCACCGCGGCCGTCGACGTGCAGCGATGCTGCTGGATGAGTGCCATAAACCGCTCCGTATCGAACCAGCGGAGCTGCACGAGATGGGTCTTGTCGGCCAGATGATCCGGCGTCAGCAACAGGCTG
>JBGQKM010000193.1:0-11633 GCA_041499515.1 Planctomycetia bacterium | reverse complement strand
GAGCGAGACATTGCCGGCTCGCGGCGGAATCGGGCCGGCGGCCAGGCGCGGGCAGCCCAGCAGGTGCTGGGGATGGTAACCGCCGACGCGATTGATGATCTGCGCGATCTGGTACAAGCTCAGCGGCCGCGGCCCGCCGGCGTGGTACAGGCCCGCCAGTTCGCCGGCCAACACGCGCTGGCAGAGTTGATTCAGGCAATCGGTATAGGTCGGCGTGCGGACCTCGTCGAAGTAGAGCGTGGCGGGCTTGGATTTCTTGAAACGCGATTGGATCCAGTCGATGGCGCCGGCATGGCCGTTGAAGCTGACTCCCATGGGAAGTGAGATGCGCAAGATGCAGGCCGCCGGCATGGCAGCCAGGATCAAGTTCTCGGCGGCCACCATGGTTTTGCCATACACGGTTACCGGGTCGGTCGGATCCTGTTCCACGTGGTTGCCGCCGCCGGTTCCCGAAAACACCAGATCGATCGACAAGTGGACGAATCGCGCCTGGCGCTCGTGGGCCAGGGCCACCAGGTGGCGCGCGCCCTCGACGTTGATGCGCCAGGCCATGGCCGGGTCCAACTCGCAGGCTTTCAACGCGCAATTGCCGGCGCAGTCCAAGACCGCGGCGAACCGGTATTGGTCGAAAAGTTGAGCGAGCGCCGGGCGATCTTCGGCGTTGCAGGCCACCACGCCCGGCCCGGAGAGCCGCCAGTTGTCGCGTTGGCGGATGCCGATCACCCGGCCGGGAAAACGGGCCTGAAAATGCGCCAGGGCGTTGTAGCCGGCCACGCCGGCCACGCCGGTGATCAAAAGCGGCAGCGGGATTTGAGGGTCGTCGATGGCCTGGCGAAACATGGGGCCGTGTGTCGAGTTTGGGTGGCCGAAACAAGCCGCCGGATTTTATCAGGCCCGCACCCGCGGCGTAAGCGCAAGCTGCACGGACTGGAGACTTGCCGACACAGATTGACAGAAAAGCCGCCCACGTCGCCAAATTTGGCGATCGAGGGCGGCTTTTCGGCTGTTGCAACACGGCGAGCGGCTAGGCCCGTCGCCGACGGCGACGCCAGGCGTAACCGGCCAGGAACACCAAACCCAAGGCGGCCGAAATGAATGTGCTCGGCTCAGGCGTCGAGACCGCGTTCGACAGGTGGTCGGCGATCCCAAAGGCATCGACGTCCGTTACCTGTGAGTCGTCGTTCGTGTCCCAGTAATACGTCGCACCGGTCGTGACCAGCGGAGCGGCATTTCCGGGTGGCGAGCGCAATAACTGATTGACGACCAACAGAAAATCTCGCGGCTGAATCGAACCGTTGTCGTCTACGTCGTACGAATTATTCGGATTGTGCAGAGGATTGTCGTTGGCCCGTGCCATCGACAAGCCGCAGGTGGTCCAGACCGTCAGAGCGGCCAGGAGGAGTATCGAATTACGCATATGGGATCAACCTCATGTAAAGTGATCGGTTCGCACCACGCCTGCCGGCGCGCAAAGGTCGGTTGGTACCGCGACCCAGCTAGACAGTCGGATGTCGAAATACAGAGCTCGACTCAAAACCAGGCGGCGTCACGCGTCGTGGGCAGGATGCGAACCTTGCCGAAGCGCGCGGAAAAACCGCGTCGAACGAATCGAGAAGCGAAGAAGGAGAGCCTTGAGCGAATCAGCCCTGGAGGCAGGTCGAAAAAACGTGGGAGCCTTAGGACCCAAAGGCGGCTCTCAATTCACGTTCACTAGCACCGACCCTGCAATTAAGAAACCAAGTGGCGCCTGACGGCCCACTGGTACTGATGCCGACTTTAACGGTCGTAACGATGAATGTCAAGTATTTCGATGAAAATCATGAAAATGGCCCAAATTCCCGCAATTTTTCGGCGGAAATGGCCGAGCAGGGGCGATTGCAATCGATCCGCGGATGATTCTAAACGCCGGCTCAATTTCATGCCGCCCGCGCGCCGATCAAGACAAGGGGCCGTCCGGCCTCGTAGTAAAATCAAACCGTCGCTTCGCTCCACTTCTTGGGATCTCGCAGTTCGCGCTTGTATCAAACGGGCTGCGCTTGTTCCCACTTGGATCGCGAAAGCCGGTAGAGAACGTGGCGCCGCAGCGGATCACCGTCGGCGAGCTGCGGATGTTCGAAATCGTCGGCCGGCGTCCACGTCATACCCAAGCGCTCCATCACGCGCCGCGAGCGACGGTTGGCTGGGACGGTGAACGAAACGATTTCGTCGAGCTTCAATGAGCGAAAGCCGAAAGCCAGCACAGCCTGAGCTGCTTCGGTCGCATAACCGTGTCCCCAATGGTCGCAGGCCAGCCGCCAGCCGATCTCGACGCAAGGCGTGAAGTGGGCCTCGAACTTCGGCACGCTTAAGCCCACGAAGCCGATGAAATCGGCTGCGCCCACGACTTCCACGGCCCACAGCCCATATCCGTATCGCTCGAAGTGCTCGGCGATGCGCGCCGCCGTGGCGTCGCTTTCGGCGCGCGTCAGAGGCTTAGGGAAGAACTCCATCACGCGCGGGTCGCGATTGAGCTCGGCAAACGGCGCCAGGTCCGGCTCTCGCCACGGCCGCAGGCAAAGGCGAAGCGTCGTGAGGCTTGGGTGCCCCGACACGGCAACCTCCGATCCAGTTCACGGGAATGACCGACCTGCCGCGGCCGCCCAAAATCGGGGAGAGGGTTCGAACCTCCGACCCCCTGCTCTCAATTGCAGATGCGTCGCCTCGCCGCATTATTCCCGGGCCGGTGAAGGTCGTGGGAAGTAAAAGCGCCATACCCACGCGACGAGCAAGATAGCCGCAAGGTTCAAAAGCGCAACGAGGGGCGCGATCTCAGAAAAACCGACGACGTGCAAGGCGGCAGCGACCAGAAACAGTATCACGACTGCTCGCCAGCGTTTCAGCAATCCGGTGACGAACAACACCTTGGCGGCCAACCAAATCGCGGCTTGAGCATTGCTCGGAATCGTCAACAGGTTGCCCAGGCCCTCCAGGGCAAGCATGGCCACAACAACCCAAATCTGCCACGGCACGCGGCGCAAGTCGTCCACGGAATCCGCAGGCCAGACTGCGCCAACTTCAGCGTTCATCCGAGAGCTCCGCGAATCATGTGAACAGCCATGCTTCGGATCCCCGCCACCGACCCGCCTGTTCCACGGATCGTCGGATCCGTATTTCGTTGCCCGCGGGCATCAAAAAATCGGGGCGAGAGGATTCGAACCTCCGACCCCCTGCTCCCAAAGCAGGTGCGCTAGCCAGACTGCGCCACGCCCCGATATCGATTCGAAAAAAGCCCGCGGCCAAGCCCATGACCGCCGAGGTATCCTAGCACCCGATTTCTGGGCTGGCAACTCGCCATAGTATACACGCGTATACAGTCCGGCCATCGGCCGGGCTAACCCGCCTTGCTGCCGCGCGATCGTCCACAGAAGTGTTGCCTGAGCCGCTCGAATTCTTCGAGGCTGGCGAAGTGGACGACAATCTGGCCGCGGCCGCCGGCCTTTTGCTTGATGTCGACTTTGGTGCCTAGCGCCGTGCGCAGTTCCTGTTCCAGCGCGGCCGACTGCCGGCCGGTGCGCTTCGACGATTTCGCGCGGTGCGCGTCGACGCCGATCACGGCCAACGGCTCGTGGTCGGCGCTATGAATCGTCTGCTGCACCAGGTCCTCGGTGGCCCGCACGCTGAGCGCCTCGGTCTGGATCCGTTGGCAGAAGGCCAATTGCTCGCGCTCATCGCCCAGCGGCAGTAGCGCCCGAGCGTGGCCCTGGCTGAGGGCCCCGGAGCGGATCGATTGCTGGATCGCCTCGGGCAGCTCCAACAGGCGGATCAAGTTGGCGATCGTCGAGCGGTCGATTTTCAACCTTCCGGCCAACTCTTCTTGCGTGCAGGCGTAGCGCTCCAGGTACTGCTGGAACGAGGACGCTTTTTCCAGCGGGTTGAGATCCTTGCGTTGCAAGTTTTCGACGATCGCGACTTCCGACATTTGACGATCGTCGGCCTCGCGCACCTGGGCGGGCACCTGCTGCCAGCCGGCCTTGATGGCGGCCCGCAGGCGGCGCTCGCCGGCGATGAGCTGATAGCGATTGCCGTTGCGGCGAACCACCAGCGGCTGGATCATGCCGTGTTCTTTGAGGCTTTCACTCAGTTCGGCGATGGCCGCGTCGTCGAAATCGCGACGGGGTTGGAACGGGTTGTTTTCGATCTCATACACGTGGATTTGCACCAGGCCCTCGCGCGGCGGCGGCCCGGACAGGTCGCGGCTGCCGTCCCCAAAATCTCCCCCGCTGGCCAGCGGGCGGCCGAGCAGTGCTTCCAATCCTCGCCCAAGTCGTCGTTCTTTATTCACTTTCGAGCACCTCCATGCAAAGTTCAACGTAAGCCCGGGCACCGCGAGCGCGCGGCGCATAGTCGATGACCGAGCGGCCATGGCTGGGCGCCTCGGAAACCGCCACGTCGCGAGGAATCACGGTGTGGTAGACAATTTCTCCGAAAAAATCGCGCACTTCCTCGTCGACTTCCTGCGTCAATTCCAGCGAATGATCGTACATGGTCAGCACGATCCCGCCGAATCGCAGCCGGTTGGCCTGTCGGTCCATCACGCGGCGAATGACCTCGATCATCTGCGTCAGCCCTTCCATCGCGAAATACTCGCACTGGATCGGCATCAACACTTCGGTCGAACTGGCCAGGGCCGTTTGCGTCAACTGACCGAGTGACGGCGGGCAGTCGATCAACACGAAATCGTACGCACTCAATCCACTAGCCAGATGCTGACTCAGCGTCGCCGCCTGGCTGGCTTCGCCCGCGGCCAGCATTTCAATGTCCTTGAAGCTCCGGCTGCCCGGCAGAATTTCCAAGCCCGAGATGCTGGCGTACCTCAGCGAGTCTTTAAGCGGTTGCCGCGAAACCAGAGGATGGTTGGCCGTGGGTTCCTGCCCCAGGCCGGTCGTGGCGTTGCACTGGGGGTCGAGATCGACCAGCAGCGTGCGCCGGCCGGCTGTGGCCAAACCGACGGCCAGATTGATTGCCGTGGTCGTCTTGCCGACGCCCCCTTTCTGATTCGCCACGCACAAGATTCGACCCACGTCCGTCTCCCGTTCCCTCGGCGCACCACGGCGCGGCGGGATTGTAGCCGCGCGGGGAAAGCCGGTCCAATGGCAATTCATCGCCAGCCGGGCATTGCTAGCAAACATTCAGGGCCGCTGCGGGACAAACGGCCGCCGCCCTGCCCGTTTCACGTGAAACTTTTCCCGCCGGGCAAAGTTTGGCGGACACGCGGCAGCACGAGCAGCGTGGGCCCGCCATACCTTCAAGATTTAAACGAGCCACGACCAATCGGTGCGGTTTGCTGTTTCGGCGCACCGTCAGCCATCCGGTTTCACGTGAAACGGCGAAAAACTCGGCGTAGGCTGCTCGCCTCGTTTCGCAACATCGCTACTCGAGCGGATGGATGACCAGCCCGCTGAGCAATTTTGGGTAGAAGTAGGTGCTCTTGGCGGGCATGCGTTCGCCGTGCTCGCTGATCGTGCGAATATGGTTCACGGTGGCCGGCATGACCAGAGCGGCCAGCGGGAATTCTCCCGTGTCGAGGTTTTCGACCACTTCGTCGACCAGGTGTACGTACCGCGGTTTTGGCCAGTCAGAGCCGCTTAGCAGATTCTCGACCACCAGGCGATGCAGGATGCTCACGCCCAGGGCCTGCCAATCCGCGCTGTGCGCGGCGGCCAGTGCAGCCATCCGCGTTCGACCGGCCGCCGTGATCGTGGCCAGCGACCAGCACCGGTCCTGGTGCGTATACAGGCCGAGCATCCCTTGCTGGTCGGCCGATTCGATTGCTTCCCAGACGTCCTGGGCGGCGCTGCTTCGATTGCCCGCCGGGCGGACTGCAAACGCATCGCCGAGCCGGGCCGAGAGTTGATCCGACGTGATGCCGCCGGGGCCGCGGAACAGCCGATGCGTGGGCAATACGAGCAACCCGGGATCGCTCATGCCGATGCACATCATCAGCACGAAATTGGCCGGATGCTGCGGCGGCAGCGGCCCCTGGGCCGCGACCAGCTCGTCGCGATAATTGCAGGCGGTTTCATACCGGTGATGTCCATCCGCGATAAAAATCGCCTTGGGACCCATCAGGCCGGCGACGGCTGAAATCGTCGCCACGTCGGTCACGGGCCACATCCGGTGCACCACCTCCAGGTGATCCACGGCCTCAAGCGGCGCCACGCGGGCCACGATCTGTTCCAACAGGTCCTGGACTTGGGCACCCGGGTCGGGATAGAGCCCAAAAATCTGGCTGAGATTGGCTTTGCACGCCCGCGTCAGCAGCAGTCGGTCTTGCTTGGGCCCGGCCATCGTCTCTTCGTGCGGATAGATCGTTCCTTCGCCAAAGCGCTCCAGCCGCGTGCGGGCCATGAACCCGCGACGAGTGAACGTCTGACCACCGGTCGTGAAGATCTGGTGATAGACGTAGATGGCCGGCTGCGATTCGGCGAACAGCACTCCCTCGTCGCGCCAGTTCCGCAAGAATCGCGCGGCTCGGGTATAGCGATCATTCTGGGCGTCGTCGCCCGGCTCGTCGCGATTGAGGATCAGTCGGATGCAGTTGGCCGGATGCTTTTTGTAAAGCTCGTCCTGCAGCGCGGGGCCGATCACGTCATACGGCGGAGCCACGACGTCGCCAAGCGAGCCCACGTGGCCCAGATCGTAGCGAAGTCCACGGAACGCTTGTATTTCAGGCATGGAAGCCGCCAGAAAAAAGGGGAGTTGGTCGGCGTGGAATACGCTCTTATGCGGCCCAAACAGACAGGGCTCCGGCGGATAGCCCGAAGCCCTCTGCGATGGTCGAACCCCGGGCGTGCCGTGGCACGCACCGTGTCGATCAATACCGGTAATGGTCAGGCTTATAGGGGCCCTCGACCGGAATGTTGAGGTAATCAGCCTGGCTGGCCGACAACCTGGTTAGTTTCGCTCCCAGCTTGGCCAGGTGTAGCCGGGCCACCTCTTCGTCCAGTTGCTTGGGCAGCACGTGCACGCCAAGGGGATACTTTTGGGGCTCGCTCCACAGCGCGATTTGCGCCAAGACCTGGTTGGTAAACGAACTGGACATCACGAACGATGGATGCCCGGTTCCGCAGCCCAAGTTCACCAGGCGGCCCTCGGCCAACACGATGATCGAATGGCCGTCGTCGAACGTGTAGCGGTCGACTTGGGGCTTGATTTCGAGCTTCTTGACGCTCTTCTGGCGGTTGAGCCAGGCCATGTCGATTTCCAGATCAAAATGCCCAATGTTGCACACGATGGCGTCGTTGGGCATGGCCTTCATGTGCTCGCCGGTGATGATGTCGCGGTTTCCAGTCGCGGTCACGAAAATGTTTCCGCGCGGGGCGGCTTCGTCCATCGTCGTGACTTCATAGCCCTCCAGGGCCGCTTGCAGCGCATTGATCGGATCGATTTCCGTAACCAGCACCCTGGCGCCAAGCGATTTCATGGCATGGGCGCAACCCTTGCCGACGTCGCCATATCCGGCCACGACGACCACTTTGCCGGCCACCATGATGTCGGTCGCGCGCTTGATGCCGTCGGCCAACGACTCGCGGCAGCCGTACAGGTTGTCGAACTTGCTCTTGGTCACCGAGTCGTTGACGTTGATCGCCGGGATTTTCAATTCACCCTGCGCGTGCATGCGGTACAGCCGGTGCACGCCGGTGGTGGTCTCCTCGGAAAGCCCGCGAATGCCGGGCAATAGCTCGGGAAACTTCCGGTGGACCATGACCGTCAGGTCGCCGCCGTCGTCCAAAATCATGTTTAGCGGCTTGCCATCGGGGAAGAACAGGGTTTGCTCGATGCACCAATCGAATTCTTCGTTGGTCTCACCCTTCCAGGCGTAGACCGGCACGCCGATCTTGGCGGTCGCGGCCGCGGCATGGTCCTGCGTGGAGAAAATATTGCAACTGCTCCACGTCACTTGGGCGCCGAGCTCCAACAGCGTCTCGATCAGCACCGAAGTTTGAATCGTCATGTGCAAACAACCGGCGATCCGAGCCCCTTTGAGAGGTTTCGTGCGCCCATATTTCTCTCGCAATGCCATGAGTCCCGGCATTTCGTTCTCGGCCAGCATGATCTCTCGGCGGCCCCAGTCGGCCAACGCCATGTTGGCCACCTTGTACGGCAATCGCGTGTCGACTTGCGCCACGAGTGTCTCCTTCGAGGAATCCCTTGAATCGTCTGAAAATGCGAAAACGTCGAGAAAACGGCTCTCCACGCCTGCGCTCCTATCATAAGTCAGGCCAACCGGAAGTGGCAAGGCGTGCCGGCCACAACCCCGAACCCGGCCTCTGCGATTGCCGGGTTATTTTTTGGCCATACGCTGTGCGAAACCGGCGTGAGCCGCTTCAATAAACTCACGCACCAGCGCCGCCGATTTCATGCCAGGGCTCGATTCCACGCCGCTGGCCGTGTCCACGGCCCAAGGACTCACGGCCGCGATGGCCGCCGCGACGTTGCCCGGCTTCAGCCCGCCGGCCAAAACCAGGGGCATACCCTGTAGAATCTGCCGATTTTCTCGCAACACTTGCCAATCGAGCGTCGCGCCGGTCCCTCCGTATTGACCCGGCTTGAGCGTATCGACCAAGACCATGCGTGGCACGCAGGCCAGCCGATGGCAGACCTGCAAATAGCAGCCGATCGGCGTCAGCTCCCGACCGACGCGGAAGGCTCGAATCACTGGCACGCGGCGCAAATCTCGCAGTAGTTCGGGCGGCTCATCGCCGTGCAGTTGGACCGCATCGAGTCCCACGGTGTCGAACATGGCGAGAATCTCCGCGGCCGGCGCATTGACGAACACCCCGACCTTGCGGACCGCCTGGGGCATGCCCTGGACGATCGCTCGCGCCATCTCAATCCTGCAAAACCGGGGACTGGCACGATAAAAGTTCAGCCCGATCGCGTCGGCTCCCGCATCCCAGGCAATGCGCGCATCTCCAACGTTCGTAATACCGCAGATTTTGACTCGAAACATACCAGTCCCCGCCGTCGCCTTACGCGCGTCGTAAAGTATAGCTTTTACAGCTCTTGAAGTCCGGCCCGTTCAAGGTTTCCGGCCGGCGTGTCGATGACGACTCGGGGTAGTTCTTTCTTGCTCCTTTTGGATCCCATTCGGGCCGGCGGGGCTTCCGGACGAATACTGTGGAGCGTTGCCGTAACTATGAACGATGCTTCGGCCAACCCCTGCATTCCGTTCGCAACGCGTCGCGCCTGCGCGGTGGCCCTGCTGGGGGTCTTTGCCAGCCTTAGCAGCCTGGCAGGCGGAGCGCGAGCCGCGCATTTCGCCGAGCTGGACACTGCCGCGACCGCAACGCACGACGATGCCGAGCGCGCTTGGCGATCGGCTCACGAGCGGACCGAAAAGGCCCGGGCCGATGCGATCGCTGCCCGCCGACAGCTCGACGATTTCGTCGCTCGGCATCTTGAGGAGCACAACGCCCGCGGCGCCGCGCCCTTGGTGCAAGTTCGCAAGGCGGTGCCCAAGCTGCCGCCGAACTCGGAATGGGAACGGCTCAATACGCAACTGCAAGAGCTTCGCAAGCATCGCGACCAACTATTGGATCACTTGACGGCGGTCCACCCGGAGGTGACCGATGCGGAACAGCGGATCGTCGAGCTTTCGCAACGGTTGTCGGCCCTCGGCGGTCTGACCGCCGAAAGCGAGCAGCCGCCGGATGGTTCGGTCGAGCAAACCGACGCAGTGACGGATCGTCAACTCGCGGAGCGTTTGAACGCGGAACGCGCCTGGCATCAGGAAACCGCGGAGCTGTACGAGCCATTGTTCCAGCGGTGGCAAGCCGCCGAACAGGCGGCGCACGCGGCGATCCGGGCCGAAAACCTCGCGGCGGAACATTGGGCGGCCGTCAAGTCGACGGCGGCGCCGGCGGTCGCCGCGGCTGGGCCCGAATCGCAACAAACCACGCAGAACCATGCGTATCAGCCGGGCGAACAAGGCTCACAGCCGCTGGCGCTAACGGCGCTCGTGCTCGCGCTTGCCGTGGCGGCGCTGGCCGCGATTAAGCTCGCGCGGTCCAGCAGCGACCCGATTTTTGCCAGCGCCGATGAAGTCGCTGCCGTTTTAGCGCTGCCCCTGGTCGGAACTCTGCCGGCCGCGGAAGTTTTAGAGCAGGCCGCAAAGCCGCTACCACGCACGACACGGCTCTTGGGCGAAATCGTCCTGGCGGTCATCGTGTTTGGCGCCGTTGTCTATCTGGTTCAAAGCCGCGTAATTCTCTAACGCGACGCTCGGGCCCCCGCAACCGGTCTCAGCCACGCATGGCGGCGTCGCGGGCGGCAAGTTCCATCAGCCGCTTGTACCCTCGGCGAGAAAACCCGCCGCAAACCAGAGTGCCACGGCGAACCTTTCCGGTCGCCGGCGACAATATGGAGCCACGGCCGGCAGGGTGCCGAACCTTAGATAAGGTCAGCGCATGGCCGCAAGCATTGCCAAAGCTAGATGGTTAGAGAACTTAGGTAAATTGAGAAATGTACGAAGCTTTTTTCAAGTTGCACGACCGGCCATTTCTTGCTGCCCCGCAGACAAGCCGGTACTTTCCCGCCACGGTGATCGAAAACGCGCGAACGACTTTGACCCGGTGCGTCGAACGCGGCGAAGGTGCCGGGCTGCTTGTCGGGCCAGTGGGAACCGGCAAGACCTTGTTGTGCCAGATGCTGTCGGAAGCTTTTCGCGACACGTTTTCCGTGGCTTTCCTGACCAGCGGCCGGCTCGCTACCCGGCGGGCAATGCTGCAGGCGATTTTGTACGAGCTGGGACTTCCGTTCCGCGGAATGGACGAAGGCGAACTGCGTCTGTTGCTGTTGGATCAACTCGAACCCACCCCCCAAGGCAATCGCGGCCTGCTGTTGTTGGTCGACGAAGCCCATACGCTGCCTTGGCGCCTGTTGGAAGAAATACGCCTGATCACGAACCTCGTGCGTGACGGGCAGTCGCGCGTGCGTGTCATCTTGGCGGGGGGCCCAATCCTGGAAGAGCGTTTTGCCAGCCCCAAGCTCAGTTCGTTCAGCCAGCGCCTGGCCGCGCGATGCTATTTGGAATCGTTGGACGGCCCGGAAACGGCCGCCTTCGTGCGGGCCCAGATCTCGGCCGTCGGCGGCGATCCGGCGCAACTGTTTCAGGACGAGGCGCTGCAAAGCGTCCATCGCGCGACCGACGGCATCCCGCGACTCATCAACCAGGTCTGCGACCACGCGTTGATTCTGGCCAGCCTGGGGGGACTTGACCGGTTGACCAGCGAAATCATCGAAGAAGCTTGGGCCGACTTGCAGCAATTGCCGACTCCATTCCGCACGGTGCGCGCCAACGACGCTGGCGCCAGCCAGATCGTCGAGTTTGGCGGACTCAGTGACGCGCAGGAGGAAATGCCCGAAGCAATCCCCTTTCGCGCCGCGGCGCCCCAACGGCTTCACGTGGCGCAGCCCGACGAGCAACTCGACGCGATCCACGAGCAAGTGTCGCAAATGGCTGCCGAGTTTCAGCCGATCGGCTCGCAGGACAGTGAAATCGAGCTTGATTTTCCGGAGTTCGGCGATCCGCTGGGCGAGAAGTTCGCCGAGGAAGAAGTGGTTTTGGATCGCTATAGCTCGGAGACGGAGAT
>JBGQKM010000192.1:0-11692 GCA_041499515.1 Planctomycetia bacterium | reverse complement strand
TTTCCACGCCCAAGATCAAGGAATTCCTGAAGATTGCCATCGAGATGCTGGCCGCGATCCCGTCGATCGTGTGGGGCTTTATCGCCTACATGATCGTCAACCCGCTGATCATCGCGGCCACCGGCGCTCCGATCGGGCTGAACGTGCTCAATGCCGGCATCATCCTGGCGCTGATGAGCGTGCCGGTGATCGTTTCGGTGGGCGAAGATGCGCTCAAGGCCGTGCCCGACTCGTATCGCGAGGCCGCGTTGGCGCTGGGCGCCAGCCGCTGGGAAATCGTCTATCGCGTGCTGTTTCCGGCGGCCAAGAGCGGGCTGTTGGCGGCCGTGTTGTTGGGCGTGGGCCGCGCGATCGGCGAAACCATGGCGGTATTGATGGCCACCGGCCACGCCAATCGGATCCCAACGAGCGTGCTGGATCGCGTGCAGACGCTGACCGCCACGATCGCGGTCGAGTTGGGCGAAGCGGTGCAAGGCGGCGATCATTACCGCGTGCTGTTCGTGATCGGCATCCTGCTGTTCGTCATCGCGTTTGTGGTGAATCTGACGGCCGACCTGGTCGTCAAGGGCATGCGGGGCAAACAACATGGCTAGCTCGCGAGCCGCGCATTTTCGCTACTTTGTCGCGCCGCAGGGCCAAGGCACGGCCGGCGACGGCACGCCCGATCGCCCGCTGGGCAGCGTGCAAGAGGCGCTGCGCGGCATCGCCGAGCGGCATGGCGGCGAGAAGCCCTCGGTCAAACGGCTGCAAGGCCACGACCGGGTCGACATTTGTTCGATCGCGCGCTCTCGCGGCGGCCGTTCGCAATGTAAACGCCCGCGCTACGCATTCTACGTCGATCCTTTGGGCGCCGGCGACGTGCGGGGCGCCGGCACGGCCCTGTCTCCCTGGCCCGATCTGGAATCGGCTCTCTCGGGCGTGGCCCAACTCGACCGACAGGGCGAGCTTCGCCTGGCGCCGGGCGAGCACTTGAGTCTGACGGTCCGCGAAGTATTTTCGGTCACGCCGGTCGACCGCCAACGGCGCCGCCACGAGCGGATTGCCCAGGGCGTGTTCTTCTTGATGACGATGGCCTTGGTGGTGCCGCTGTTTTTGATTCTGGGGCACCTGATCGTGAAAGCCTGGCCGGTGCTCTCAGTCTCGTTTATTTTCGAGAATCCGCGCAACAGCATGACCGCTGGCGGCATTTGGGCGCCGCTGGTCGGCACGTTCTATCTCGTGTTTATTTCGCTGCTGGCCGCCGCGCCGATCGGCATCCTGGCCGGGGTGTATCTGAACGAATACGCCGGCGACAATTGGTTCACGCGGATCGTCAACCTGGCGGTGGTCAACCTGGCCGGCGTGCCGAGCATCGTGCACGCGTTGTTCGGCGTGATGGCGTTCGTGACGTTCGCCGGCATGGGCGAGAGCGTGCTGGCCGCCTCCTGCACGCTGGCGATCATGACGCTGCCGGTCATTGTCAGCAGCACCAAGGAAGCGCTGGCCAGCGTGCCCATGACCTTTCGCGAGGCCTGTTGGAATATGGGGGCCAGCCGCTGGCAGACGATTCGCACGATCGTGTTGCCCAACTCGATCAGCGGTATCCTGACCGGCGTGATTCTGCAGGTTTCGCGGGCCGCCGGCGAGACGGCGCCGATCCTGTTTACCGGGGCCGCCTTGTTCATGAACGTTCCCAACAAGGGCCTGCGCTACTTTTTCCCCTATTCGCTCAACGACAGTTGCATGGCGCTTTCCTATCACTTGCACGTCATGCTTACCCAGGTCAAAGGGGCCACGGCCGAGCAAATCGCCGCCGGCGACGGCATTCCACTGGAGCAATTGCAATATGGAACGGCCGTGGTCTTGATCGCCCTGGTGTTGCTGGTCAACAGCGCGTCGATTGGCCTGCGGGTCTACCTGCGATCGCGCAAGAAATGGTAAGGCATGGCCGCGATCGGGATCCAAATCCGCCATCTTTCGGTCCGCTACGCGTCCCGACCGGCGCTGTGCGATATCTCGCTGGACATTCCGCCCAACCAGATTTTCGGGATCATCGGGCCGGCCAATTCGGGCAAGACGACGCTCTTGAAGTGTGTCAATCGCACGATCGACTTCATCGACACGGCCCGGGTCGAGGGCCAGGTGCTCGTCGGCGGCCAGGACGTGCGCCAGGTGGCCAGCGTCTATGAACTGCGGCGGCGGATCGGCATGGTGTTTCCGCTGCCGGTGGGCTTGCCGCTGAGTGTGTACGAGAATGTCGCCTACGGGCCGCGGATGGCCGGCTTGCGACACCGGGGCGAACTGGACGCCCTGGTCGAGAAGTGCCTGCGGCAGGCGGCACTATGGGACGAAGTGAAAGACCGCCTGAACCTGCTGGGCACCAAACTGTCCGGCGGCCAGCAGCAGCGGCTCACGCTGGCCCGGGCCCTGTCGCTGCGGCCTGATATATTGTGCCTGGACGAATTCTCGATCGCCATCGATCCGGTCACGACGATGAAGATCGAAGAGGTGCTGTTGGAATTGCGGGCCGAGATGACCATCGTGCTGGTCACGAACCTCGTGCAACAGGCGCGGCGGCTGGCCCAGAAGACGGCGTTTTTGAACGATTCGCGGCTGGTGGAGGTCGGCGAGACCAAGCAAATGTTCACCAAACCGGCGCAGCAATTGACTTACGACTACGTGACGGGAAACATTGGCTGATGGCCCACGATGCCGCTTTGGAATACAGCATTCGCACGCAAGGCCTGAATCTCTGGTACGGAGATTTTCAAGCCTTGAAGGATATTGACATCCAGCTTCGCCAGGCCTGCGTGACCGCCCTGATCGGGCCCTCGGGCTGCGGCAAGACCAGCCTGTTGCGCTGTTTCAACCGCATCAACGAGCGCTACGGCAATGTCAAGACGACCGGCGCCATTTCGATCCTGGGCAAGAATATCTACGACCCCGACGTTTCGCTGAGCGAGCTGCGCAAAACGGTGGGCATGGTCTTCCAGCGCCCCAATCCGCTGCCGATTTCGATCTACGAAAACGTCCTGTTCGGGCTGCGAGTCCACACCGAGCGCAATACGTTTCGCCGGGAACAGCGCGACGCTCTGGTGCAATCGGCCTTGGAAGACGTGTTTTTGTGGAAGGACGTGCGCGACAAGCTGCACAGCAAAGCCACGCTGTTGACCCTCGAACAGCAACAAAAACTGTGCATTGCCCGCCTGCTGCCGCTCAAACCGCGGGTGATCCTGATGGACGAACCCTGCTCGGCCCTGGATGCCGAGGGGACGCTGGCCATCGAGACGCTGATCGATTCGTTGAAAGGCAAGTATACGATGGTCGTCGTGACGCACAACATGGGGCAGGCCGCGCGGGCCAGCGAGGAATGTATCTATATGCTGCTGGGCCAGGTGATCGAACACGGCAAAACCCAGGATATCTTCCTCCGCCCGCAACGCAAGGAAACCGAAATGTACATCGAGGGCCGCTACGGCTGATTGGCGTCCGCAGCCCGAGCGATCTTTACAGAATGGGCCGCTTGATAGAGACTGGAAAGTATTGATCCCTGGCAGACGAACATTGGGCTAGGCTCAGGAGGGGACGCTCGGGATGGATCCGAGACGGCCGATCCCCGATCGTTTGACCTTCAGCCGGAACCGAACATGGCCAAGCAACTTCCACAGCAAATCGACGCACTCAAGCAGAAGATACTATTCGTGGGCACCTTGGTGGAAGAAGCGATCACCAAGGCCATTTCCGCGTTGATCAACCGCGACCGCAATCTGGCCCAAAGCGTGATCGAAGCCGACGCCGAAATCGACCGCATGGAGGTAGACGTCGAGGAAGAAGTCCTGAAAATCCTGGCCCTCTACCAGCCGGTCGCCGCCGACTTGCGGTTTGTCGTGGCCGTGCTCAAGATCAACAACGACTTGGAACGCATGGGCGATCTGGCCAAAAACGTCGCCAAGCGGGTTGTGTTTCTGGCCAACTGCGAACGCTTCGATCTGCCGGTCGATTTTCGCGGCATGGCCACTCGGGCCCAGTCGATGGTCAAAAAGAGCCTCGACGCGCTGGTCAATTCCGATCCCGTGCTGGCCCGTAACGTGCGCCAGTCGGACGACGAAGTCGACACGTTGCGGCGCACCATCGAGCAGCAGATCGAGCAGCAGATCACGGCCCATCCCGAGCGCACCGACGGCCTGATGCGATTGTCGAGTGTAGCCCGCCACTTGGAACGCATCGCCGACATGGCCACGAACATCGCCGAGGACGTGATCTACATGGTCGAAGGCGAGATCGTGCGCCATCACCGCACGACCGAGCCGCTGTGAGCCGGAACGAGGATCGTGTTTGACTAGCGCGATTCTTTCCTCGTTTCCGCGCAACTGCGTCCGCCGCGACAGCGTACGTTAGGGCAGCGGCAGGCCGCCCCCTTGGATCATCTGCTGCACCGTGCCGACGAACTGTCCGATGCCGGCCACGACGTTTTCCGGCAGGACGATCTCGGCGTCCAGGCCGGACGCACTCACCCGGGCACCCAGGCCGATCGGCTCGGTCGCGGGAAAACTCGGAATTCTGAAATTGGACTCCGGTGGCAGAACGTTGCGCAGCAGTTCATCGACCCATTGCAGCAGCCCCTGGGGGCTGACGTAGGCCGTCCACTGAGCGCCGGCGGGCAACAGGGCCGTCGTCTTGGCGATGTCCGGATTCGCTTCCAACCCCTGGGCCGCGGCGCGCACGTGCGCGACGGCGCGCTGCAGTTGCTCCTTGGTATAGGCGCCAATCACCGTGTGATCGTCGGCCGCCGTCGTGTACAGCCGCATCTTGCCTTCGCTGCCGAACAATTTGGCGAAAAACCCTTCCAACGGCCCGGCCAGCGCCTGTTGGGCGTTGTTCATGCCCATGAGCAAACGGGTGTTGGTGACGACTTCCAGCACCTTCAAATCGCCGACCGTAATATCGTTCAACTCGTAGAGCGGTTCGTCCGCCTTGTTCTCGAATCCGGCCTGGACGATTTCCAGGATCTCGCGTGAGATTTTCATGTGCTCCACGGCGTTTTTCACGTGTTCTATCGAGACGGTGCCGGCCAGCAGCGTGTCACCCGGGCGAATCAGCCCCAGCAGGACACTGGTGAAAGTCTTGTTGGTTTGCTGGCGTTTCGTGGCCTCGGAGAACGCCTTGCGAGACGCGTCACTCAAGCCCAGTCGCCGCAATCCGATGTCGGTAAAGCGGTCAATCAGGCCGGCGATTTCCGGGCTGAATTGCGCGGACACTCCGCCGGCGGCGATCGCAAACTTTCCAGGCGGCAGCCCCGCCAGCAGTCCCTGCGGCGGCGGCTGGATCTCTTGGGCCCAGGCCGCCAACTTTCCGTCGGGCGCGAACAACAACCGGACCGCGACGTGCAACGAGGTGTCGTCGTCGATCCGCACGCCCAACGTCAAAAACGTCAATTGCTCTTCGGCCGCAGCCGTCAATCGCTTTGCCAACGGCAGCAATTCCGCGGCCGAATCGTCATCGGCCGCCTGGTTGTCGTCGTCTTTCTCCTTGGCCTTTAACGCCGCGGGCTCGGGGAACAACTCAAGGATTTTTTTGAAGAGCGTTGCTTTGCCTATTGGCGTGACGACGACCGCCAACTGCTGTTCGGCCATCCAAGCGCGCAGAGGCTCGACGCTGGCGGCGACGGCCTGCGTCGAAGCCAAGACTCGCTCCAAGACGGCCGGCTTTTCCGGATCGCCAATCATGGCAAAGTTGCCCTTCTTGGCCACCAGATAACTTTCGCCGGCAATCGTGACTTCGGTCGTCCGATCGTCGATGTCGTCCGGATCGAATTGTTCGATGAAGACCTTGTAATCGGTCACGGGCACGACGATCACGTACGAATATCCGCGGTCCTCGTCGTCTGGATCCGCCAGCACCGCCGCGGCGATCCCGCCCTTCTCGTCGAGGCCCTTTTCCGCGCCCGCATACGACTTGGCCATCGTCAACAAGTTGGGCGCGGGGATTTGCATCTTTTGGGTCAGTTTTTCGACCCGCGCCGCGGCTTCAGCGATGTTTTTGATGACGGCAAATCCCAGGGCGTCGTGGGGAATGACCCCCAGCGGATCGGCTTGTGCCAATAGCGTGGCTGTGGTCAAAAGCCACACGAGCGGTGCGGCCACGAAGGATAATTGGCGCATGCTGGTCACTCCGATTCTATTGAGGTGCCCGGCCTGGTGCCGCTGGTGCGAACGACGCCCCACGGGAGCCCGCATTGTAACTCCCCGTGTGTCCCCCTGCCAGATTCGCAAGGCTTCTGGCGGCCAGATATCCGCGGCCCGCTCAAGTAGGAGCGCCGAGCCGCGGGGCCAGGGCCCCCATCAATGCAAGCAATCGTTGTGCCGCGGCGATCGCGAATTGCGCATCGTTGATGTGGCAATCCAGTTCGCGAATTTCCAGATTGGGCCCGTTGTCGCGCAACGCCGCAAACAACGCGCGGCGAGCCCCGGGGTCGTCGAACGGCTGCCCGGCGCGGTCGATGGCCGAAACGCCCTGGCTCGGCAATAACACCGCCACGGGGCCGACGGCCGCTGAGAGTTTACGCCCCATGTCAGCGCCAATCTGCGCACACTCTTCGCGCGTCGTGCGCATCAGCGTGACGTTCGGATTGTGGTGATAGAAGGTCCGGCCGTGAAAGCGCTCCGGCACGCTGGCCGGCGAGTGGAAGTTGACCATGTCCGTAGCGCCGACCGAGACCACTTGGGGCACGCCCCGCTTCGCCGCCGCGGTCAAGCGGTCGGGCCCTGCCGACAGCACCCCGCCGACCCATTCATCGGCCAGTTCCGTGGTCGTGATGTCCAGCACGCCGGCAATCAGGCCTTCTTCGATGAGCGATTCCATGGCCTGGCCGCCGCTGCCGGTGGCGTGGAACACCAGCACCTCGTAGCCGGCCCGTTCCAAAATGGCTTTGGCCTGTTCGACACAGGGCGTGGTGACCCCGAACATCGTGGCCGCCACAAGCGGCCGCTCACCCGCCGCTGCGTTGTCGGTTGCCAACAGCACCATGCCGGCCATCGCTCGGGCTGCGCCGCCCAACACCTGTCGCGTGATGCAATTGAGACCCGACAGATCGACGACCGAGTTGAGCATGAGAATATCCTTGTCGCCGACATAGTGCCGGACTTGCCCGGAGGCCAACGTGCTGAGCATGACCTTGGGCACGCCGATCGGCAGCACGCGCATGGCCGAGGCGCCGATGGTGGTGCCGGCCGAGCCGCCGAGGGCCATCACTCCGGCGACGCGACCCGCCGCGTGAGCCTGCGCGATCCACCGCGCGGCTCCCTGCGCCGCGGCGCTCACCGCCAGCCCACGGTCGCCCTCGGCCGCCAATCGTCGGACGTCGCTTCCGCCGGCGGCAAAAAGCTCCTCGCGAGAGACATCCGCGTGCACGGTCGGCGCGCCCAAGCAGCCGGCGTCGACCAACTGCACGCTCACGCCGTAGCCTGAAAGCAAATCGCGAACGTAGGCTGCTTCGCGGCCTTTCGTGTCCAGAGTCGCCAGCAGAAAGACATGACGGTCCGGCCGAGCTTGTGGATCGTTATTCATCCAGGATCACTTCCTTGGCCAATGCGTGCGCCTCTTGCGCCGATTGTTCAAGTATTACCGCTGTGGACAAAAATATCGCGTCGAATCCTGCCCCCGCCACCGAGCGTCAACTTAGCGGAAATCATCCTGGCAGCACAAATGGTCGGCAAAAAATGGCCGTTTTCTCGCCGCGCGAAATCTATTCACCCCGGCGGGCCGCCTCGCTATAATCCCGCCTCATTTCACGTGGCAGAGTCGGGCATTCCGGACGCCCGGCAGCCAATGTCTCAGGAGTTTTCTCTTTGAACCCCATCGCCGAGCAGGAGTCTTCGTCGGCGGTTTGCCGGGCGGCGTGCACGGCGCGACGACCCTTGCGCCGCGGCCGATATCGCGCGCTGCGCGGCGACCTGCGGGCCATTTTAGGCGAAGGCGCCGCGTCGAGCATCATGGTGGGCGTGGGCGAGAGTTACTTGCCGGCCTTCGCGCTGGCGATGGGAATGGGCCAGGTGGCGGCCGGACTGATCACCACGATTCCGCTGTTGGCCGGAGCTCTGTTGCAGTTGATTTCTCCGGTCGGGGTGCGCTTTTTTGGCTCACATCGCCGCTGGGTCGTGCTGTGTGCCGTGTTGCAGGCGTTCAGTTTCGTGCCGTTGTGCCTGGCGGCTCTGCTGGGCAGCATGCCCACCCTGGCGGTGTTTGTCGTGGCGGCCGTCTATTGGGGTTCGGGCCTGGGCACCAGTCCGGCCTGGAGCACGTGGATCGACACGCTGGTGCCCCCGCGCATTCGCGCACATTACTTTTCACGTCGCACGCGCGTTTGCCAGATCGCCACGCTATTGGGATTCGTGGCCGGCGGAGTGAGCTTGCAGATTGGGGACTGGGCCGACCGTCGCTTGATGGCCTTTGCGCTGGTGTTTCTGTTGGCGTCGATTTGTCGCGCGGTTTCCGCCGCGCTCTTGGCCAGCCAATCCGAACCTCGGCCACAGGCCAATGGGCATCGCCAGGTTTCGATGGCAGAATTCTTCACCCGACTGCGTCGCGCGGGCGACGGCCGGCTGTTGTTCTATTTTTTGTCCGTGCAAACCGCGGCGCAAATTGCCGGGCCCTACTTTACGCCGTACATGCTCGGACCGATGCAACTGTCGTATGCCACGTACGTCAGCCTGATCGCCATTTCGTTTGCCGCCAAGGCGTTTTCGCTGCCGGCGTTCGGCCGGTTCGCCCATCGCTTCGGCACGCGCAAACTGCTGTGGCTGGGCGGACTGGGAATCGTGCCGATCTCGGGATTGTGGGTGATTTCCAACTCGTTTCCGTTTCTGATCCTGGTGCAGGTTTTGGCCGGCGTGACTTGGGCGGCCTACGAGTTGGCGATGCTGCTGCTGTTTTTCGAAACCATTCGTCCGGAAGAACGCACGAGCATTCTAACCACATTCAACTTCGCCAACTCGCTGGCCACCGCGGCCGGATCTTTGCTGGGGGGCGGGCTGTTGGTGTGGCTAGGCAAAAGCCAGCAGGCGTACTTGCTGTTGTTCGCGCTGTCGTCGGCGGCTCGCGCGCTGACGCTCTTCGGTCTGGCGCGCGTGCCGAGTCCGGCGGAAGAGGCCGCGCCACGAACCACGCGATACTTTGAGGCGCGGCCGGCCGCGAACTTGGATCCGGCGACATTGCCTGGCATCGGTCCGAATCCGTGGCTGGCCAAGGGACACGTCGGCACGGCACTCGACGACGCGCCGGCCAAACGCGCGGCATGACGTGCCGGGCCGATCGCGTTAGCGTTGCGGCGGGCTTGGATTGCCGGCCAGCAGCGCGTCGACGTTGTCGAGCCACACGGTCGGATCGCTCGGCTGGGTCACGAACACGTCGCGCTCCACGAGCGGGCGGTACTCGCGCTTGCTCTGCGCGGCCGGCGAGGGTCTGCGAAGCGCGCCGGGGGCTTCCTGTTCGGAAAGGTTTGCGACGTGCTGGATCAAGCCTAGGAGCCTGTCGGCAGAAAGACGGGCATCCGTCACGTACTGTCGTTGTTGCGGCGACAATTCGGTTCCGTCGAGCAACTCCAGCATGCCGATCACGCCGTCGAGCGGAGCGCGGAATTCATGGCTGATGTCAAGCATCAGCCGGCCGTGGGCCTCGCTGGCGGCTCCCCGCTGCCGCTCCGACTCCTCGCGACGTTTCCGTTCGGTCACGTCCTCGACGAATCCCTCGAAGAACTTGACGGCGCCTTGCGCGTCGCGCACGGCCCAGGCGTTCTCCGAAATCCAGATCACGTCGCCACACCGGCGATAAATCTGCGACTCAAAATTCATCACGGCGTTGTTGGCGTCCACCAGCCGGGCAAATTCGGCGCGGCGGCAGGGGTCGACGTACAGTTTGGGCGCCGTGTCGCCGATCAAGTCTGCGGCCGAATATCCCAGCAGGCGAGCCAGCGTGGGATTGACGCGGAGAAAACGACCCTCGGGCGTCGTTCGGAAAATGCCCACCGTCGCATGTTCGAAGATGTCTTGAAACTTGTCGGCATCCGACAGCGAATCACCCGGGGATATTTGCCCAAGCATTCCAGCACTGGCGGTGGCCGCGGCCGACGAGGAATCTTTCAGCGTCGTTTTCATGATGGTCACTCGCCTGGTGGAGATAAGCGAATCAAAACTCCGCGGCGCGGGCCGATCGACCGGTGCCGGCTTTGAGAATCTAGCACGCGCCGGGCTGCCACGACGCAAAGCAAAACAACCCGGCGGCCGGCCTCAAAGCCACTCGCGGTAGGGGGTACGCGTCGTGCGGGTTTTGCGTTCCGAGAATTCCGTTTGTGGCGACAATGCACGCGGTTCGTCCCCAGACCTGCAGGACGCCGACGCGCTCGGCCGGCCGACTTTCGGACGCATGCCGAACCCAGTAAACTGATTGCGGACACTTCGTTGGTCGATTGCTTTGAACCGCAAGAGCCGCCGTGACGCAAACAACGGGAAGTTGGTCGCAGGTCGAACTGGCCGGCCATGCGTGCGATGTTTATGAGCCGCCGCGGCCGAGCCCGCACGGTTACGTCGTCATCTACTTGCACGGCGTCCACCTCAACCGCTTGAGTGAGCATCCGGCCTTCGTCCGCCAATTCGACCGGCATGGTCTGCGGGTCGTTTGTCCGCGCACGGCGCGCAGTTGGTGGACCGACAAGATCTGCGAAGAGTTCGATCCGCTCGTGACGGCCGAGCGCTATGTGATCGAGCACGTGCTGGCTTGGATCGACGACCGCTGGCAAGCCAAACCGCCGCGGATCGCGCTATTGGGCACCAGCATGGGCGGCCAGGGATCGTTGCGGTTGGCGTTCAAGCACCCGCGGCTCTTTCCGGTCGCGGCCGCCATTTCGCCGGCCATCGACTATCACCTGCGGATGGACGAGGGGGACGAGACGTTGCCGCTGATGTATGCCGATCGTGAAGCGGCCCGGCAGGACACGGCCACGCTTCACGTGCATCCGTTGAACTGGCCGCGAAACCTGTGGTTCTGTTGCGATCCGACCGATCTGCGCTGGCACGAGAGCGCCGAGAAGTTGCGGATGAAACTCGCCGCGCTGGGCATTCCCCACGAGTGCGACCTGGAAACCAGTGGTGGCGGCCACGGCTTCGATTATTACAACCGCCAAGCTGAAAAAGCCCTGGATTTCGTGGCGAAGCGACTGGAAAGCGAACGGCTGCGCGTGTGAGGATCGAGAATGATCCCCAGACACGGGCGCAGCGGCATTTAACGGCGCCGCGATCCCGATTGCCATCGACCAATCGCAAGCAGTTCTAAAAGTGGATCGTCGATTTGGCCTGACCAATCGGCATTGGCACTTTCCAGCCCTTGCCGCAAGGCCGAATTTGCCGTCAAACCAAAAGCAATACCCGGATCACCGTTGACCGACGAGGTCGAGATGGTGCTGGTGGAGGTGCTGGCCAGGGCCGAGGAGACGCCGGAGTCGGCAGTGGCTGCGGTCGTGGTCGTGGTGGTCGCCGTACCGGCCGACGGGCCGTCCGGCGGCAGCGCCGCGAACGGTCCGGCGCCGCTGACGTTGATGAACTTCAACTGGGTGAGGAAGTTCGTGTTGTTGTTGCGGGAAATGAGCTCGTCGGTCGCGTTGACCGCTTTATCCCGGTTGTAGTCGAAATTGAACGTGACAAAGGGCGAGTTGGCAAAGCCA
>JBGQKM010000191.1:0-11724 GCA_041499515.1 Planctomycetia bacterium | reverse complement strand
GACTCGTGCCGCCGTCGGCCAGTTCGAAGCGTCCCGTGCGGGGCGCATCGGCGCCGGTGAAGGCGCCTTTTTCGTGGCCGAACAATTCGCTTTCCATCAAGTGGGCCGAGAGCACCGGACAGTTCAGGCTGACCAGCGCCGCGTCGCGCCGCGAGCTGGCCGCGTGCAGCGAGCGAGCCACCAGCTCCTTGCCCGTCCCGCTTTCGCCGGTGATCAGCACGGTCTCGGCCGTGGGGGCCACCTGCGCGATGCGCGCGCGGAGCGTCTGCATCGCCACGCTGCTGCCGATCATGGCGACCGACGCGCCGCCGCGGCCGGGGATTCCGCCGGCCCGATCGAGCAGGCGGCCGTGCCGCAGGGCCCGATCCACGAGCGTTTCCAGTTGCTCGGCGCCGAACGGTTTTTCGATGTAATCAAACGCGCCATGTCGCATCGCTTCAACCGCCGAGGCCACCGTGGCGTAGGCGGTGACCATCAGCACTTGGGCCCCGTGCGGCCGGTGTTCCAGTTTGTGGATGAATTCCAGGCCGGTCATGCCGGGCATTTTCAAGTCCGTGATCACGACGTCGACGCTTTCCGTGTCGAGCTGGCCCAGGGCTTCGATGGCACTGGAACAGCACTGAACCTGATGGCCCGACTGGCGCAGAATGTCGGCCATCGACTCGCGGGCCTTGGCATGATCGTCGACCACCAGGACGCGTCCGGCCACTCGGTCGGGGGCGGGTTGACTGGCGGTCGTGAGCAATCGTGCGTTCATGCGGCTGCCTCCCGGGCGCGTTGAGGAAATCGCAGCGTGAAGGCCGCGCCGCCTTCGGGACAGTTCGTGGCCAGCACGTCGCCGCCATGAACCTCGGCAATGCGATACACGATGGCCAGGCCCAGGCCGGTGCCGCCGCTCTTGGTCGTGAAGAACGGCTCGAACGCGCGGCGCCGCGCTTCGTCGCTGAGACCCGGGCCGCTGTCGGCCACTTCAAGTTCCAGACCGTTTCGTCCGATAAACGAGGTGACCACGAGCCGGCCGCCGTCGGGCATGGCGTCCAAAGCGTTCAAGGTCAGATTCAAAATAGCGCAGCGGAGCATGTTGCGGTCGGCCAAGACGCCCAAGTTGCGCGGCACGTCGGTCACCGTTTCGATGTCTTGCGCCGAGAGCTGCGGCGCCAGCGACGCACAGACGTCGTCGACGACTTGCCGCACGATGACCCATTGCAGCTTGGGGTCGCGGTCGGAGGTGAAATTCAACAGGTCGTTGACCGTGGCGTCCAGCGCCGAAAAGCCCGATTCGATCTTGTCCAAGATGTCGCCGCTGCCCGAGTCGTCCGACAATCGCCGTCGCAGCAGGCTCAAGTAGAGCGTGACCGGCACCAGGTTGTTGCGCACTTCGTGGGCGACGTGCGAGGCCATTTGGCCCAGATCGGCCAGACGATTTTTGCGGGCCAGTTCGCGGTTTTTGACTTCCAGTTCGTCGGTCAGCCGGCAAACTTCGGTGCGCAGTGCTTCGTGGGTCTGTTCGAGTCGCAGCGTGGCGCCGTGCCAGGCGGCCAGGACCTGTTCCAGTTCGGCCCGGCGGTCGAGCGACATGGGATCGGGAAACAACTTGGGTTGGTCCATGTGAGCCTCTAGTTTTCCGAATACAGGTCGAGTTGGCTGGTCGCGCAATCGGCCGAGCCGTTGTAGGCGCCGCGAGCTTGCGACGCGGTGTGCGACTGTTGCAGCCGTTGGGCGGCATCGTCGCGCTGCTGCTTGAGCAGCCGTTCGCTTTCTTGTTCCTGGGCCACGATTTCGCTCAGCAAGGTTTCGCACTGTTGGGCCACGGCCGCGCAGTGCCGGCGTTTTTCCGCGCTGGGCCACGCGCGGCTTTCGGGAGATTGGTTTCTGAACGGATCGAGCTGGCGTTCCATGTTCTGCATGCCGACCAACAGCCGCTGTTTGGCCGCCAAGATCTTGATCAGTTGCGAAAAATCGGCGGCGCCGATGCTTTCCAGTTGCCGCTGTCCGAGTTGGCAAAGCTGGCTCAAGCAGGCGTGCTTGGCATCGATCAGGCCGGAGAGTTGTTCGGTTTCGGTGGACATCGAGCTTGTTCGCAAATGGGATGCGTTTCAGTGGCCTACAGCGTGCCCAGCCAATCGAGCAGGTCTCCCCACTCGCGTCGCGTATGGTTGGTCACGTCGTTGAAAGTCGCCGTCGGACTCATGCGATTGAGTACGAGTTTGGCTTGTTGGACGGTGCGGCGCGCCTCGATCGGCTTGTTCCATCGTCGATAACAATTGCCAATTTGCACGAAAGCTTCCAGGGTTACCGGGTCGTGCTGGTACATGTTGACCAGAGCGGAATACGCGCGGATTGCCTTTTCGTACTCGTGCAGGTCGAACCAGGCGGTGCCCACCGAGAAGTACGAATTGCGCAAAATGACCTGTTCGCGAGGCGACAATCGCATGCGCTCCTGGCGGCTGCTCAAGTTTTCTTGCACTTGCGTGTAATGTTCCACGGCCGAAGTCAGGCATTTGTGCAGTTCTTTGAAGTGTGCTTGCCGGGTCGTCTCAATCGTGTCTTTTGCCAGTTTTTCCTGAATACTCTGGGCGATCTTGCGATACGATTCGCCAATGAGATAGCGAGCCCGCACGGCGTCGTGCGTTTCGGGATAGCGTTCCACGGCTTCGCGCAGCCTCTGGATCGCTTCCTCATAGCGTCCGTCCGCTTGCAGCAATTCGCCAAGTCGGAAGAGCGAATCGCGCGATTCCTTGCTCTCGGGGGTCAGCAGTTCGCCGTTGAGGTTCTCGCGCAACACGGCTTCGGCCGGCGCGACCTGGCCCATTTCCAAGTAGACATTGCTGGTGATCAACCGGGCCTGATAACTGGCGGCGTCGGTCGGATAGAACTGGATGCATTCCTGACATACCGACAGCGCTTCCTCGAGCCGATCGAGCGCCAACATGCATTCGCCCAAGTGGATCAAGGCCAATGCCCTGCGGCGGCGCGGTTCGTATTTCAAATACTCTTCGAACGCGCTGACCGCCGAGCGGAAGTCATGGCCTTCCAAAAACGCTTCTCCAGAGCGCCACACGTCGTCGGGGTACTGACGCGTGGTGAAATCCAACTGGGCCAGACGGCCGAACAACCGCCCTGCCCTGCGCCGCAGTTCGCGACTCTTGCGACGCGCGGCGGTGGCCTCCGGCTCATTGAGACCGTCGGCGTCAACCCGCAATTTGGTCGACCAGTCCTGCAGGGCGTCGGCCTCATATTCCAGTGCTCGGGCCGGCGGAAACAACGGCGTGAACGCCGCGCCCAACGCCACCGCGTTTTCGAACTGGTTGTCGAGCAAATACTGCCGAAACGCGCCGATCACGCGAGCGCGGAATTGATCGGGCGGGATCCAGGCATTGGCAAACGGATCTCTCGCCGCGCCCAGCAGACTCTGATAAACGGGCATCGCGTCGTCGCCACGACCCGCTTGACGCAGCAAATCGGCCTCGCTCAGAGCGGCCGCCATGCCTTCCGGTGTATTGAGCCAAACTTTGCGCGTGCGTTCGAACTGGGCCAACGCGGCCGGATAGTCCTGCATCTCGAAAAAGCAAACGCCAATCAAGTACATCGAGCGGCGGATCGCCTTGTCGCCCAGCGGATCATCCTGGGCATGCCGCAGGATTTGAATCGCTCGCTCGTACGTTTGCTTGACCAGCAGCTTGTTTTCCTCCGACGGTTTTTGCTCCGACTCGCGCCGCAATTGCTGCGCTTGCCGCATCACGATCCGACCGCGGATCAACTCGGCATCGGGACGGACGATCGCTTCGTGCGGAATCTTCGCCAGCACGGCTTCGCAGCCCGCCACGTCGTTCGACTGGTATCGGATGCGCAATTCCTCGAGCAGGCCCTGATGGCGCTCCGTGGGTTCCAGGCCTTCGCCGCTCAGGTAGGCCGCGATGTTCTCCAAGGCCCTGGGCAGGTCACGATTGGCGTCCTTGCTATACGCCTCGGCCAGCATCCAGTGCACCGCAGAGCGTTGTTGCGGGTCCAAATCCATTTCCAGGGCTTCGTCCAGCGGGCCGCGGCTTTCGGCAAATTTTCCCGACAGATTCAAACTCTTGCCCAAGAGAAACAGGCCCTCGGCCTGGCGTGACTCGGGAAATCCTTGCTGGCGTGCGTCTTCCAGGTAATTGGCCGCCAGCAGGCACAGGGCTTTGCGTTCGCGTCCCAAATACTGTTCGGCTTCGTAGGCCGCCGCCGCACCCTGCACGAACGCAACGTCGCCGGCCTCGCTTTCGGGCAAGGACTGTCGCAACCGCGCGGCAATCCGCTGTGCCAGCCCGAAATCGCCGTCGTCCAGCGCGGTCACCGCGTCGGCCAGCGACCATTCCGGCGGCTTGGGGGGCTCCACCGGCACCGCGAGAATCCGGTAGCCGACGATGATCGCCAGCGGCGCCAACAGGACGATCGAGCCACCCGCCGCGGCCAGACCGACCCGCGGATGCGCCGTGATCCACAGTCGCGCCGGCGCCAGCAGTTGCTGGAGCCGGGCGAGCAGACCGAGATTCGCAGGCGGCTGTTCGATCGATTCGCGTTGGGGCATGTTCAAGAATCTTTGGTTTTCTGTCGATCCGTCGTGCTACGGTTCATCAAACGCGGCAGCCGAACCGTGCACGCGTCGGCGCGCGAATGGCCACGGCTTACACATCCGTCGGATGGCTGGGAACACGTTTCACTTCGTCCGGCGGCCAGAACAGCCGCGCTCGGGGCCCACGCCAACGCGGGCCGGGAAAAGTCGCGGAGTTGTACTGGAAAGGCCCGAGCGGGTCAATCCGCGTTGAGACGTGCTGGCGCGACAAGAAGAACCGCGTGCTAGCAAGATGGCGGGAGCACGGACGCGGCCGGCGGCCAGGGGTTGTTTCCGCTTACTTGCCGCCGGAACGAGGGCTGGGCATGTCGTGCGGGACCGGCTGGAGCGAGGCAATCTGCTCCATGATCCAACGGTCCATGTCCGAGAGCATGTTGGTCGTCAAGTCGTCGGCGCAGGGGTACAGGCGCAAATTGACCGACATGCCGGCCGAATGCAGCAACCGCAGGTTGTCGCAAACCTGGGCTTCTGGATAGCGACGGCTGTCGCGGCCGGAGGCCAAGAAAACCTTCAACCGCCGCGCGGCGTGCAGTTGGCCCAGCGGACGCAACGTTGTCGGAAACGCGCCGCCGATCGACAGCACGCCGGCAAAAGCCTGGGGTTGGTTCAGCGCGATGCGCAGGGCCATCGTGCCGCCGCAAGCGAAGCCGGCCAGATAGATGCGCGCCGGAGCGATATTCAGCCAGCGTCGCGCCGCGGCGATCGCCGACATCACGCCTTGCTCGGCCAGCACGATCTGCCGCTCGTTCTGCGACCAGCGAAATCCGGCCTCTCCGCGCGGCGAGCGCAACGTGCCCCGCGGCCCGACGGCCACGTAGTTGCGCGTGCTGACCAGCGGCATGATCCGCGCGACCTGATGCTCGTCGTCATCCGGCCCATGCAGCCAAACAATCAAAGGGTAGGAGTAATTGCGTTCGTAGTGCAGCGGCGTGAAAAGGCAATGCGAGCTGTTGGATTCGCCGGCCGGTTCGGGGGCCAGGACGGCCGCGGTCGCGGAGGGAATCAGGGCCAGGCTCAACGCGTCGTCGACCAAATGATAAATACGATTCATGTCGTCGTCATCGCGGGGTTAATGAATTTCACCAGAAAAACGAGCGTCGCTTGGAAGTGGTCGCGAATCTACGAGCCTTCGGCCGGCGGAACGTCGGCCACGACCTGTTCCCAGGGAAACAACCGACCGGGACACAACGTCGTCTGGACATCCAGATGACGCAACACGCGCTGCCGCGGAATCGCGTAGCGCTGGGCCAGGGACTTGGTCAAGCCGCGGACCGCCGCCATTTGCTTGTCCGTGGGGGCCGACTCGTCAAAATTACCGATCAGGCAGATTCCGATCCCATGTTCGTTGTAGTTTCGTTCTCCGGCGTGTGCGCCGGGCAATTGCTTCGACCAGCGAAACGTGGGTTGAATCTCACCGTCGGCCATCTGCCGCCCATTGCCCACCACGAAGTGATAGCCGATACCCAGCCAGGGGTTGCCCCAGCGGTCTTTTTGCCGCCGGTGCACGGCGTCGATCGAGGCCACGTTGCCGCCGCGCGTGGCCGAGTGGTGCAGCACGATGCTCTGCCAATCCCGCGGCGCGACCCCAGGTTCGAAGCCGCCAACGGCACTTTGCCCCGAGGCGGCCGATGCTGGCGGTGGCGCAACGGGGGCCGCGGTTGTCAGCCCGACGGCCAGTGCGCCGATCAACGTACTCAGTAGCAGCATGGCGAGACTCGGCATGAACACGTCCCCAGCGTTTCGCCTAAATCCACCCACTCGCTCCCGGCACGATCGGCCAGCTCCCTGCTTGAGAAGACAAAACACGTCGAAAGGCACCTGGGACGAACAAGTCGAGGACTGTACTCCAGCATTTTGACACTGTCAACGCCAAGGGCCGACGCGTGTCGAACCGTAGCTGGCAACTGCTTTCCCCGTCTCGCATCCCGCGACTGCCAGCATGCTAGCAACGCGTTTGTTTTTGAGTCCTTTCGCGGCGCTTGGCTTGCGCCGGAAAATGTCGTGGAAACTTACAAGGGCAAGGCGTTCATCGCCGCCACGAGCTCTTTCACCGCGGCGATGCTCTTTTGGAAATCGGCCCGCTCTTGCGCGGTCAGTTCCAACTCGACGATCCGCTCGACGCCCCCTGAGCCGAGAATCACCGGCACGCCGACGTAATAGCCGCCCACGCCGTACTCCTTGTCGCAGTAGGCGGCGCAAGGAATCAGCCGCTTCTTGTCGCGGATGATCGCTTCGACCATCTGCGCGGTGGCAGCGGCCGGCGCGTAAAAGGCGCTGCCGGTCTTGAGCAATCCGACAATTTCCGCTCCGCCCGAGCGGGTTCGCTCGACGATCGCCTCAAGGCGTTTGGCGTCGAGCAGTCGCCCAATTGGAATGCCACCGACCGAGGTGCAACTGGGCATCGGCACCATCGTGTCCCCGTGCCCGCCCATCAGCAGGGCCGAAATGTCCTCGACGCTCACGCCCAATTCCATGGCCAGAAACGTGCGATAACGGGCCGTATCCAGCACGCCGGCCTGGCCGAGCACCCGTTTCGACGGAAACCCGCTGACTTGCAACACGCGCTGCACCATGGCGTCCAGCGGGTTGCTCACCACGATCAGGATCGCCTGGGGGCTGGTGGCCTTGATCTCGGCGGCGACCGAACCGACGATTTTGGCGTTGGTGCCCAGCAAGTCGTCGCGGCTCATGCCCGGCTTGCGCGCGATGCCGGCCGTGATCACCACGACCTGGCTGCCGGCCGTGTCGGCATAATCGCTCGTGCCGACGATCCGCGCGTCGAAGCCCATGATCGGCGAGGCTTGCATCAAATCGAGCGCCTTGCCCTTGGGCATGTCGCCCACTTGCGGAATATCCAACAGCACGATGTCGCCAAGCTCCGCAGCCGCGCACCAGTGGGCCGTCGTGGCGCCGACGTTTCCGGCGCCGACAATGCTGATCTTCGGGCGAGCCATGTCTTCAACTCCGCAAGCCTGATTTGAAAAAACGCTCCGCCATTCTTGACCGCCGTAAAGTGAGTATGCGGTTCGAGCGTCGCAAGTCAAGTGGGTCCGGCCGATCCGGCGGACGATTCGGGAAAGCGGCGATGCAGATTTTGCGCCGCGTGCGCGTCAGGCATCGCGCCGAGTGATGCACGCGGCCCAGCGCCGCGCGTGGTCGAAAGCCGCCCCTTCAGCGAGTGCCCGGCATCTCAATTTCCGTCAAGAGTTTTGACGCACGGGAGACGGAACGTATGGTCGACGCAGGCCCGTCGTGCATGGGTGGCGGCAAAGGAACCCATGCTTGGTCCAGCATGGACGCGTTCCGCTGGCAAGCAGGATTTGTACTGGGAATTGTCTCAGCGGCCCACGTTAAAGAATTAACGCCGTCAGCTTGACAGCGTATTCCACAATCGGTAACATTCCGTTAATTCATTAACTGAAACCGCGCGGACGCCGCGCAGGCCACCGAGGTTTTTGGCTATGGCCCGTTCCCCCGCTAAGCTCCTTACCGACCGCGAGGCCCAGTTGATGGAGGTCCTTTGGAATCAAGGACCGTTAACGGCCGAATCGGTCCGCAATGCATTGCCCGATACGCCCCACGATTCGACCGTGCGGACGTTGCTTCGAATCCTGAAAGAAAAAGGCTATGTGCGTATCCGCGGACGCCAGCCCGCGATCTATGAGCCAATCGTCGCCCGCAAGCGCGTACAGTCTAAAGCCACCCAGAGTCTGTTGGCACGCTTCTTCAGCGGTTCGGTTCAAGAGCTCGTGCAGTGCCTGGTGGAGGACGAGCAGCTCTCGCCGGGTCAACTTCAACAGCTTCGCAAGTCGCTCAAGCAGCGCAAACGCAAAGGAGGCTGACAATGAACGTCAATTTAATTGCCGGACTATTGGTGAAGGTCACCTGCCTGCTCGTCGCGGCTTTCACGGTCGACGCCCTGCTGCGCCGACGATGGGTCTTGACGGCGGCCGCATTGTGGAACGCGGTGCTCGTGGCCCTTGTGGTCTTGCCTGTCGCGACTCTTTTGCTGCCCCAATGGGAGTTGCCGTTGTTGGCTTCTCGGTCGCCGGATGGTCCGAATGGCTCCGCAACGGTCCGTGCATCGACGGTCGCTGCTAACGATGCCCACTTGCATTCCGATGATCGACCGGCCGGCGATTTCAGCAACGGACATTCGTTGGCCAACGGAGTTGCGGGCCAGAGCCTCGTGCTGCCGGGTCAAGGGGATGCGACTTCGCTCACCATCGGCAAACATACTCTTTGGGACATACTGGGCTGGCTCTACGTAGCGGGCCTGGTGGCTGTCCTGGTGCGGCTGGCCGCCAGTTGGCGGGCGGTCGACCGCCTGGTGCGCGGGGCCGTGCCCGTAAGGGGTAACGAATGGATCAAGCGACTGGACTATTGGCAATCGGACCACTGGCTGGCTGCTCCGGGCGGCGGCGGCGTTGGAAAACCGCGGTTCACTCGCACCATCGCGACGACGCTACGTTTTCCAGTGCGATTGTTGCAAAGCGACGAGATCGACGTGCCCCTGGCGCTTGGCGTCTGGCGCCGCGCGATCGTCATTCCCGCACATTTGGCGGCAGAAAACTCTCACACGGTTCTCGATGCGATACTGGTCCACGAGCTGGCGCATCTCGTGCGCGCAGATTGCGCCTGGCAATGGGCGCAGCGCATCGCGGAGGCGGCATGGTGGTTTCATCCGCTGATTTGGCTGGCCCGGCGACGGATTAGTTTCGTTCGCGAGCGCGCCTGCGACGATTTTGCGGTCTACGCTCTCGGGGACGTCGACGCTTACGCTCATTCACTGTTGACGGTCGCCTCGGCGCCGACGATGCGCGGCTCGTTCGGACTTGGGCTGGCGGTCGTGCGTCGCGGCAATCTCTCTCGCCGGCTGGAGGCCATCCAGCGGACGCAAGGAAACCGTCAATACAATGCCTCGCGCATGGTCCGCGGGTCGTGCACGCTTGGAATCCTCTGCGGCACACTCCTGTTGGCCGTTATCGTTGTGGCACACGCTTCAGCCGATCCGTCCATTGCGCAAACCAACAGTAGCCAGGCGTCCGAAGGCAACACCCGGGAGCGGGCCAAGACAAATGTTGAGACAGCGTCGTCCGTCGCTCCGGCTGGCGTTGAAGCGCCGGCGACGTCCGCCAACGGCGACCATGCGCCAGACAAATCCACCGCAGGCGCCGACGCCAAGGCGGATCAGCCAGTCGCCGAAGGCAAGCCGGCGTTGCTCAAAGAAGCTTTGGATGGCTTGGAAAAAACACGGCGGGCGATAGCGTCTTACGATGTGCGTTTGACCGTGCTTCTGACGATTCCGATGAAAACAGTGATCGTGGACAAAAAAGACCTCGACCAACCGAGCATCACCAAGATGATGCAATGGCGCCCTTTGGAGCCTGGGGAGGAGCCTAAAACACGAAAGAGCCTGTTTCGCCAGGTTCGGGCGCATGACGGCAAGCGCCGCGTCGAGACCGAGCGCGATGAAGCGAATCGCAATCAGAACACGGTGACCGTCGACAACGGGACAATCGTCCGCAGCCTGAATGAAGCACACCAAGGAACGATCCAACAAAGTCGGGAATTTCGCGTGCAGGCGTGCGAGGAATACCGGAACTACTTGGGAGACCTGATAGGGATGATGCCGCTGCAGTCTCTCGTCCGCGAACGGCCCGGAACAAAGCTGATCGAAAACGAAAAACCGGACGCCGACCTGGTCGGTGTTCTGTTGCCCGTCGGAGGCGGTCCGTCTTTGAAGCAATTAGAGTTTCGCGTATGGCTCGATCGGCGACATGGATTCTTGCCTGGCAAGATCGAGAAATACCGTCGAGAGGGAGAGGACCTACTGCTTTCGTCCCGAATGGTGGTCAATCAATTCCACGAGGCGCAACCCGGCGTCTGGGTTCCAATCGACATGACCCAAAATGAATACAACATCCAGTCGGGCGAGTACCGAGGCCAGGTCGTTAATCTGTACCGTGTCACGGTCGACGTTGGTCGGTCGCGGTGGAACGCAGACTTGAGCGAGGAATTGTTTCTGCT
Source organism: Planctomycetia bacterium (assembly GCA_041499515.1). GTDB lineage: Bacteria > Planctomycetota > Planctomycetia > Pirellulales > PALSA-1355 > PALSA-1355. The sequence goes on along the minus strand of JBGQKM010000191.1, from coordinate 1,085 downwards.
CCCCTTCCCGGCGGGGATCCGGGTGATGGATTTCGTCAATAGCCTGCAGATCACCACCGGTGAAGCCGACGACGGCCGAGATCTCCAGGCGCTCATCCAAGGGGCTGCGAAGACACAGCCCGTCAGTACCCCGGCGACGATGCGTCGCGAACAAGCGGACCTCGCCAAGGTGCGCCAAGAGGATCGGGAACCGGCCAAGGCCCTGGCAAAGTACGGTGCTCTGTTGAAGGCAAATCAGGACGGCGCGATTACCAGCGTGGATTTTTTGGTACTTCGCCGCGACGGCCTGGGGGAGCCCAATATTGACGACGCGGGCCTGCAGTCTGTCGGCAAGCTCAGCATGCTGGAACATCTCGGATTGAGCAACACGCAAATAACGGATCTTGGCCTGGCGCAGTTGCGCGGGCTTACGAAGTTGAAGGTCTTGTCCTTGACGAACACGAACATCACCGACGAGGGTGTCAAGCAACTCAATGCATTGACCAGTCTGGAATGGCTTTTTCTCGACAACAACCGGATCGAGGATGGCAGGCGAATTCGCTATGTAAAAATTACGGACGAAGCCCTTCGTCACCTGGAACCGCTGCAAAAGCTGACGCACCTGCAACTATATGGCACGGCCATCACCGACGCGGGGCTGGAACATCTTAAAGGCCTGCCGAATTTGCAGCAAGTGTCTCTGGAAGGTTCTGACGCCACTCGCGCCGGCGCGGAGAAGCTCAGAGCGGCGCGCCCCGGTCTGCGTGTTTTGATCGATTAGCCGATCGACGGCCGAGGCAGAACCCGCAGTCGCGGAAGTTCGCAGGCTGGATCTTCATAGTTTCAAGGCCGGCAAGTTTCGCGCGTCGGAAACCGCCCGGTCAACGAGCTCCTGGAATCTTGATTTCCGCAATGAGTCGTGACGCATGGGATTCGGAACTTACGGTGGACGCATGCCCGTCGTGCAAGGGTGCCGACAGAGGAACGGTTTTGCATCGCAGTCAGCGAAGCCATTCTTCGAAAAACTCAGCCGCTTCCCGCCGGGCTTGCGTGAGCACACGATACGCCGTGCCCTCGTAGGGATTGAGCGCGGGCTGGAACAGGTT
>JBGQKM010000190.1:0-11795 GCA_041499515.1 Planctomycetia bacterium | reverse complement strand
GGCACGCCGACCAGCAAACAGTGGCCGCGCGTGAACACGGCCGCGAAGATTTGTTCGATCACGTCGTTCTGGCCGACGAAATCAATCGCACGCCGCCCAAGACCCAGGCTGCGCTGTTGCAGGCCATGCAGGAACGCGAGGTGACGGTGGGCCAAACGACGTATCCGCTGCCTGAGCCATTCTTTACGATCGCCACGCAGAACCCGATCGAACAGGAAGGCACCTACCCGCTGCCCGAAGCGCAGTTGGATCGATTCATGTTCAACATCAAAGTCGATTATCCGTCGGCCGACGAGGAGGAGGCGATCCTGTCGGCCACCACGCGCAACGAAAAGCCCGAAATTCGCAAAGTGCTCTCCGGCCGGGCGATTTTGAATTTGCAAAAGCTGGTCGGTTCGGTGGCGGTGAGCGAATACATCATCAAATACGTTGCGCGGTTGGTGCGCGCGACGCGGCCCAAGAGCGACGCGGCCCCAGACTTCGTGCGCGAGCTGGTCGATTGGGGAGCCGGACCGCGCGCCGGCCAGTTTTTGATTCACGGGGGCAAGGCGCTGGCGGCGATGGACGGCCGGTTCTCGGTGGCCATCGAGGACGTCCGCAAAGTGGCCATTCCGGTGCTGCGGCATCGCGTGAGCACGAATTTTCAGGCCCAGGCCGAAGGCCTCACGACCGAGGACGTGATCCAAAGGCTGTTGCGCGAAATCCCCACGCCGGATATCCCGAAATTCTCCAGTTAGTTTAGCCCGAGAGATCGAGTGGGCAGCCGGTGCTGGTTGGCGCCTTGAGAATGCGAGTGTTGCACGCATGCCCGCCGTTGAACAATATCTGAAGCCTGAGGTGATCCGGCAGATCGCCCGCTTGGATCTGCGTGCCCAGTTCATCGTCAAGGGTTTTTTGCAGGGCCTGCACGCCAGCCCGTTTCACGGCTTTTCGGTCGAATTCAGCGAGCACCGCAAATACACGCCCGGCGACGATCCGCAGGACATCGACTGGCTGGTCTACGCCAAGACCGACAAGTACTACATCAAGAAGTTCGAGGCGGAAACCAACATCACCGGCTACCTGGTGATGGACCTGAGCCGCTCGATGGGCTACACGTATCGCCAGGAGTTGACCAAGTTCGACTACGGCATCTGTCTGGCCGCCGCCCTGTGCTACTTGATGATCCACCAGCAGGATCCGGTGGGCTTGATCACCTTCGACGAGAAAGTCCGGCAAAGTTTGCCGCCGCGCTCCAAGCGGGCCCAACTGGGAAACGTCCTGTCGCTGTTGGCCAATTTGCGGCCCAGCGGCCCGACCGACATCGCCAAAAGTCTGACTCAAATCGCGGCCATGCTCAGGCACCGCAGCCTGGTGATGCTGTTTACCGACTTGTTCGCCGATCCAGAGCCGGTGATGCACGCCTTGCGCCGCTTGCGGCATGGCGGCCACGACGTGATTTTGTTTCACATCCTGGACGAAGCCGAGGTTCGCTTTCCGTTCGACGGAGTCATCGAATTCGAAGAGCCGGAGACCCGCGAAAAAATTCAAGTCGACGCCGGCAGCTTCCGCTCCGATTACCTCAGCGAAATCCAGGGGTTTTGCGAAATGTATCGCCGCGAATGCTTCCAATGCGGCGTCGATTATGTGCAGCTCGACACCAGCATGCAGTTCGATCGGGCGTTGACCGAATACCTGGTCAGCCGCCGGGCGAGGTACTGATGACGGCTGCACTGAAAAACCAACGGTCTTTCCGGCCCAATTTCGCCAACAGCGGCCTCCTCTTGGTCGGCTCGTTCGGCAGGCAAGACAAGGCTCGACTCGAATGACCTTTTTGCACGTGGCATTCTTGGGAGGAGCGCTGGCGATTGCCGTGCCGATCGTGCTGCACCTGCTGATGCGACAGCAGCCGAAACATCTGGAATTTCCCGCGCTGCGGTTCATCAAGTTGCGCCAGACCGCCAACCGCCGCCAGATGCAGTTGCGTCATTGGCTGCTCTTGGCGCTACGCTGTGCAGTGATCGGCTTGTTGGCCCTGGCGCTGGCGCGGCCCAGCATCGTGGCCTCGGGCGTGTTGGGCGATCAGGAAGCGCCGGTGGCGGCGGCCCTGGTGTTCGACGTCAACCCGCGAATGCAATACCGGCAGCACAACCAAACCCGGCTGGAGGTCGCCCAAGAGACGGCCCAATGGCTGTTGCCGCAGCTTCCCCCCGAGAGCGAAGTAGCGGTGGTCGATTCGCGCACGGCGTCGGCCACGTTTGCCGTCGACGTGGGAGCAGCCCGGCAGCGGATCGATCGGCTCGACGCCGCCACCATGACGCAGCCGCTTGGTTTTGCGTTGGCCTCCGCGCTCAAACGGGTGAACGAAAGCGAGAAACAACGCAAGGAAGTCTACGTCTTTACCGATTTGACGCTATCGGCCTGGTCGTCCGACGCCATGCGCGATCTGCAATCGCAACTCAAGGAGCTCTCTGGCATCGGTATCTATGTGATCGACGTGGGCGTCCAAGACCCGAACAATTTCGGCATCGGCAACCTGCGCCTGTCCGGCGAAGTGATCTCGAAGAACGGCGAACTGCGGATTCAGGCCGACGTGGCACACGCCGGCCCCGATGGAGAGCGGACCCTCGAGTTGTATCTGCTCGATCGTGAATCGCGCCAGGCCAACATGCGTGGCCAACAGCCATTGACCTTTCGCGCCGGCGAATCGCAACAGGCCGATTTTCAATTGCGGGGCCTGGCCACCGGCATTCAGCAGGGTTATTTGAAAATCGTCGGCGAAGACGCATTGGCCTGCGACGATCTGCGGTCGTTTACCGTCGACGTGCGGCCCGCGTGGCGCGTGCTGTTGGCGGCGCCGCGAGATGCCTCGCGCTCGCCGGACGATTACGCCCTCTTCATTTCGCAGGCGCTGGCGCCTTACGCCATTCGCATCAAAGGCGAAGCGGCATTCGATTGCGAGGTCGTCTCGATCGACGAGCTGGCCAACAAACCGCTCGAGGGCTATGCCGCCGTGTGTCTGGTGGATCCCCGCCCGCTGGCGCCCGCCGTCTGGCAGAAGCTGCACTCCTACGTTTCGGCCGGCGGCGGACTGGGCATTTTTCTGGGGCGCAACGCCACGCCCATCGATTCCTTCAACGAGCCGGTCGCGCAGGCCTTGCTGCCCGGAAAACTCGTGCGGCAGTGGCGGGCAAGTGGCGAAGTGGTTTTGGCGCCCGAGAACTTTCAGCACCCGCTGCTGGCCAAGTTTCGCGCCGTGTCCGACTCGATTCCCTGGGAATTGATGCCCGTGTTCCGCCACTGGCAACTCCAGTTGGCCCCGGGAGCGGGCGTGGTGCTGGCGTTTTCGAACAATCAGCCGGCCTTGCTGGAACGGCCGGTCGGCCAGGGGCGGGTGTTGACGATGACCACGCCGGTTTCGGATCTGGCCCAGGCCGACGCATGGAACCTGCTGCCGACGGCCGAAGGCGCGTGGCCATTCCAGATGTTGGCCCAAGGCGCCTTGGTGTATCTGGTGGGCAGCGGCCAGGAACGATTGAACTATGTGGCCGGCGACACCGCGGTCGTGCGTTTGGATCCGGCCGACCGCTACCCGATCTTTATCTTGACCACGCCGCGCGGCGATTCGATTCGCACGCCTGCGGACGAAAAGCAGCACGCCATTCTCGTGACCTCCACCGAAGTGCCGGGCAACTATCGCATTCAGGCCGGCGGCGGCGAACAAGGGGTCGACCTGGGATTCAGCGTCAACCTGCCGGCCGACACGAGCCAATTGAATCGCATCAGCAGCGAGGACCTGCAGACCGTGTTCGGCGAAACGCCGTTCCGGCTGGCTCGCAATCGCGATGAAATCGATCGCAATGTCAGCGCGGGGCGCGTGGGACAGGAATTGTTTCCCTACTTGATCGTGCTGTTGGTAATTATTCTGGGCTGCGAGCAGGTGCTCTCCAACCGCTTTTATCCGGACTACGACACGGCGGTCAAACAGTCGCCTGCCGCCCGCATCGCCTCGCGCGCCGCGGCCGCGAAACCGGACGCGAAACCCGTTTCGGTCGTGCCGTCATGAGCCAGTGGTATTTCAATCCAGTCGGTGGTTATGGGCTGACAAGCGCCGCGGTGTTGGCGCTGGTTTTATTGCTCACGCTTTTGGGCTTGCCGCGCCATAAACTTTCGCCGCCGCGGCGGTGGACGCTCGTCGCATTGCGGCTGGCGGTGATCGTGCTGGCCATGTGCGCCATGCTGCGGCCGGCGCTGGTAACCACCCAATCCAAGCGGCAATCCGCGACCTTGGTGCTGTTGGTCGACCGTTCGCGGAGCATGATGATCGCCGATGCGGTGGGAGGCAAAACCCGCTGGGAAGTGCTGCGATCGGCCATCGACGAATCGCTGCCGACGCTACAAAAAATCGCCGAGCAACTGGAAGTCAAGATCTACACCTTCGATGCCGAGCTGCATCCGCTCGATTTCTCGCAAGGCACGCTCGACCTGAACGACACGCCCGACGGCCGGCAAACGGCCATCGGCGCCGCCCTGGAAGACGTCTTGCGGCGCGAGGCCGGCAAGCGCTTCGCGGGCGTGATCTTGTTGAGCGACGGCGCGCAGCGGGCCTACGCGCCGCGCGATCTGGCGCCCCAAGGGCCCGCGCGGCGGCTGGCCGACTTGGGCTATCCGCTCTACACGTTTCCCCTGGGCCAAGCGCGCGGTCTGGGCCAGGCACGCGACGTCGCGCTTAAGGATCTGTCGGTCAACCAGACGGTGTACGTCAAGAACGAACTGACCGTGCGCGGCACGGCGCGCATCGAGGGTTTCGCCGGCCAGACCGTTCCGGTCACGCTGCTGCTGGAAACGCCCGAGGGTAAGATGCAGCCGGTCGGCAGTCAGGAAATCAAGGCCGGCGCCAGCGGCGAGGCCGTGCCCATCGAACTGAGCACCATTCCGCAAACGCCCGGCGAGTACAAGATCACCTTGCAAGCCCAGCCGCAGCCCGGCGAACTGGTGACCACGAACAACGAAATGAGCACGTTCGTCACCGTGCTCAAAGTGGGCGTCAACGCGCTCTATCTCGAAGGAGCCCTGCGTGTCGACGCGAAATACTTGCAGTTCTCGCTCGACGCCTCGCCCGACATCAAAGTCGATTTCGTGCGGCTCGACCAGCGCGATCCGCAACAGCGGCCGGTCGATTTGCTGCAGCGATTCCGGCCGGGAAAATACGACGTGTACTTGATCGGCGACGTCGATTCGTCGTTCTTCACGCCCCAGGAGCTACAAGCCCTGGCCGGCGTGGTCAAGCAGGGTGCCGGGCTGGCGATGCTCGGCGGCTTTCACACCTTCGGCCCGGGCGGTTATTACGACACGCCGCTGCGCGATTTGTTGCCGGTGACGATGGACGCCAAGGAACGGCAGCGGGTGGGCGACGCGATTCGCTCTGACGTGCAATTGCCCGGACCCTTGAAAATGCGGCCGACCAAACTGCTGGGGCAGCGGCACTATTTGATGGCCCTGGCCGACGCCCGCGGGCGCGAGACGATCTGGGATGAGCTTCCGCCGTTGGACGGAGCCAACAAGCTGGGCCCACCGAAGCCGGCGGCCCAGGTGCTGGCCGAAACGGCCGACGGCAAACCGCTGTTAGTCGTGCAAGAAGCTGGAGGGCGCGTGATGGCCTTTGCCGGCGACACGACCTGGCATTGGTGGATGGAAGGTTTTGAGACGCAGCACAAGCGGTTTTGGCGGCAAGTGATCTTGTGGCTGGCGCGCAAGGACGAGTCGGCCGAGGGCAGCGTCTGGATCAAGCTGACCCAACGCCGCTTTGCTCCGCAACAAAGCGTGTCGTTCACCGCCGGCGCACAATCCCCCTTGGGCGATCCCTTGCCAGACGCGAAGTATGAAGCCGAAGTCCAGTTGCCCGACGGAACGAAACAAAAACTGAACCTGGTGCAGCAGGGCGATCACGCCTCAGGCGCGTTCGATGCCACCCAAGCGGCCGGCGACTATGCCATCACGGTCACGGCGCAGCAGCAAGGCGCGGCGGTTGGCACCGCCAAATCGCGGTTTTTGGTGTTCGAGCAGGATTTGGAACTGGACAACGCCGTGGCCGATCCCACGCTCCTGGCCAGTTTGTCGGCCATGACTCAGGACGTGGGCGGAGAGTCTTTGGCGCCCGAGGAACTGCCCGACCTGCTGCGCCGCATTCAAGAAAAACCAATGGAGCTGGAAGTCGAAACCCAGATTAAACAAACCCCGTGGGACACCTGGCCGTTCTTGCTGCTGTTTATCGGTTTGATCAGCACCGAATGGTATCTGCGCAAAAAATGGGGATTGGTTTAGAGCCTGGGGACAAAACCGCCGGGGACTGTCCCGATTTTGCGGAGTCCTCGGAGCAAAATGGGACTGTCCCCCTCTCTGAAAGGTTTTGTCCCCAGGCTCTTAGCCGGCCACCGCTAGCGCTGAAAGTTCCAGTCCGCCTGGCTATAGCGGGTCGCCACCAAATCCTCGACCCGTTGTCGCGGCCAATCGAGTTGTATTGGATCGGCCCGCCAGGCCGCCACGAGCGCATTGCGCAGCGCCGGGCCAGTGACCGGCAGGTTGGCGATGAACGCCTGGTGGGCTCGATCGTTTCGATAAGCCGGCTGGCGCGGCGGCATTCTCAGACACGCGTCGACCAGCGGCAGATGGAAATCGTAGAGCAGCGTGCCGTGATAAAGAAAATTACGCCGCTTGCAGCGCACGCTGTTGCCCGACACTTTCGCGTCACCGAAGGTCAGGTCGCTCGTCCCTTGACATCTGAGGCCGTCGATCAGCGGGCGCAGGGCTTCGAGCGTCGTGTCGAGCACGAATCGGTGCGCCGCGTCGAGCGCGCGCAAATGCGGCCGCAACTCGTAGCTCAGCACCACCGCGTACATCAAGCAGCCGCGCCCGGCGACGATCGCGGTGCCGCCGCTGGTGCGGCGCAGCACCGGAATACGCCGCGCCTGGCAGCCTGACAAATTGACTTCCAATGCCGAGAGCGAACTGCGCCCGAGCACGACCAGCGGCTCAGGCGATTCCCACAACCGCAAGGCTTCGCGCGGCTCGGCCGAGGCTTCGGCTTCGTCCAGCAGGGCCTCGTCCAACGCCAGGTTTTCCTCGGGCGTCCCGAGCGTCAGATCGAACAAGCGCATGCGGAAATCTCGGCGGATGCGACGGGAACGGGAGCTGTGCGGACGTCGCGCGGTTGACGCCCAGGCACGACCCCCTACACTTACGTTATTGCCGATTCGCTTCCCGAGTTCCAGCCATGTCTTATGATCCGCCCCGGTCGTCGGGCCTCTCGCCCGACGATGCTTTGCCCCCGGTCGAGCCGCCCAACGCGGGCTTTATTCTGCAATTGTTCATCGTGCCCGGCGTGATCGTGGTGGTGGTGGTCACGATCTGGATCATGTTCAACTGGCTGGCCCAGATGGGCAACGATCGCGACGCATTCGTGCGGGCCCTGTCGCGCAACAACGAGGCGCGTTGGCAAGCGGCGTTCAATTTGGCCAATGCCCTGCGCGCCGAGCGCGGCTCGAACCATCCGAAGTTGACCAACGATCCCCAGTTGGCCCAGCAGTTGGCCGACATTCTCGATCGCGAGATCGAGGCCGGAAGCATGGAAAACAATCCGCTTGAGCTGCGGATTTATCTGTGCCGCGCGCTGGGCGAATTCAAGGTCGCCGAAGGCCTGCCGACGCTGGTCAAAGCGGCCGTGACCCAACGCGATGAAAAAGAAGCCGACGTGCGCCGCGCCGCCCTCGAGGGCATCGCGTTGTTGGCGGCCAACATCGGCGGGCAGGACGCGCATTTTTCGGACAACAAGCCGCTGCAGGAAGCGCTGTTGAAGGCGTCCGAGGACAGCGATCCACGCACGCGCGGCGTGGCGGCGGTGGCGATGGGGGTCGTCGGTGGCCAGCGGTTCGTGGATAAACTCCACGCGATGCTCGAAGACACCTATCCGGACGTCCGCTACAACGCCGCCACGCGCTTGGCCATATTGGGCGACGTCGCGGCAGTGCCGGTGTTGGCCGAAATGCTCGATCCGAACGTCGCGGCCGGCGTGGAGTTAGAAAAACAAGAAGAGAATCGCTCGTACAAGCGCGCGTTGATTACGGTCAACGCGCTGCGCGCCGTCGGCCAGTTGGCCGAGAAGAATCCAACCGCCGATTTGAGCGCGCTCGAAGCGACCGTCGAAAAACTGCTGGCCGCCCACCCGACCGGCGAGCTGCGCATCGAGGCCACCAGCGCGCTCCGCCAACTCAAAGCCGCCGCGCCGACGAAGTAATCGCGCGTCGTGGGTCAACGGGAAGCAGCCAAGCTTGGCTCCTCGTTTCGCGCCTAGTCAACGCGATGTTTTTCTCGGGTGGCCTAAAAACGCTGCTGACAATCGCGCGACGATCGGTTATTTTGCGCTCTCGGAGTTGGTCGTTGAAGCTGTGGCGGAACGGGATCATCCGCGGCGGGTTCGATCGCCAGCCATGGAACATCAGCAGTACGGGTATCCAGCGGGGCTTGGCCGAGAGAAGGGCCAGGTATCCAAAGAGCTCGTCGCTTTCGAGGCTGTTTCACGACAGCACGCGAAGCGACGAGCTTTTTTTGTTCGTCAACACACTTTTTTACAGGAGGGTTTTCATATGCAGGATCCGAATCGACCGCCGAGCGACCCTGAGGCGGCACAGCAAATTTCGCAATCGCAACTACCGCCGGACGCCGAAGCGCAGCCGGCCGACGCGTTGCCACCCACCGATGGTTCATCAGCGCCTGCCGATGCGGCCAACGATCCGGCTGCCGACAGTTCGCTTGCGCTGGATGACGTTTCATTGCCCGACAGTCCGTCGCTGGCGGAAAACGCATCCCAGCCCGACGTTTTTGAGCAGGACCTTCCAGACGCGTTTGACGGCTTGCCGCCGGCTGCGCCCGACGACACGCTTGACTCGCTCGATTTGCAACCGTCGCTGTCGGATTCGATGGACAATCTGACTGACGCCGCGACCGATGCGACGACCGATGCGACGACCGAAACGCACACGCCGAGTGTGCCCGCCGATTCCACGTCCGGCGAGATGCCTTCGTTTTCCGACTGCAGTCCGCCCGTCGACCCGTTTGCGGCCAGCCCGCCGCCGTTCACCGGTCCGCTGGTCGAAGTCAGCCCCGGCGTCTTCGTCTACCCGGGCTTCTCGATGCCCTGGAGCACCGATGCGCCCGCGCAGCCCAGCGAGCCCGCGGGGTCGCACGCCGGGCTCCCTTGGCTGCATCTCACGCTGGGCTCGTCCCAAGCAGAGCGATTCATGGACAAAGCGTTGGATCGCACGGCGATGCGGTTAAACCGGATTGTCGACCAGAAACTCGAATCCCATACCAATGAGGTCGAATTTATCCGGGCCGCCCAAATGCGGGCACTCAACGGGCGCTAGCCGCTTCTTTCCGAAACTCTCGCCAAGGATCGAGGAGGCCCGTCATGGATTCCACGAAGCTGTTTTATTTTTATTTGTGCGACGTGTGGCGCGAGTTCATGCTCATGGTGGAGCAGAATTTTCAGGAATTCGGCGAAGCCGTGGTGCTTTGGGCCCATGCGATGACCGATCGGGCGATGCCCGGCGATTGGCGCGATCGGCTGGCGGATTTTCTCGCGGATTGGGAGGACGAGCATGGGACGATCGTCGAGGACGAGAGCCTGCCGGTGCTTTTCGATTGGGTGGCGGCGTTGGGCCGACAGCGGGGCGCGTTGCCGAGGGATCCGAACGTCGTGTATCCGGAAGACGCCTGGATGAAGTGCAATTATCGCGTGCCCCTCGCCCCGACCCCTTCGAGCGGCGCGAGCGAGCGGGTGATCGATGGCGTGCTGACGGTGACGGCCAAGGACATTGGGGACCTGACGTGGCGCGATCTGCTGCGCGCGTTGGCCGCCTATCGTCTTCCTTCGGACGCTCGCGCGTTGATGATCCTCATCCAGGGCCGCGACCCGCGCCCGTTCTGCACGATTTATCTCTCCGCCGAACTGCTGCGCGCCTTTTTGCAGTTGCCCTTGGCCGATCGCCAGGCGATCATGTCCGCCGCCAGTGCCGTAAGCGTCGAAGCAGCGCAAGCCTCGATCACCCGCGCCGTGGCGGCGAAGACGGCCGCCCGGAATCCGCGCCAGCCATCCCTCTCGCAACAAACCTCGTCGGGCCCGAAGTTGGCCCGTTCGCCCGAGTCGCCGTATAATGGCGGGCGCAACCAATCTGCGCCGGCGAGCCCGCCACCGATCGTGCTTGCGGCGGATGATGTGGAGCAAAAACAGCCGGCGGGGAAAGGCGAGACGGATGCGACGAATTCGCCGGGCTTCTTGAGTCGAAAACTGCAATACAAAGCCAGCGGCGCTAAAATCGCAGAGTACAGCGTACATTGGCACGATTTCAAGCTCGACAAGCCGGCCACACGGCCTGTTGTGCTCATTCAGCATATAACGGTGGCAGGCAGGAACAACGTTGTCGGTGCGGTTGGTCCCATCGACTACTATGAGATTCTGGGTTTTATCCCGAAGAATCAGAAGAGCCTCGGAAAGATTGACCATTGGGGTTACGTTGGAGATGCTCAATACCCAAAGGGGTAACCGTTCACACCCCGGGGTGTGAACGGTTACGTTCCGACTTGTATTCAGCCTGCGGGCGTTGTTACTTGTCGTGGCGGTTTTGGGTGTCGCATTCGCCTACCATATGAATTGGGTAAATCAAAGACGGGCATTTTTATCAGAGCAAATGACTAGATTGGAATCCAGCCTACGGCACCAGGATGGATCGTCTCGCGCCCAACTCATAAATTGGTGGAATGCTCAACAGCCATCCGCATGGCGCGATCCAGGGCCACTACGATTGTTGCGTGAGCAGCCGCCCGTTTACGGGATGTTCGTGCTAGTCCCGACACAAGACATCAGTCATACCGACAACGGGTACGAGGTGCATTCGTCACAGGCAGACATGCAACGAGCTAGACGCCTATTCCCCGAAGAGGAAGTTCGGCCAATGTACTGGAAGAGTCCCGCCGCTGACAGCGAAGGCGAGGGATTGCAAGAAGCTCAGGAGGAAGGGAAGAAAAGACTGCCATGACTGAACTGGGCGCAACGATCATACGCGGATTGCCCACGAGCCGTCGCGAACGACGGTTTTTTTGAATGAAGTCGGTTGGCGAAGTCGCTGATCGGTTCGTAGAAAGAAACGGGGGCGGGCGGCTTTTGGAAAAACCGCGGGGCAAAAAATCGGTTTCTGGCCGGACAAACCGCGGCCAGGAACCCATCGCAGGTTCACGTCCAGAATATTCAATCAGCGATTGAATAAGAAGGCCGGGCTGTTGATCAGGGCCCAGGCTAAATCTTGCGCGCCGGTGAGCCCCTCGTTCTTTTGTTGCTCGGCGCTGGTCGCTTTCCGAAAGCATTGAACGTACGATCCGGCAGCACGGCTAAAGTCTGGCCGCGTTCGCGCTCATGCGCGGCAGAAAAAGGCGGGGCGGGAGTCTTCTTTACGAAAGACGCCCGCCCCTGATTTAAAACGGTTCTCCGCCGGCGCGAGAGCCCTTGGGTGCTCGCTGTGCGGCCTTAGACGTCAAACGCGATTTCGGCCTTGTCGGTCACGATGTCCAACGGCAAATTGCCTAGGTAGTTGTAAAAGAACGTATCGGTCCCGGCGGCGCCGGTGAGCACGTCCACGTCGCCATCGTCGTCGGCCATAATGGGTCCGCCATTCAGCGCGGCGACCAGATGGCTGAATTTGGTGTCTTCGACAAGCGTGATCGGGTCGACGATGTTCGCCGAGACGAGGATATCGTTGCCCGCG
>JBGQKM010000189.1:0-11908 GCA_041499515.1 Planctomycetia bacterium | reverse complement strand
TGTACTCGAAGGGTGGAAAATGCGCACCGACAAAAAAATCGTCGCGCCCATCGGGCCGCACGCAATCGTAAGGATTTTCCTCGACCGGGGCAACGCCAAGAAGGGCGACGGGCGGCCGCGGACGCCTGCGTCTGGCGGATTCTCGCGGGTGAAAAAACGACCGGCCTGGACCGAGGCGGTGGTGGTCCGGGCCGGCGGAGGACGCGTGCGATGTGCCGAGCTATTCGGCGGCCTTGGCCGGCCGGCGGGCTTGCCGCGCGGCCTCGCCAGACGAGTCTTCGACGATGTTTTGGGGTCGCGCGGCATCGGTGTCTTCGAACACGCGGCTGTTGTAGATCGACAACGCGTGCAAGCCGTGACCCAACGGGCCGATTTCCCAGTTGTGCTTGTTGTTCTTCAACAGAATCGTGGCCACGTGGTCGACCGCCTTGATCATCCGCGGATCGCGCAATTCCTGAGCCGACAGCGAGAAGGCGATCCACTCCAGGATATGTCCGCTGGTCTTCAACCGGCGGTCGATGTCGGGATTGTCGCCCCGCCGCGCGAACCATTCGGTGCTGAAGCTTCCGTCACGATTCTGCAAGCTGAACGTATAGCGGTGGTAATCTTGCACGAACGTCTGGGCCCGACGAAACTCGCCCACCAGGGGCTTGCCGCGTTGAATCCGCTTGTTGACGGCATAGCTGAAGCCCATCAAGCGATGCGTGCCGCCGCAAGCGGCGCCGCGAATCGGCTGTTTCAACTCCTCGCGCACCAACCGCTGGATCGACCACTCCTGGCCGTCGCGAGTGGTCCACGTCTCGTCGGAATCGAGATAATGCATCAGCGCGATCAGCTTGAACGTGAGCTCTTCGCCCGAAACGCAGGTCTCTTTTTCGCGCTCGATCAGATCGGTCAGGGTAAAATCCTTGCCACTGACGTGCAGAGGATAGTCGGCCTTGACGTGCGATTGAGCCAGGATCGCCAGGAACTGGCCGGCGTGGCCCTGGACGCCCGGCCCGCGCCGCGCGTCGATCTTGCCGCGATTGACCAGCAGCAGTTGCTCGCCGCCGCAGGCATTGTTGTAGCACATCCAGCCGACGGCATTGACCTTCTCGCCGTCCGGAGTGCCTTTGAACAACTGCGTGTCGACGCCATAAGCGATAATCGCGTGCATCACTTCCCAGGGCGTATTGCGCCGCGCGTTTTGATGTCGCGGATAGTACAGGGCCAGCACCTGATGCACCTTGTCGCGCAGCGCCGCCAACTCCGGCGTCAACTCCGCTTCCGACTTGCTGGAATCCGCAGGCGCGTCTTGCAGCAGCCCTCGATCCTCAAGCGCCTCGTCGGCCGACGCATCATCGCTGGTGAGATGCCAGAATTCCAACTTGCTCTCGGTTGCCGCCGGCGGCTTGTGCAGGCGCGCTTCGCGCGGCTCGGGCATAGCCGAGTCCGGTTCCGCCGTGGGCAGACCCAGTTCCGGCCCGCCAGGCACTTCGCCGCTGTCGCCTCTCGGGCTGGAAAGTTCAAGTTCCTTGGCCAGCGCCCGACCCGGCGAACCGGAAAACGCCAACGCAAAGAGCAAAACAGCAAACCACCACGAACGTCGCAAGATACAACCGCTCATTAGATTTCCAGAATCAGCCCAGAGCCGGCGCGCTCTTTTGGGGAGTTTATGCTTTCGTTGTTAAGGCGGGTAAAGTTAACCGGGGGGGATCGGGACTAGCGCCGCGATGCGGGGCGGCCCAACGGAGTATTCATATCGGACCGGCGTGTCGTTTTCAATTATCGGTTTGACGCGAATTTGTCGGCAAATTGACAGCACCTCTCCGCGGGGCGGAAAGGGACGAATTTGCGGCGCCGATTGAGGAAAAGGTGCGGTTTCTAGCGAGTGCCGAAACTGTGCGGCAAGTTCCGACTAGTAAAACGCGCGGCGCAACCGTTCGGCCAAACTGACCTCGGGGGCCGTGGTCTCGCCGGACTGGGCATATTCGCGCCAGGCTTGCACGTTGTTGCCATAATCGCGGCCGCTGACGGCCTTTAGCGACCCACGAGCCAGCGCTTGTACCGCGGGATCGGGATCGATCAGCGATTCGGCCAACGGCGGCATGGCACTCGAATCGTGCGTGTGCCCCATCGCCCTCACGGCGGCCAATCGCACGTCGAGATTCGTGTCGCTGGCCATGACGCGCGTCAGTTCTTGCACGGAATCCTTGCCGCCCCGGATGCCCAGGCAGGTGCAGGCCACGCGCCGCGTCTCGGTGTCGCTGTCGGCCAGGCCGGCGGTAATCACGGCCGCGGCCAGCGGCGGTGGATAAACGGCCAACGTGCGCAGGATTTGCCGCCGCAAGAACGGATCGTTTTCATGCTGGATTTCCTTAGCCAGTTCAGTGACGATGCGCTCCTGTTCCTCGGGTGTCTTTTTCTTGGCGGCCTTGGCTAGCTTTCTGAGCTCTTTGACCCGATCGTCGGGCGTCTTGATGTTCAAGACCTGTTCCGGCGTCTTTTTGTGAAACACGCTGGAGATCAGGCCGCTGGTGTGCTCGGCGGTTTCGGCGCAGCCGGCCAGCATGGCCAGACAACAACAAACCACTAGCGCCGCCAAGATGTGGACCGGGCCGTGCATGCGCGCTCGGGATTGAGAAAGCATCGAGAAAAGAAGCCGAAATGTAGGGCAAACTTGTAACAGATCGCAAGATTCCGTTCCAGACGAATTCAGGTGGCAGCAGGCATTCCGGCAGAGCCTGGGAAAGATAGTCAAACCGCCCACGAATCCCCGCCAATGCGAATCGCGGCGGTGGGCCTTTTGAATTCCAACGGCTCGGCGGCGTACACTAGCTCCATGGGCTCTCGCTTCAGGCAATCAGGCAACTGGATTTGGCTCTTCGCCTTCGCGGCCCTGGCCATCACCGTGCCGCTGTTGGCTGCCGACCCGCGGGCCCAGGTCTTGGCCGGCAACACGCTGTTGCTCTCTGGCGCCGTGGCATGTGCTAGCGTCGCGCTGGGCGCGCCGCTGGCCTTCTTGCTGGCGCGAACCGACATGGCTGGAAAAAAAATCGCCAGCGTACTCTTGCTGGCATTGCTATTCACGCCACTGTATCTGCAAGCCGCCGGCTGGCAGGCCGCCTTCGGCCTGCAGGGTTGGTTCACGTCGCTTTTCGCCGCGCCGCCGCTGCTGGACGGTTGGCGCGGCGCGATTGCCATCCACACCTTGGCGGCCACTGCCTGGGTGGTCGCCATCGTGGGCGTGGGCTTGCGCCTGGTCGAGCCGGAACTGGAGGAAGAAGCTCTGTTAGACGCCACGCCGGGCCGGGTGTTTCGCCGCGTGACGCTGCCCCGCGCCGCCGATGCAGTGGCCGCCGCATGGCTGTGGGTTGCCGTGACCACCGCCGGCGAAATGACCGTCACGGACTTGTTTCAGATCCGCACCTACGCCGAGCAACTGTACACCGAATTCGCGTTGGGCGACGCGCTGGGCGCAGCGCCATGGAACGTGGCGCCCAGCGTGATCGCGACCGTTTGGATCGTGGTCATCGGGCTCTGGCTCACCAGCCGACTCATGACTCCAGATCGCCACGCCACGCCGCGCGACAGTCGCGTCTTCCGGCTGGGTCGCTGGCGAACGATGGCGAGTGTCGCGACGCTGGCCGCGGTCGCCTGGCTGGTGGCGGTTCCGGCCGGCAGCCTGGTATTTAAATCCGGCATGATGGTCACGCGACAAGGTCAGGACCTGCTGCGCGCCTGGTCACCGTACCGCTGTGCGTCGATGGTCCTCAGCAGCCCCCTGCGGTTCTCGCATGAATTTGGCTGGTCGATCACGATCGGGGTGCTGGCGGCGACCGCGGCCGTGGCGATCGGCCTGCCGCTGGCTTGGAACGCGCGGCGGCGCGGATGGCGCACGACGCCGGCGTGGCTGATCGTGGCGACGTGCCTGGCTTTGCCGGGCCCGCTGGTGGGCCTGGGACTGATCGCCGGCTTTCACTCGTTCGATCGACCGTGGCTGCTGGAGTTGTACGATCATTCGATCGCGGCCATCTGGATGGCGCAGACCGTGCGCGCCTTGCCGCTGTGCACGCTGGTGCTGTGGTACGCGTTGCGAACCGTACCGGACGAGCTGCTCGAGAGCGCCGAGTTGGAAGGCGCGGGCCCGATGGCGCGGTTTTTTCGAATCGCGCTGCCCCAGCGGTGGCCGGCCGTGACGACGGCCTGGCTGGTGGCCCTGGCCCTTGCCTGGGGTGAATTATCGGCCAGCATCCTGGTCGTGCCGCCCGGCGTGATGACGCTGCCGATCCAAATCTTCGGGTTGATTCATTACGGCGTTGACGATCAGGTAGCAGGGATTTCGCTGTGCGTGATGGGGATGTTTTTTGGCTGGGCTCTGGTCTTGCAAGCGTTTGTCGGGCGTGCGGGTCGTCGCTAACAAACCGGCGAGAGAAGGCCATTGTCGCGTGCGGTTGCAATGGCCCTCGCGCGGCGGGGCATGCTATGATGGAATAGACAGAATTCCCGGGCCCTTTTCTCGCTTGCCCCCTCCAGTCAACGTGAAGCCTCTGGCCGGTTGTGTGTTCCTGATCGCATTGTGTACCAGCGGCTCGGTCTGCGCGCTGGAACAAGTGACCTTGCGCCGCGACGGACGCGAACAGACCGTTTCGGGCCAGCTTGTGGTCACCGCCGAAGACGGCGGATTGCTGTTGATGACTCCCGACGGCACGCTGTGGGCCATCGAGCCCGACGAACTGGTCGCGCGCAAACAGGACGGCGATTTCTTTCATCCGCTGACGCGCGAAGAACTGGGGCGGCAGTTGTTGGCCGAGCTTCCCGCGGGTTTTGAAATCTACTCGACGCACCACTATTTGATTTGCCATAACACGTCGCGCGAATATGCCGCCTGGTGCGGCGCACTCTTCGAACGACTGTCCAAGGAGTTTACCAATTTCTGGTCGCGCAAGGGCATCAAGCTGCGCGAGCCGGAGTTTCCGCTGGTCGCGATCGTGTTCAACACGCGCGACGCGTATACAAACTATGCGCAAGCCGAGCTTGGCAAATCGGCCGGCTCGATCGTCGGCTATTACAGCCTGCGCAGCAATCGCATCACGATGTACGATCTGACCGGAATCGAGAGCCTGCGCAACGCCGGCGATCGGCGCGGCTCGGCGGCGCAAATCAACCAGATGCTGGCCCAACCCCAGGCCGAGCAAGTCGTGGCTACGATCATCCACGAGGCCACGCATCAGATCGCCTTCAACAGCGGACTGCAAACCCGATTCGCCGACATCCCGTTGTGGGTCAGCGAAGGGTTGGCGGTGTACTTCGAGACGCCCGATTTGCAAAGCGCCAAAGGTTGGCGCAATATCGGTGCGGTGAACACCAGCCGGCTGACGCGCTTTCGCGAGTATCTGCCCCAGCGGCCGGCCACGTCCCTCAAATCGCTGATTTCTGACGACAAGCGCATCCGGGATGCGCGCGCGGCGCTGGATGCCTATGCCGAGGCTTGGGCCCTGAACTACTATCTGATCCGCAATCATCCCAAGCAGTACCTGGCCTATTTGCAGATGCTCTCGGAAAAGAAACAGCTTTTTTGGGACAGCCCGCAAACGCGGTTGAAGGAGTTTCAGGCCGCGTTCGGCGACAATCTGGGCCAGTTGGACGCTGACTTTCTGCGGCGGATGCAAAAAGTGCATTGACGCCGAGTGGAAGGTCACGTCGTGTATTACGTCCTGCAGTGGCCGTTTTTCGTCCACGCGGCACTTTCTCGGGCGAACGGCGGCTGGTTATAATCGGAACCGTTGACGCGCGCCGCAATCATCCGCGAACGTTCCCCACCACGCCTAGCCGAAGGAATCGATCATGTCCGATAAACACGCTCCGCCGGCCGCTCACCAGGCTTCCCGCCGCGCGTTCCTCAAGACCTCGACCGTCGCGGTCGTGGGCGGGGCGATGGCCAGCAGTCTGTTGATCGAACGTTCGGCGCACGCCGCCGGCAGCGACACGCTTAAGATCGGTCTGATCGGTTGCGGCGGGCGCGGCACCGGCGCGGTGAGCAATTCCTTCGCGGCCGATTCGAACATCAAGCTGACGGCCCTGGCCGACGCGTTTGCCGATCGCCTGCAGGGCAGCCTGGCCCAGTTGAAGAAAGCGGCGCCCGAACGCGTCGCCGTCGAGGCCGACCATTGCTTCGTCGGT
The DNA here is from genome assembly GCA_041499515.1 of Planctomycetia bacterium. GTDB lineage: Bacteria > Planctomycetota > Planctomycetia > Pirellulales > PALSA-1355 > PALSA-1355. The sequence goes on along the minus strand of JBGQKM010000189.1, from coordinate 5,746 downwards.
TTCGACGCGTATCAAAAACTTTTGGCCACCGACGTCGACGTCGTGATTCTGGCCACCTCGCCCCATTTCCGACCGGCGCATCTCAAGGCCGCGATCGCCTCGGGCAAGCACGTGTTCTGCGAAAAACCGGTGGCCGTGGACGCCCCGGGCGTGCGCAGCGTGCTGGAAACCACCGAAGAAGCACGCAAGAAGAACCTCTCCATCGTGTCGGGCTTGTGTTATCGCTACGATCCTCCCAAGCAGGAATTGATCAAGCGCGTCCACGACGGCGCCATCGGCGACATCCTGGCGATGCAGGTCAGCTACAACACCGGCACGCTGTGGCACCACGGCCGCGATGCGTCGTGGAGCGAGATGGAATATCAAATGAGGAACTGGCTCTACTTCACCTGGCTCTCGGGCGACTTCAACGTCGAACAGCACGTGCACAGTCTCGACAAGGCATCCTGGGCGATGCACGACGAGCCGCCGGTGCGAGCCACGGGGCTCGGCGGCCGCCAGGTCCGCGTCGAAGAACCATGGGGCAATGTCTACGACCACTTTGCCGTGGTGTACGAATATGCCAACGGCGTCAAACTGTTCTCCCAATGCCGCCAGATGGCCGGATGCTCGGTCGACGTGTCCGATCACCTGATCGGCAGCAAGGGATCGGCCGAGATGATGCGCGCCATGATCGAGGGACCGCAAAGCTGGCACTATCACGGCCCCAAGCCCAATATGTATGAAGAGGAGCACAAGGCCCTGTTCGCCGGCATTCGCTCGGGCAGTCCGCTCAACAACGGGGTCTACATGGCCCGCAGCACGATGCTGGCAATCATGGGCCGCATGGCCAGCTACACGGGTCAGACGCTCACCTGGGACCAATGCCTCGGCTCGACCGAAGATCTTTCGCCCGCGAAGTACGAGTGGGGCTCGCTGCCGTTGCCGCTGGTCGCCAAACCGGGACTGACGCGGTTTGTCTGAGCGACGTTGTTGGCGCGATCGTGGGCGTTAGCCGGCGCGCAGGTTTTCTTCCACGCGGCGGATGGCTTCTTCCAGGCTCAACGAGCCGTCGGCCAATTTGTGCGATGCGCCTTGGGCCATCCAGGCCGCGACCTTCTTTTGCGCAGAAATGACCGTGCTGTGGCTGCGGCGGCCGAAGTAGCAGCCGATTTCGCTCAGGGCCGCGCGGGTGTGCTTGCGGGCCAGCCACATCGCCAGCATCCGCGGATGACTGACCGAGTTGACTTTGCGGGTGGATTGCAAACTGTCCGGATGAATCCCAAACACGTCGCAGACCGCTTTTTCGATATCGGCCAGCTTCACGGCGCGGCCCTGATGATCGATCAATTCGCAGAGCGCCTCTTCGGCCAAGGACAGCGAGATCGGCCGCTCGTGGGCCAGGCTCGAAGCCTGCAGCCGCTTCAGCGCGCCCGCCAGCTCGCGCGATTGCGTGGTAAAGTGCGAGGCGATGAACGCTTCGACTTCGCCGGGCACGTTCAGGCCCAGGTGCATCGCATGCTGGCGCACGATTCCCAACCGAGTCGCGTATTCAGCCGGCTCGAGGCGGCAGACCATGCCGCCGGAAATCCGGGCCGCCAGTTCGGGCCCCAGCGATTTGAGCGCCGCCGGAGAACGATCGGCCGTGAAAACCAACTGGCGGCCGGCGCGCAATAGCTCGTCGATCGTGTGCAACAATTCGACGAGCGTGGCGCGCTTGTTCGTGAAAAACTGCAAATCGTCGATCACCAGTAATTCAAGACCGCGGTACTTGCGGCGAAAACTGGGCATGCCGCTGCCGTGCAACGCTTCGAGAAAGTGGCCGGTGAATTGCTCGGCCGAGAGATAAATCATGCCCGCGCGGGGACGCGCTTTCCGAAAGGCCGAGCAAATGCCTTCCAGCAAGTGCGTCTTGCCGGTCCCGCTGGGCCCGTGGATCAGCAGGGGCGAATAGGTGCCCGGCTGCTCGCCGGCCATTTGCGCCGCTTTGTAAGCCAGGCAATTCGAATTGCCCACCACGAACCCATCCAACCGGGCCATACGACGCCGAGGAATCGGTCCGGCGCTGGCGGCGGCCTGAGCGACTGCGGTGGAATCAGACAGGCTCTCTACCTTGGCTGGGGGTTGGGGCTCCTGGGGCAAGGTCTTCACACGCGGCGGATCGGTTGACGGCGCCGGTTTTCGATCTGCAACGCGAAATTCCAGCTCCAGCGGCTTGCCGACCGCCTCCAGCGACGAAGCCTCGAGATCCTTGCGAAAATGAGAACGCAACCAGTCCTGAAAAAACTGGTTGGGCGCGCTGACCACCAGATTCTCGCCGCGGACCGTCAATTGGGTCGTCGCGCCGAACCAGACCTCGTAACGGTCTTTGCCGACGCGATCCGCCAATCGAGCGCGAATCGTCGATACGATTTCCCTATCGTCCGTGATCACTTCCTGTGGACCCCCAGCGCGCAATTGCACCGTCGTCAATAACACCGTCGTGATGTCAAACGCGAGCCGACAACCCGCGACAGCTCATGCGGAGATGCGGGCGCATGCCTTCGACAGCCGAACTGTCCGCGACTGATCGCGTCACCCGAGACGCCGATTGTACGTCCGCTAGCGATGCTGTCAAACGGCCCTCCGACGGCGCGTCGCAAGGATTTCAAGATCGCATCGATGGCAGGATGCAAATCGTCGGAAAATGCCCGACCTTATGCGGGACACGGCCGCGAAGATTTTTTTTTGCGAGGCTTTCCTCTTCGTGGAAAATTTGTTGGCTCTTGACGCGCAAGAAGCACGCGGACCGCCGCCGTTTGATCGCAACTTGCAATCTGGCCGCCAGTTGCGAAGCGGGTTCTCGTCGATCGTGATTTTCCAACGTGGCAAGAGTGCGTTTTTTACGCAGAAAACGAACGAAAGCACGGCCGCCGCGCATCGCGCGAAAAACCGATCCGTCAGAAAACGCGTAAAAACACGCTGCGATGATCCCAAACCACGAATCCGGCCGCCGCGTACATGGCAATCGCCGGCTCGTTGTTCGCGTCGACCGCCAACACCAAACGTTCGCGGCCCGCCTGGCGAGCCAGCCACTGGGCGTGGCGGGCAATCGCCACGCCGTGCCCCTGACCGCGTGACTCGGGAACCACGCCCATGTAGATCAACTCCCACTGCCGGCTCCGCGGATGATCGGTCAGCAGCACGCAGCCGATGTCCGTCCCGTGTCGTCGCGCGAAAATCCAACGCGCGGGATCGAACTCGCCGATCGCCTGATAGCCGGTCAGTACGTCCTCGATGTTCCGGATCCCATCAATTTCCGGGCAGTCGAGCGAACCGCTGTACGTTCGCCGCAGCAGCCCCGCAAGGCGCTGGTGGTCCTCGGTAGCGTACGCGACAAACTCCAGGCCATCCGACGGACGCGACGTCGGAAACGAAGCCGTCAGGCTCACCAGGTACAACAAGTTCGAAACGTGCCGAAACCCATGCTCGACCAACAAGTCAACGTCCGGTCCCTGGTCGGTCTCCAACAGCGTCTGGACCATTTGAACGCCCTGATTGGGCAAGTCGGCCATCACCTGGGCCAGCAGTTCGTGGCCCGTTTGTGACGGTTGATCGGGTGCAACGCGCGGCGGCGACAGGACGGCGGTCCTGCCGGGTTGGATTTGCGCTAACATCGCAGCGGCCAACGGCTCGCCGCGATAGCCGACCCACAAGCCCGCCACGGGCGTTTCGCCCGAATCGGCCAGGACTTGCGTCACGATTCGCTCGCGATCCGCCAGCGGAAGATGCGCAAAGACCAGGCGTAGCCCCGCGGTTTGATCGACCAGCGAGGCCGGCTGGACGCGTAACAGATCGGTATTTTGGCAGTTCATGCAATGCCCAGAATACCGCAAATACCGCCGGGGTGTTATCCCGGTTCGCGGCTCGCTTTACTATAATGCGCGCAAGTCACTAAGCCGGCAGTTCCACGAAACTTCAGGTGTTACGATGAGACGCACTTCAATCGTGCTGACGGGCCTGCTGTGGGGATCGGTTGTTAGCGGCAGCCTGTTTGCCCAGCCCGTCTTGAATCGCGTCGAGCAGTTGCTGCGCGATCAGGTGGACGCCGTGCAGAAACACGCCGGCAAGGCCCCACAGACGGCCGAGCCCGGCTATTTGGGCTTGATTGCCGACGATCGAAAAGAGGAGGGCAAGGGAGTCCGCATCGTCGACGTGGTCATCGACGGCCCGGCCGCCAAGGGCGGCCTGCAAAAAGGCGACCTGATCACCGCGATCGACGATCAACCGATTCACACCATGGAGGACATGGGACGGGCTTTGCAAGGGAAGCTGGCGGGCATCAAGTTGATGATCTCCGTGGAGCGCGAAGGCACGGAACAGGCGCAGACGATCACGCTAGGACTCCGCCCACGAAGCCTGCCGACCGGGCGAATCCCCGAAGACTTACCAGGCTCCAACGAAGCGCCCGGCCTGCCGCAAGGACCGCGTCTGGGCGTGCGCACCCTGCCGGTCACGGAAGAAGCCCGGCAGCAGAATAATCTTCCCACGACCAACGGCGCGTTGGTCATCTCGATCACGGTGGGCTCGCCTGCCAGCCGCGCTGGCATTCCCTTGGGCGCGGTGATTGTTGCGGTCAACGGCGACGCCGTCGCAACACCGCAAGAACTGGCCGCCGCCGTTCGCGGCGCCGGCGGCAACGAGATCGAATTGACCTACGTATTTCGCGGCGAGGAATCGCGCAAGACGGTCTCGCTGGCGGCACCGCCGCCGCCGCGCAACCCGGATTTAGAGCTGCGCAGAATTCCGGCTGTCGGCCCTGGCATACCGCAACCCAGCGATGAACCCGCGCTGGAAGTTCCCGTCGACCCGCGCATCGCGGCGCTGGAAGCGCGCATAAAAGAACTGGAGGCGCGGCTGGAGAAACTCGAAGCAGCCGCGGCGCCCGATAACAAATAGCGCGGCTTGCGATGCCTTGGGAAAACGCCGTCGGTCCTTAAGGCCGTTTCATGGCCAGGTCGACTTCATATCGCGAACGCGGCTGGTCGGCCCTCAGCATGCGAGCCGGGCGAATCCGCAGTTCGCTCAGCGGTTTTCCGTTCCACTTGACCTGGAATAACGACAAGCTGGGGTCGTCGGTCTGCTGCTGCACGAAGTGATAGCGCGAACTCACCAACGAAATCAACTTGCGCGGATCGCCGGTCGTGCCGTGAAAACTAATCCGCGCAATGCGCTGACTCTTGTCGAAGTAGTAAGTCAGCGAGCCAGCCAGATCGTCGTCGGCCGTGCCGCTCACCAGTGCCACGCGATAGCCCTGCAAATCCAACTCAGCCAACCCGGCCGTCACGCGGGGCCAGCGGGCCATGACCCAGGCCGGCGTGCCGTCGAATTGGAGCACCTGGCCCAAATCCTGGGCGCCGAAACCTTCGACCGGTAACGGTCGCATCACCGTATCGGTTTTTGCACCGCCGCCCTGGGGCGAACCGGCCTGTGGAGGCGCACCAGCCTTCGAGCCGGCAGCGGCCGCGGCTTTGCCATCCGTGCCGCCGCCCAGGTATCGCGCACTCAGCGCGTTCCACCAATCGGAAGACGACGTGACAAGATAGGGCACGCCGACGGCGGCCATCATGACAAACAGAAAGAAAAAGCGTTTGAACATAGCTCGCCAGCTCCCCAACGGTCCACGATCGCTCCTCGCCCTACATCGGCAGAATGGCCCGCCAGGCTTGCTTGGACCCGGTGGCCCACGCGGCAAATTGCGCCACGCGACGAACCGCTGCCGAGGGAC
>JBGQKM010000188.1:0-11957 GCA_041499515.1 Planctomycetia bacterium | reverse complement strand
CCTGCGTGCCGCCGGGCGCGCTGGCGGCGATAAACGAGGCGTGTCCTGGTTTTCCGCCCGAAGTTTTCCAGAGAACCTTTCCCGATTTGGGGTCCATCGCCACCAGGCAGGCCGAGCGTCCACCGGGCTGGACGATCAGCTTTCCGTCGACCAGCAACGGCGAGCCGGTCAGGCCCCAATCCAGCTTGGGGACGGAAAACTCCTGGGCCAGGTTTTTGGTCCAGAGGATGTGGCCGGTGGGAGCTTCCAGGGCGTGCAGATGGCCGAATGCCCCAAACAGAAACACGACGCCGTCGGCAACCAACGGAGTCGCTCGCGGCGAATTTCCGTAATCGAGCCGGCCGGGGGCCGGATAGAGAAAACGCCAGCGTTCTTCGCCCGTGTCGGCCGCCAGCGCGAGCCACAAGTCGTTGTCGTCCAGGACGTCGCGACCACCGACGATAACCAGACCGTCGGCCGCGGCGATTCCTCCCACGCCATCGCTGGAGAGTTCCTGAGTCCAGACAAAATCGGCCTTGGCCGGAAGTGTTTCAGGCAGCCAGCCGACCAGTCCGTCGCGCTTGGCGCCGCGCCAGCCGGTCCAATCGGCCGGAGCGGCGGCTACTTTTTTTTTAGTTCCGCGACGTCCGGCTGAGACTCGTAGGCGACGAAGCCCGACTTTGTTTCCAACGCCGTGAGTAGATCAGCATGCGCCGCCACGCTCAGCAGGGCCTTGCGCACGGCGGCCCGTTCGGCGGAAGTTAAAGTTGCATTGGCAAATGCGGTAACGAACGGAATCTCCGCGGTCACGCCGAGGATGCGCAGATCGCCTTGCTTGATAGTGCCGCAACCGGCCAACAGCGGTTCGGCATAGCTGGAGATGACAGCGGCCCCCTTTTCACCTGCGGCCAGTTCCACCAGGCAAGTCGCCGCGATGCTGCATGTATCGGCGGTCTCGGGCGGGGACGCGAGTTTGACCCCTTGTTCTCGCAAAAGGGCCATCGCCGCGGCCGATTTTTCATCACAGTCGGCCGGTCCAAAGATAATCCGATAGCCCTGCAAGTCGGCTACCGAAGTCGCCGGATCGTCCTTGCGCACGACAATCAGGCCGGTTTGTGTGGTTTTGCCATCCTTGCCGGTTAACGACGCGATCGGCTCGAGCGACCATTTTTCTTGCCGGGCATCGGTCAGCACGACCGAATGTTTGCCGATGACCAGATCGGCCGCATGTCCGTTGGCTTCGCTCGTGGCTTTGACGAGCGACTCGGCCCAGACCATTTCGATTTTGCGGCCGAGCGTTTTTTCGAGATGCGCGGCCAACCGTTCGTACTTTCGCTGCGCATAGCCTTTCACGCAATCGCACGAGAGCTTGGCCGACAAGGGATCCATGACCACGACGACCAGGGGTCGAGACTCCGCCGCCCGGCCCGACGCAACTGCCCAGGCCATCGCGACCAGGACGATCCCAATGGTAAACGGTTTCATATCGAGTTCCTTGCTGGAAGGAGGCGTTTCGAAGAGGGTCGAGATTTCCGGACTATTTGTTTGCGGCGGCCGCTTTCTCATCGGGCGTGGCCGCGGCGGCCGAGGGCTTGACCCGCTCAAACGTGCTGTCGCTCGGGAGGTAAGACCCTCCATTAAATTGGATTTGGTCGTCACCCTTGAAATTCACCGAGAGCGTCTCGAATTCGACGCCGTCGCTTAGAATAGAGAATTGAAGCCTGTCGACCTGTTGTCCAATGCACTCCCACGACAGCGCGGCGTTTCCCAAACGTTGGTAAATGCTCCCGTTGATCTTGATCGTTTCATCTTGCAGAAATTCGACTTCCGTGACCCGATTCCATTTTTGTCCCCGCAATAACGAGGAGTACGCGTCGTTCTTGGATGATTCTTGCTTGTCGTCTTTGTTCTCCAATTGCCAGCGGCCGACGATTTTCTTGCCGAGTCCCTCCTTGGCGTCCTTGGCCATTCTTTCTTCCTCGGTCAGTTCCGGGGCCTCGGACCGGGGGACCAGCACGCAGATATGGTTCTTGTCTTGATTCAACATATAGTAACGGTTGCGCGATTCGTCGTAGCCCAGCGAAACGTGCTTGCAGTTACCGCTGATCCGTGCTTTGCCGACGATGCCCAAAAATTCTCCGGAAGTGTTGAACCGTTTGATATTGCCGATGCTCGACTCGGCAACCAAATAGTCTCCGTTGGACAACGTGAGACAGTTCATCGGGTTGCAGCAACTTCCAAACCCCGAGGCCAAGGTGCGGTCCCGCTTGCCGAAACTCGCCTGCTCCTTGCCTTCTCGGTCGTAGGCCGTCAAGCGAAAACGGGTGTTCTCGCAAGCCACGAACCCGGCGTCGCGCGACTGGATGTCCATATTGCCGCAGCAGCCCATCAGATCCCGCTTGACAACTTCTCCTTCCAGGAACTGGTGGTTCGTCCGCCAGACTTCATAACCCCGCCCGTTGAGGGCAGAGGTGACCACGAACAGGTTATCGCTCGTCGCGGCAATTGCAGGGATCGTCAGATACTGTTGCAGGGACTGCTCGGCAGAGATCGGTCGTGATTCAAAATTCTTGACGATCGATTCCATCTGTCTCTTTTGCGTGATCAGCACTTGCTTTTGTGTTTTTTCGGAACGGATCCTGGTCTCTTGCTTCGTAAGCTCCGCATCCTTCAAGTCTTTAAGCTCTTCTTCGAGCTGATCGATACGTTCCACTTTCTTCTCGAGATTCTTCGTGATGGTCTCGAGTTGCTTGCTAAAATTCTTGACGTTGGCTTCACGCTCCTTTTTCGCTTGCGCGACGATTTTGACTTTGAACTCATCGAGGTTGCCGATGTTGGGTGCCGTCCCTTCGAGCAGGATTTCACCCGCGGCGCTGAGACGCGCTAGTTTTCCGTGGCCGGCGACAAACAAGGTTCCGTCCGGGGCAAAATTGATTGCCGAGGCGACAAACGGCAGGGGATACTCGAATTTCAACTTTCCGTCGGCGTCATATACTTGGATGGCATGGTAAGCCGCGCCGCGCAGGCCCAGAGCCTGGCCGTCGGGACCAATCGGTTGATAACGCGATTCGTCCGAGACGCTCGTCCAAAGATCGCCTCCCGAGCCAAGACAGAACATCCACAGCGTCAATTCTCGATCGCCATGCTTGGGCTTGATGGTCCGCAGTTGCTTGTGGGTGGGAGTTGCCTTCGGATCGGTTCCGGCCGAGCGGGCCGTGCCGACGTAGCCAAGGAGCGTGCAGAACACAACGATCGCAACGAGAGACCGCAAGAGCTGGCTCATATCCGATGCCTCCGTGAAAGGATCAGGCGGCAAGTGCCGCCTACCGGAAATTTGCGATACCACCGTGCAATCTACTTGTCCCCCCCAATTCGGGCAAGTAAATTCTCATCGCGCGATCCAAACGAATCCTGGGAAGTCGCAACAAAGATTTCTGGGGCCAGATGCTTTTATGCCGTTGGCCACTACATCTGCCTTCCCCTTCTCTCCTATTGTGCTCAAACGTCTAAAAAACCGGAAATGGGAAGCAAAATGTGCCCAACGCGTCACGCCGTATTCATTGCGCGCCTGATTCGCAAATGACACGGGCCAAATCGAGCACGATGGGTGGCGCTTGAAAGAAAGCGCGCCGACGCTCGGGCGCTAGCGTATTCCTTGGACGCGACCGCTACGTGGCGGTGCGGGAGTAGTAATCGCCATATTTTTCCCGCAGAGCCGACTTCAAAAACTTACCGGCCGATGTCCGAGGAATCTCGGCGGCAAATTCCACCGCGTCGGGCAGCCACCACTTGGCAAAATGCGGCTGAATGAATTCGATCAATTCCTGAGAGGTCGCGGTGCGCTGATTTTTCAAAACCACGATCGCCAAGGGCCGCTCGGCCCACTTGGGATGCGCCGCGGGAATCACCGCCGCTTCAGCCACGGCCGGGTGACCCATCAGGGCGTTTTCCAGGGCCACCGAACTGATCCATTCCCCGCCCGACTTGATTACGTCCTTGGCCCGATCTTGCAGGTGCACGCAGCCGTACTGGTCGATCGCCACGATGTCGCCGGTGCGGAACCAGCCGTCCGCGGTGAACGACGTTTGCGCGTCGGGCCGATGGTAGTAGCCGCTGGCGATCCACGGACCGCGGACCTCGAGCTCGCCCATCGAATGGCCGTCCCAGGGGACCAGGCCCTCTTCGTTGCGCGCACGAATTTCGACCATCGGGCAGGGTCGGCCCTGTTTGGCGCGGAACGCATATTGGTCGACTTTCGGGGCGTCGATCAGGCGGTGCGGCATGCTGCCGATCGTGCCGACCGGGCAAAGTTCGGTCATCCCCCAGGAGTGCATGATCCGCAATCCGTGCCGCTCCTGGTAGCCTTCGATCATGCTGCGCGGCGCGGCCGACCCGCCGGTGATGATGGTGCGCAGGCTGGATAGATCGTACGCGCCCGGGTTGTCATCCAGGATTTGCAACATCCCCAGCCAAATGGTCGGCACGCCGCCCGTGACCGTAACCCGCTCGGAAACCAACAGCTCCAGCAGGCTGGCTGGATCCAGATGCTGGCCGGGAAAAACTTGTTTCGCTCCGACCAACAGGCACGTGAACGGCAGTCCCCAGGCGTTGGCGTGGAACATCGGCACCACCGCCATCACCGCGTCCAACTCACCCAGGCCAATCGTATCGACCATGGCGCTGGCCATCGAGTGCAACACGATGGCGCGGTGTGTCGCCAGCACTCCCTTGGGCATGCCGGTCGTGCCCGAGGTATAACACATCGCCGCGGCGTGTTTCTCATCGAGATCCAGGTAGACAAACTGCGATTCGTCGGCATCGGCCAGCAGCGCTTCGTAATCCAAAGTGCCCGGCGGCAGCGGCTTGTCGGTCGAGCGGACGACGATCACGTGTTCGAAGTCGACCGTGTCGCGGAATTTTTCGAAAAGATCCCACAGCACCTCGTCGACGATCGCCACGCGGTCGCCGGCATGGCCGGCGATATAGCTCAAGTCGTTGGGGTGCAGACGCAAGTTCAGCGTGTGCAGCACGGCCCCGCCGCAGGGAATCGCCAGGTAGGCCTCCAGATGCTGCGCATGGTTCCAGCAGAGCGTCGCCACGCGATCGCCGTCCTCAACGCCCAGCTTCTTCAGCGCGACGGCCAGCCGTTTGGAGCGCGAGATGATCTCGCCGTAGGTGGTGCGGTGGATCGACTTGTCGCCGCGGCGAGTGACAATCTCGCGATCGTTGTGCAACTGCTCCGCCCGGCGGAGCATCGCGGGAATCGTCAACTGGAAGTCCATGATCAAGCCGTGCATAGTTGGCGAGTCCTCGAATTTACGCGGTGAACGGACGCTGGCGGCGATATCTTTTCAACGCGCACTGCCCACGGGTCGACTGGCTGGGATGCGTGCGAGATAGGGCCGCCGTGCTTGATTGTAGTCCGCCGCGGCGCGCCGCAATATACCCCGTGCGCCCAAGGATTCAGGTCGTTGGACACTGCCGGACGGCGGCGATCGGCAGACGGTTCTGCTCGGCCCAGGCCGCCCAATGCTCGGCCGTTTGGGTCTGGAAGATGGCTTTCATTTCCTCATAAGTGCCGTGCTCGACGTGCAGCAGCGACTTGAGACGGGCCCAAAATTGTGGTTCGAGCGCCGCCACGGCCAGCCAGCCGTCTCGAGTGGGGTAGATGTTGTAATAGGGGTTCGCCCCGCCCAGTCGGCCGCCGGGAATGGTCAACGCGTGCTTCAAGGGCAGGGTGAAGAAGTCCAAGGCGCCGGCAATCGGCACGTAACTGAAAACGCCCTGACCGGTGCGCGATCGCTCCAGCAGCACGCCCAGCGCGTGGGCCACCGCCGTTTGCGCGCCGGCCATGTCGGCCAAAAGCGTCAGCGGCATTGCGGGCGGACTGACTAAGCCAACACCAGCCTGGTACGTCAAATCGTGGCCGGTGAGTTCCTCCCCCGGCGGAGCGTGGCCGACGATCGCCACCTGACAGAGCCGCGGAAATTGAACGTGCAGATCGGACCAGCTCAAACCCAAGCGCGCCAGCGATGATGGTAGGGTCGAAGTGACGAGCAAATCGGCTTGGCCCAGTTCGGCGTCGAGTTGGCGGCGCTCCGACGGTTGTTTCAAGTCAAGTTGCCGGACAAACTGGTTTCCGACCAGATGCCGATAAAGGTCGGGACAATGCAGCAAAAGCGGATCGCCGCCGGGCGGCTCGACCTTGACCACGTCGGCTCCCCAGCGGTGCAGTTGCGCCACGGCCGCCGGCCCCGGCAGGTTGAATGCGATCGTGACGATCTTGATTCCAGCAAGCGGCTGCATCGTCATGGGAGTGCGGTTTCCGGCGGCTTACGGCATGAGGGGCGCGCGACGCCCACCATCTTCGGCCACCGGCCGGTCGTCGTGCAAGAGCGGCCGGGTTAGCGGCGGCCGCTTGATTTTCGCTCGGGGCGCTGCCAGATTGACTGCGGCGTCGGCTTCGGCTCTGTGTATCGAGGGGCGTTCGCATCATGTTCAACGTCGATTTGCCTGCCGGCCTGGTCGCGGCCGATACGAAGGCCCGGGTCGCGGCCAGCGTCTGCTTTTTGGAAGGCCCGGCCTGGCACGCCAGCGGCGATTTGTATTTCAGCGACATCGCGGGCGGCCGGATTTTGAAGATGGCCCCCGATGGCCTGGTGTCGGTGTTTCGCGCCGACAGCGGACGGACCAACGGCAATACGTTCGATGCCCAGGGCCGGTTGATCAGTTGCGAAGGAGCCGAGTTCGGACCCGGCGGCCGGCGACGCATGGTGCGCACCGATCTGACGACCGGCGAAGTCGAGGTGCTCACCGATCGCTTCGAGGGCAAACGCTACAACGCGCCCAATGACGTATGCGTCGATCGGCAGAGCCGCATCTGGTTTACCGATCCCTATTACTGGACCGACCGCGACAGTTTGGAGATCGGCTGCGAGGCCGTGTACTGCATCGATCGCGGCACGGTGCGGCGGGTCGTTTCGCAACCCCACATCGGTCGGCCCAATGGACTGGCGATCACGCCCGACGACAAGACGCTTTACGTCATCGACAGCCATAACGTGGCCGGGGGCAACCGCAAGATTTGGGCGTTCGACGTGCAAGCCGACGGATCGTTGGCCGGGCAGCGGCTGGTGTTCGACTTCGGTCGCGGCCGCGGCGGCGACGGCATGCGTCTGGACCGTCAGGGCAACCTGTGGGTGGCCGCCGGCGTGCTGAAACCTCGCAACCCGCACGAAACGGGTGAAGTGCAGACCGGCATCCACGTGATCTCACCCGAGGGAAAACTGCTGGGCCGCATTCCGATTCCCGAGGACGTGTTGACCAACCTGACGTTTGCCGGACCCGATTTCAAAACGCTGTATGTCACCGCCGGCAAGACGCTGTTTAGAATCGAAGTCAACGTCAGCGGCTATTCCCTCTACCCGCCGCTAAACGGCTGAGATCCATTCCTGGTGGAAACCGACCACGAGCACCTGTAACGCGGAGCGCCTCTCATGATTCGTTCACTTGCGTTTTTCATCTTGGTGGTTTCCGTGGCGCTGGCAAACCACGAAGCGCGCGGCGCGGCGCCGCAAAAACTCAACGTGTTGTTCATCGCTGTCGACGATCTCAACACCGCGCTGGGCTGTTACGGCCATCCGCTGGTGAAGTCGCCCAACATCGATCGTCTGGCCGCGCGGGGCGTGCGGTTCGATCGGGCCTACTGCCAGTTTCCGCTGTGCAGTCCCAGCCGCGTGTCGATGTTGACCGGATTGCGTCCCGAGACCACGCGCATCTTCGACCTGAAGACCGATTTTCGCGACATCTTGCCCGACGCGGTTACGCTGCCGCAGACATTCAAGCGTGGCGGCTACTTCGTGGCCCGGGTGGGAAAGATCTTCCACTACGGCGTGCCGGGCCAGATCGGCACCAACGGCTTGGACGATCCGAAATCGTGGGATCAGGTGGTCAATCCGCGGGGTCGCGATAAAGACGAAGAGAGCAAGGTGATCAACTATACGCCCCACATCCAGCTCGGCGCGGCCATGTCGTTTTTCATGGCCGACGGCGCGGACGAAGAGCAGACCGACGGCAAATCGGCCACCGAGTCCATTCGACTGCTCGAGGCGCACCAAAAGGAACCGTTTTTTCTGGGCGCCGGTTTCTATCGTCCACACACGCCGTATGTCGCGCCCAAGCGGTATTTCGATCTCTATCCGCTCGAGTCGATCAAGCTGCCCTTCAATCCGCCCGACGATCAAAGCGATATTCCCGAACCGGCCATCCAGATCCGCCCGTTCAATTATGGATTGACCGATCAGCAATGCCGCGAGTGCATGCGGGCATACTTCGCGTCGATTTCGTTCGTCGACGCGCAAGTCGGCCGGCTGTTGGACGCGCTGGATCGATTGAAGTTGGCCGACCACACGATCGTCGTGCTGTGGGGCGACCACGGTTATCTCTTGGGTGAGCACGGACAGTGGATGAAGCAAAGCCTGTTCGAAGAGTCGGCCCGCGTGCCGCTGATCATCGCCGCGCCCGGCGCCAAGGGCAACGGCCAGGGCAGCCCGCGCGTCGTCGAAACCATCGACATCTATCCGACGCTGGCCGATCTGGCCGACCTGGCCCGGCCCGACAATCTGGCCGGCACGAGCCTGCGGCCATTGCTGGAGCATCCGCAACAGGCCTGGGATCGGCCGGCCTTCACGCAAGTGCAACGCGGAAAATTTCCCGGCCGGTCGGTTCGCACTCAGCGGTGGCGCTACACCGAATGGGACCACGGCCACAAGGGGGTCGAGCTCTACGATCACGACAACGACCCGCGAGAATTCGAAAACCTGGCAGCCGATCCGAAATTCGCTCCAGTGGTCGCCGAACTGCGCGGGCTGATTCACAAAACCTTTCCCGACGAACGCGACAACGCCGCCAATTAGCGGCGCCCGCGATCCGGAAAAGTTACTTGCTCTTGGGATCGTGGTGTCGCGTGATGAACAGATCGTAGACGAACCCGCCCACGACGCCGCCACAGCAGGGGCCCACGATCGGCACCCACCACCACCCGTCATGCGCCGTAAAAACCTGGTTTCCCCAGCCGGCCAGCCAGGTGAAGAGCCGAGGGCCAAAGTCGCGGGCCGGATTGATGGCATAGCCGGCGTTAAGTCCGTAGGTCATGCCGATCAACAACACGGCGGCTCCCACGATGATCGGACCGAGGGCCGCGGGGACCGCCAGGTTGCGCTGGTCGCCGATGGCGAAAATGACCATGATCAACAGCGCGGTGCCGACCGTTTGATCGACCCA
Organism: Planctomycetia bacterium; assembly: GCA_041499515.1. Taxonomy (GTDB): domain Bacteria; phylum Planctomycetota; class Planctomycetia; order Pirellulales; family PALSA-1355; genus PALSA-1355. Next base: position 2,696 of record JBGQKM010000188.1, on the reverse strand, counting down.
GCCGCCCGGAAAATTGCTCAAGAATTCTTGCGGATACGTGGCCCAGATGCCGGCGGTGGCCAGCGAACGGGCGGCGCCTTCGAAATGGTCGATCGCTTCGCGGTAGGTGAAGTATACGACGGCCGAAGCCGCCAGGGCGCCGGCCAATTGCGCCGCGAAATAGGGCAGCACTTTGCGCCAGGCAAATCCTCGATGCACGGCCAAGGCCAGCGTGACCGCCGGGTTGAGATGCGCCCCGGAAACACCGCCGGCGACGTACACGCCCATGGTCACGGCCAGTCCCCAGCCGAGATTGATCGAGAAATACTCGCCATGCGTGCCGCCCCCCAGCACGACTTGAGCCACCACGCCCACGCCGAATGTGATCAGCGTGAACGTACCCAAAAACTCCGCCGCTGCCTCGCGTAGAGTATCGCGCGCCATGTTCTTCCGCTTTCGCCAAAAAGGGTTCTCGCATCCGGCCATGGATGCGCGGGCTCTCCGGGCCGACACACTGCGACGTTGGCGCCGGGTGCGGGGATTATCCGCTTTGCGTTGCGGCAATTCAATCGGGGCGCGAGGCGAAAGCCAGCGGCAAGCTGTCCACGCACGGCTCTTAGGGCGCGGACGCTTTGGGAAACTGCCAGAGCGTCAGTTTCGATTCCTCTTTCACCAGCACGCCGGTGGGCAACACGATGGGGTGGGCCCAGGTGGGCGTTTCGGCGACCTGGTAATGGGCCAACGGTTCGAATTGCTTGTCGCTGGCCTTGAACACGATCAGCTCGCCCTGGACCGTCAGAGCCCACAGCACGTTTCCGGTTTGCACGAGCGCCGCGTTGTCGCCCAGACGGCCTTCGCTGGTCCACAGCGTTTTTCCGGTCGTCAGATCGATGGCGAACAATTGTCCTTTGTGCCGATGCGAGAAACCGAACAGCCGCTGACCGTCGGTGACCGGCGAGCTCATGTACAGCGAGACCTCTTTATTCTCCCAGGTGTTGTCGGTCGCCCATTCGTCGTCTTCTGCTTTTTCGATGCGGTAGCGGTCGACGCCCTTGTTAATGCCAGAAAAAATCAGCGAGCCTTCGTGCTCGATGGGCGTGACGACGTTCTGATCGTATTCGGTTTGAAAGGGGATCTTCCAGAGCAGCTTGCCTTCGGCGAGGTCCACGCCGAGGCAGGCTTTTTGCGATTGAGTGACCACCTGGCGGACTTCGTCGAGCGTCACGACGATCGGCGACGCATAGGCCGGACCGTCCTCGGGACAACTCCAAACCGTTTCTCCGTTCTTGACGTCTAGCGCCATCAAAGCGCCCTTGTCGGGCCCGCCGACGTGGACGATGCACTTGTCTTCTTCGACGATCGGCGACATCGCGGCGCCGTACAGCGGCGAGGTTTTTTCGAACTGCTTGGAAAACTCTCGCTGCCACTGAAGTTTGCCGGTCTTGGTGTCCCAACAGCTCAGAATGCCGCTGATGCCGAGGGTGAAGACTCGCGGACCGGCGACGACGGGCGTCGACTTAGGCCCCTTGCCGTGCACGACGGCTATCGGATTGACTTCATACGGAGCCGGGTATTTCTGGCGCCACAGCTCTTTACCGTCGGCCAGATTCAAACAGGCCAGCACCTCGTCTTCGCCGCGGCGGCTGAAGGCGTAGATTTTGTGGTCGGCCACCACCGGCGATGCGTGCCCCAGGCCGACGTCGACTTGCCAGAGTCGCTGAAGTTCTCGCGGCCAGGCCGCGGGTACTTTGAACCCGATCACTTGTCCGTCGCGATGCGGCCCGCGCCATTGGGGCCATTCTTCCACCGCGCAATAGCTGAGGATCACAAGCAGCCAGCTCAGCAGGCTACCGCCCCAAATTGCAAACTGGCCCATCATCGCTTCCGCATCGTTAGTGGCCGGCTCTCACAGCGACACTCTCCAAAACACCGCGCCGCGAAAAATTGCCGACCAGGCGGACCTTCTTCGGGCAACTCGGGGCCTTGAAAAGCATCATTCGATTGTACACGGGATTCTCGGGGTGCCCAAAAGCCCGCCCGCGGAGCCCAAAAATCTCCGAGAATTCGGCCGCTTTTTCACTCCGGCATCCCTGCACCCGAGCTGCCGCTATACTGTCTCATCGTGGCCCTGGGGCACGAGCGGTCTGTTGGGAGAGATCATTTCATGAGTTTCGCGCACTTCACGCTTGCCACGCGCGACGTGCCACGCAGCGCCGAGTTTTTCGCGGCGACCCTGCTCTGGCGGCCGATCGATCGGCCGGCCAATATCGATCGGCCTGCGGCCTGGCTGGAAATCGCGCCGGGCCAGGAAATCCACCTGGTCGAAGTGCGCGATTTCCAGGCTTCGGCCTTCGAGCGCGAGTTTGGCCGCCACATCGCGCTGTTCTATCCGCGCGAGCAGTTCGACGCGCTCAAGGCGCGGCTGGTGGCGCACGGCGGCGAATTGATCGAGCCGCTGCGAGAAACGCCGTTTGCGCGGTTTTTCTTCCGCGATCCCAACGGCTACGTGTTCGAAGTCATCGACCAACAGCGGCCATCGGAATAGGCCCACGCCGCGTCACTCGGCGTTGCGATGGTCATCGCCGCCAATCTGCCGTCGCGCATCGGTGTCGAGCTCGCGCTGGTGCCAGTCGGTGCACTCGCCGTCTTCTTCGGGTCCACGGCCAACGGGCACATGCAGCTCTGGTCCGCACCCGAGCTCCGCGGGCGTGTGATGG
>JBGQKM010000187.1:0-12247 GCA_041499515.1 Planctomycetia bacterium | reverse complement strand
GTCTTTGGCACCGGCGAATTGCTGGCGCGGCCCAATTGGGTCGAAATCGACTTGCACCTGGCCGGCAAGGCCGAGCTCACCGGCGACGCGCTGGTGAAATATCGCGACGCCAGGAAACGCCTGCTGGAAGCGCTCGAGAAACTGAAAATCAAGGAGCTGTCCACAGAAGATTTGGGCCTTTCGATTTCCACCGGTGCTGGGCTCGAGCAGCAGCAGCGCATGATGAACGGGATGCCGCAGGCAGCAGGGAAACCCCAGATCGAAGTCTCCAGCTCGCTCCGCGTGCGACTGAAGGACGTTCGCGAGGTGGCGCCTGACGAACTGATCAAGACCGTCGGCAAATTGCTGGACGTGGCGCAGGACTCGGGCGTCACGATTGGTCCTAGCGCGGCCGAAGTGATGCGCAATATGCGATATGGCAACTACATGATGAACAATACGGTCCCGGTGCGATTCGTGGTGGCAGATCTGGCCGAGATGCGCGAGAAAGCCTACGAGCAAGCTGTGGCCGATGCGCGCAACCGCGCGGCGCGGCTAGCCAAACTGAACCACGTCAAGCTCGGCTCGGCGCTTTCAGTTCAGGAAATTCAGGTCGCCGGCGATTCTCCGACGTCCAATCCGAACGGACAGAACTATGGCCTGCCGCAACCGAACGCGGAGCCAAACGATACGCCCCGGGTGGCCTCCCCGACGCTCTCGGGCATTCCCGTGCAAGTCAAACTGGCAGTTCGATTCGCGATTCAAGCGCCCGATCCGGCCACGGCTCAACAGTAGGAAATGAGGGGTAACGGTATGCAGTATTCAAGGCTCCGTTTCAGGTCATATCGCGGCCAATACCGTGGACGCGGCCTCGTGCAGGGGTTGCTGGCAGCCGGCGCGCTGTTGCTGAGCCCAGCATGCGCTGGAGCGGTCGAAGAGGTCATGCCCAAGCACATCACGGCGGCCACGCTCAAAGCGGTTCGCGCCGGTTTGGATTATCTGGCCAAAAGCCAGGGCAGCGACGGAAGCTGGAACAACGACGAGGGGGGGCAGGCCTATCCCGTGGCGATGACCGCGCTGGCCGGCACGGCGATGTTGGCCAACGGCAACTCGCCCTCGCGGGGCCGGTACGCGCCGCAGGTCGAGAAAACCGTCGAATTTCTGCTGAACTGTTCGACTTCTTCTGGTCTGCTTACCGGACCCAGCCAGGAAAGCGGCCGGCCGATGCACGGGCATGGCTTTGCGCTGATGTTTTTATCCTGCGTCTATGGGACCGAGATCAAGCCGGCGCTGCGCGATAAGACGAAAATCGTGATCGACAAGGCCGTGAAGCTGACGGCCGAGGGGCAAAGCGGCGATGGCGGCTGGACCTATATCCCCGGCGCCGGCGACGAAGGCTCAGTGACCGTCACGCAGGTGCAAGCATTGCGGGCGGCCCATAACGCGGGCCTGGCGGTTCCCCGCGGCACGATTGCCCTGGCCGTGCAGTACATCGAGCGTTGTAGCACTTCGGAGGGAGGCATCAGCTATTCGCTGCGCAGCGGCGGCGGGCCCCGCTTGCCGATTTCGGCGGCGGCCGTGGCCAGTTTGTACAACGCCGGCCAGTATGACGCGCCAGTGGCCAACCGCTGCCTGGAGTACGTGTGGCGCCATTTCGAGGACAGCAAGAGCTGGCGGCAGAGCGGCCATGATTTCTACTGCCAGCTCTACGCCTCGCAGGCCTTCTATCTGGCGGGCGACAAATACTGGGACAAGTATTTTCCGGCCGCCCGCGACCAGTTGATTTCCATGCAGAACAAGAGTGAAGGATCGTGGCAAGGCGACGGCATCGGCAAGGCGTATGGCACCGCCGTGGCGCTGATCATTCTGCAACTGCCCTACAAGTACCTACCCGTCTATCAACGCTAGCGAGGAACTCACGTGAAGACCGTTTTGGACCCCGATCTGGAAGGTCTGGACAAACTCAAACAGGCGCACCAGAGCTTGCGAGAACAAATCGCCCGCGTGGTCGTAGGCCAGGATGACGTGATCGATCAACTGATGATCAGCATTTTTGCCCGCGGCCATTGCATTTTGGAAGGCGTGCCGGGCCTGGCCAAAACCTTGATGGTCAGCACCCTGGCCGAGTGCCTGGCTCTGGACTTCACGCGCATTCAATTCACGCCCGACTTGATGCCCAGCGACATCACGGGCACCGAGGTGCTGCAGGAGGATCGCGCCACGGGGGCTCGGCAACTGCGCTATGTGCGCGGGCCGGTGTTCACCAACGTGTTGTTGGCCGACGAAATCAATCGCACGCCGCCGAAGACGCAGGCCGCGTTGCTCGAGGCGATGCAAGAACGCCAGGTGTCGGCCGGCGGACACCGTCATCCGCTGCCCGATCCGTTTTTCGTGCTGGCCACGCAGAATCCCATCGAGCAGGAAGGCACCTATCCGCTGCCGGAGGCCCAACTGGATCGTTTTCTGTTCAAAGTGTTCGTTGGCTATCCCACCGCCGACGAAGAGCGGCAGATCTATCGGGTGACCACCGGCGTGGACCAACCCGAACTAGCCAAGGTGCTCTCTGGCCAGGAAATTCCGGAACTGCAGGCGCTGGTGCGTCGCGTGCCCGTATCCGACCATTGCTTGGACTACGCGATGCACCTCGTGCGCTCGACGCGGACCACCGAGCCGGAAAAGCCGGCGTACATCAACAAGTGGATCGCTTGGGGCGCCGGTCCGCGGGCCGGCCAAGCGCTGGTGCTGGCGGCCAAGGCGCGCGCGGCGCTCGATGGCCGGACCTGCGTGACCATCGAAGACATTCGGGCCGTGGCGCATCCGGTGTTGCGGCATCGCCTGGTCACGACCTACGCGGCGCAGGCCGAGGGGCAAACGCCCGACAGCGTCATCAGCGCATTGCTGCGAGACATCCCGGTGCGACAAGGAGCAGATGAAGTCGATGGCCACGTCGCCCAAGTTTTCCGATCCTGAAGTGCTGGCGCGGATCGCCGGGTTGACGTTGCGTGCTCGGCATGTGGTCGAGGGCACGATCTCCGGCTTGCATCGCAGCCCGTTCCACGGATTCAACGTCGAGTTCGCCGAGTATCGGGAGTATTCCCCGGGGGACGATCTGCGCCGGCTCGATTGGCGCGTGCTGGGCCGCACCGATCGGTTTTACGTCAAGCAATATGAAGAAGAGAGCAATTTGCGCGCCACGCTGGTGCTGGATTGCAGCGCCTCGATGCGGTATGGCTCGGGGCCGCTCAACAAATTCCAATATGCCGCCACGGCCGCCGCTTCGTTGGCCACGTTGTTGGTCGAACAGCAGGACCCGGTCGGCTTGGCGCTGTTCGACCAGCAGACGCGTGAAGTTCTGCCCCCCGCCGCCACGCAGGCCCAATTGGCCCGCATCGTCGGCCTCTTGGAGCAGGCCGAACCGACCCGCGAAACGGAACTGGGGGCGGTGCTGCAGACGCTTTGCGAACAGACCAAGCGGCGCGGGCTGATGGTCATTCTTTCCGATCTGCTGACTGACTTGGACGCTTTCTATGATGGATTGCGGCGGCTGCAATATCGAGGACACGAGATCATCGTGTTGCATGTTCTCGATCCCGATGAACTCGAACTGCCGTTTGACGACCTGGTCATGTTTCGCGACATCGAGGGAAACGAAGAACTGCTGGCCGAGCCGTGGGCCTTTCGCAAAACCTATCAAGCGGCGATGGAGCAGTTTTTAAGCGAAGTGCGCGGCGGCTGCGGCAACCGCGCGATCGACTACCTGCTGCTGAAAACGAATCAACCGCTGGCCGACGCGCTGAGCCATTACTTGCACGCGCGCGAACGGCTCAAGCACTTGGTCCGCAAGGGACGAACTTAGACACGCAACGCGGCAACGGTCCGATGAACACGCTCACTTTTCTCAATCAGCCGTTGTTGTGGGGTTTGGCGCTGGCCAGCATTCCGATTCTGATTCATTTGCTCTATCGTCGACAATACCGCCGTGTCGACTGGGCGCCGATGCGCTATTTGAAACTCTCGATGCAGCGCAACCGCCGACGAATCCGCATCGAGCAACTCTTGTTGCTCTTGCTGCGCACCCTGTTGGTGATGCTGTTGTTCTTCCTGGTCGCTCGACCGGTGATGCACGCCGAAGGCCTGTCGCGTTGGCTGGGCGCCGGCGGGCGCACTAATCGTATCGTGCTGCTGGACGATTCGCTCAGCATGGGCTATTCCGAGCAGGGCAAAACGGCGCTGGCTCGCGGACAGGAAGTGCTCTCGGATCTGCTCACGACCTTCGGCCCCAAGGATGCCTTCACGTTGGCGCTGGCGTCCGCGCCCAAACAGCCGCTGTTGCGCGAGGTCGAGTTGGAAAAGATGGACGACCTCCTTCAAATCATCCGCGGCGTCAAACCGACCGAGACGTTTGGGGCCTGGGAGCCCATCTTGCAGGCCGTCGACCAGTGGATCACAAGCGGGTCCTACCCGCTCGTCGAAGTCACGCTGATCACCGATCTGCGCCACGCCGGCTGGGAAGACCCGCTAGCCGAACTGGGGAGCCGCTGGGCCGGCTCGCGCGTCCGCCTGCGCGTGTTTGACGTCGGTGCCGTCGAAACCGCCAATGTGGCGCTGCTGAGTTTGGAACAAGTAGACCGCCTGGCCCTGGTCGGCACGCCAACCCGCTTCGCTGCCCAACTGCGCAACGACACCGACGGCGAGTTGCCCAGCCTGGAAGCCAACTTCATCGTCGATGGCAAGCCGAGCCTGGTGCGCGTGCCCGCGCTGAGCGCCGGCGAAACCGTGACGCTTCCGCTGGCGGCCACGTTGCAAGAGGCCGGCGCGCACGAAGTCGCCTTCGAACTTCCCGGCGATGCGCTGCCCGGCGACAACCTGCGAATCGTCGTCGTGCAGGTGCAGCAGAGCATCGATTTGTTGCTGGTCGACGGTGAACCTTCGAACGAACCCTTGGGCGGCGAGACCGATTTTCTCGCGCTGGCGCTGTCGCTTGCCGGTGACGCGGCCGAGGCGTTTCGCGTCGAAGTCGTCACCGATTCGGAATGGGCCTCCACGCCGACCACCCATCCCGACTTGCTCGTGCTGGCCAACGTGCCGCATCTTTCGGCCGACCAGACCGAAGAGCTCGAACGACAAGTGGCCGCCGGCATGGGCCTGATGATCTTCGTGGGCGATCAACTCGATCCCGACAACTACAACCAACTCCTCTTCAAAGGCGGTAGCGGCCTACTGCCGGCCCCGTTCGAGGGCATCTCCGACAACGAATTCTCCGGGCTCTTGATCGAAGCCGCCGAAGGCTCGCCACTCGACGCGCTGGGTCAATTGAGCCCCGCTGCGCTGCAACGCATCAAGCTCCGCAAAACCTACGAAGTGCGGTCGCCCTCGGGCGACGTCGAGGGCGTGCGCGTGCTGGCGCGCTGGAACAACCAGGCCGCGGCCCCGGCCGTGCTGCAGAAAGTCTTTGGGCAGGGCCAGGTGCTGTTGTGGACCACGGCCGCCGACCGCAGTTGGAGCGACTGGCCCACCGACGCAAGCTACGTGCTGGCCATGCGCGAGGCCGCCCGGGCCATCGCCAGAAGCGGCGCCAGCCTGCACCAGTTCACGGCCGGGCAAACGTTGCGAGTCGAGCTGCCCGCTTCGCACGACATCACGCTGCCGGCCGTCGAAGTGCCGGGGGGCAAGGAGCCCAAACCCTTGGTCTTTTCTCCCACGGCCTCGAACGACGAGCGTACGCAGGGGGCCAGGCCCGCCAGGACGCTCAGCTATGCCGACACGCGGCAGGCCGGCTTGTACCAGATGACGTGGCGCGATTCGGTCTCCGGGGCCATGAGCGAACGGTTCGGAGTGAATCCAGATCGACGGGAAAGTGCTCTGCAGCGCATGACCTCCCAGCAATTCAAAGCATTGTGGGGCGCGCTGGAACCCGATGTGATTTCGATCAGTTCGGGCAGCGACACCGCATTGACGGTTCACGGGCAGGAGATTTGGCGCACGCTGGCCACGGGTTTGTTGGGGTTGTTGATCGTCGAGGCTTGCTTCGCCCGGTGGGCTGGCCGGCAACATTAGCGGCGCGGACCGCGTGAGACACGCCACGCCAAAAGGTTTTTTCGAGCGGATGTATGGCAGAATTCGTGCGATGGCTGTTGGGGTTGAAGCAGGCGCCCGAGTGGGCGGCCGACGCAGCCTGGCAGATCCAGTTTCATTCCTTGCCGCAGGGGTTGTGGGCCGTCGCCTGCGCGCTACTGGCGTTGGCCGGCGTCGCCGGCGTGTGGTATTTGTACCGCAGCGAGTTGAGCACGGTGCGGCGCGGCATGCGGCTGATGCTAGTCGGCTTACGCTGCCTGGTCCTCACCTGTGCCGCATTCATGCTCTTGGAATTGGTGCTCGTGATTACCAAGCGAGAATCCATTCCTTCACACCTGATCGTGCTGGTCGATACGTCCGAGAGCATGGGCTTGAACGATCCGTATCCCCAGAGCGACGCGTACGCGCTGTTGGCCGGTAAGTTGGGTTATGGAAATGCGGCCGCGATGGGCAAGCCGCCGCGGCTCGAACTGGCCAAACGCGCGCTGGATAAAGTCTTTGACCAGCTCTCGCAGGACCGCGAGGTTTCGCTCTACGGATTCGCCGATCAAGAAGTGGCGCTGGACCGCGAGGCAATCGCCTCGACCGAGCCCACGGGCACCGAAACCGCGATCGGCGACGCGCTGGCCGCTGCATTGGCCGAACATCGGGGACAGCCGCTGGCGGGGATACTGATATTGAGCGACGGCCAGTCCAACGGTGGCGAGGACCCGCGCAAAGTCGCCGAGCAGGCCGGCAAACAGGGCGTGCCGATCGTGGGCCTGGCCGTGGGGACCGAGCAGGGCCCCAGCAACGCCCGGCTGGCAGCCATCGAAGCCGATCCGGTAGTTTTTGTGCGCGATCCGACCGAGATCGGCGTGCTCGTCGAAGGACACGGCATGCAAGGCCGCACGGGCCTGGTGACGCTCGAAAGACGCCTGGACGCCGGCTGGAGCGAAATCGGCCGCGAGGAAGTCACGTTCCAGGAAGATGCCGCGGCCAAGCGCGTCAAATTCGAAATCACGCCCGAGTCAGTGGGCGAGATCGAGCTGCGCGCGCGGATCGGCGATTTGGGCGCTGAATTGACCGAGGCCGACAATTTCGCCGTGCATTCCATGAAGGTCGTCCGGCAAGAAATTCGCGTGCTGTTGATCGCCGGCGCGTCGTCGCCGGAAGTGCAATTCTTGCGAAACGCGTTGTTGCGAGACACGGCTCTGGAGTTTGCCTGTTGGCTGCAAGCCGCCGGCGAGGGCTACGAGCAGATGGGCACCCGCCCCATCCGCCGATTGCCGAACAATCGGCAGGAACTCGAACATTTCGACGTCGTGATCCTCTTCGATCCCGACATGAAAGCCCTGGGACCGGCCTGGCCGGATTTGCTCAGTCAATTCGTGGGTACTGCGGGCGGCGGATTGATTTACGTGGCCGGAGAAATGCACACCCGCAACTTGTTCGACGGGGTGGCCTCCGACGCGGGTGACTCGGTCGGCCTGACGGTCGACAATAGTTGGCTGCGCACGCTGCCGGTGGTTGCCGATCCGGGACTGTTCAAGACCAACGCCGAAGTGGCGCTCAGCGCGCGCGAGCCGTGGAACCTCGAACTGACGGCCGAAGGTTCCGCCGATCCGGTTTTTCAGTTCGATCCCGACCCGGCTCGTAATCGCGAGATCCTGGCCAGCTTGCCGGGCATGTACTGGCATTTTCCGGTGACTCGGGCCAAGCCGGGCGCGGCGGTGCTCGCGCGCCATGGCGACCCACGGATGCGAAACTCGTTCGGTCGTCACGTGCTGCTGGCGATGCACCGCTACGGTCCGGGGCGGACCGCATTTCTGGCCTTCGACAGCGCGTATCGCTGGCGTTATCTGCACGAAGAATATTTTGATGGCTTTTGGGCGCGGATGATCGATCGCGTCGGGCGCAGCAAAGCCCTGGGCGGCCGCTACCCGTTCCATTTGACGGCCGACAAGTCGGTGTATCGCACCGGAGAGCGCGTGGTCGTTCGCGCGACGGCGACCGACGCAAGCGATGGCGCCAGTGCCGTGGCCGATTTGCGGGGTGAGGTGGAACTGGCCGGCCAGCCCCCCGTGCCGTTGGAAATGGACGTGCTTTCCGACCAGGTGGGCGTCGCCGAGGCGTCCTTCACCGCCAATGAAGCCGGCGCGTACAGCGTGCGCATGCTGCCGGGCAACATCCAGGCCCAGGGCGATTCCGCCGTGCGACCGGCCACGCTCAACCTGAGCGTCGAAGCCGCTCACGGCGAACTGGAACGACCCAAACTGGATCGCGCGCTGCTCGAAGACATTGCGCGGGCCAGCGGTGGCCGGGTGCTGGCACTTGAAGAGTACGAACAGATTCCCGAGGCGTTCCAGGTCAAACGGGTTGGGCGGCTGTTGGAATATCGCGACGAAATGTGGGATGCGCCGATCGTGTTCGGCGGCCTGCTCGTTTTGTTGACCGTGGAGTGGATTTTACGCAAACGATCGTGCATGGCCTGACGGCTAGTGATTGTTGCCAAGGCAGCTTGAGTTCCGTTATGAGCACGATTCTGGAAAGGGAAGTGGTTCCCGATGAGCTTCGCCGGATACAGCGAGCCGTGCTGCGCCGACTGAAAAACGTGCGGAGAAAGTTGCGGATCCATCTGCTGGTCGAGGGAATCTTTTGGGTCACGATGGCCCTGCTGCTGACGGCCGCCACGAGCCTGGCGTTCGATCGCTTACTGCGTTTTAATCTATCGACGCGGCTCGGGCTGCTGGCGATCGCCTTGGCGGCCATCCTGGTGTTGGCGTGGCGCCGACTGGTGCGACCGCTGCTGCTGCCGCTGGACGATCTCGATCTGGCCGAATTGCTCGATCGCCGCTCGCCGGGCGTGGGACAGCGGATTTCCAACGTGCTGCAACTGCCCGAACTCTTGGTTTCCGAGCACTACGCTTCGCCGAGCATGGTGCAAGCGGCGGTGGAAGAATGTTCGGAGGCGCTGGACAAAGTGGATCTGAGCTCGACGCTGAATGTCCCAAGGCGGCGCAAACTGCTGGCTGTCTGCGGCGTGGGGATTCTGTTGGCGATCGCGTTTTGCGGCGCGTGGCCGGCCACGGCGCAGCTTTGGGCCCGCCGTTGGCTGGCCGGATCTAGTTTGCGCTGGCCGCAGCAGACGTACCTGAACCTGATCGGACTGGACGACGATGCAAAACTGCTGGTGCCGCGCGGCGAGCTTTCGCTGCTGCAAATCAACGCGCGGCCCGCGTTCGCACGGTCCGACGGGCGGTGGGTGCTCACCGGGCGGGACGAGCCGCTGGTCGTCGAATCGCCGACGGCGCCCAAAAGTCAACCGCCCGAGCAAGTGAGCATCGCCTACACGCTGTCCGACGGCGCCAAGCGGCGCGGCAATGCGGCTCAATTCGACGAGGCCAACTTTCGCTACGAGTTGCCGCCGTTGGCCGAGCCGGTGGAACTGCACATCACCGGCGGAGACGATTGGCTGGGTCCCATCACCATCGAGCCGATCGATCGTCCTACGGTCGACACGATCGAAATCACGGCCCGTCGCCCGGGCAGCGGCGAGCCGCAGACGCAGCAGGTGGGAGAGGGCAGCGCCCAACTCCTGTTCCTTCCCGAAACGTCATTGCAGTTGCGACTCGTGGCCAGCCAGCCCCTACACTCGGCCGAAGTGCTGGACAAAGGCCTGCCCGTCGCGGGCTGGCAGCGCGTCGACGAAAGGACGTACACGCTGAGTTGGACCATGAAAGAATCGCTGGCGCTTGAGTTTCGCTTGATCGGCCAGCGCGGCGGGCTGGGGTCCAAACCCTATTTTCTGGCGATCGGATTGCTCAAGGATCGCGAGCCGCGCGTCACGATCCGTTCCACAGGCGTGGGACGCCGCGTTACGCCGGTCGCTCGCATTCCCCTGACGTTGCGGGCGAGCGACGATTTTGGCGTTGCGTCGCTGGCTCTCGATGCGGAACGAACCGCCCTCGGCGACGATAAACCCCAGGTCGACTCGTGGCGGCAGGAGATGGAAAAGCCCCCTGCCGCTGCTGCCGAGACAGTCCTGCGTCCGGAGATCGATTGGGATTACGAATTGGAGTTGCGCGCTCGGGGTCTTGCGCCGGGCAACATGGTCAAACTGCGCGGCGTCGCGGCCGATGCTTGCACGCTCGGCGCACAAACCGGAAATTCACGTTGGCTCTTGTTCCAGATCGTTTCGTCCGACGAGTTGTTTTACGAAATCCTGATGCGGCAGCGCGAGCAGCGGGCCAAGTTCGGCGCTGCGCTAGACAGCGCCAAGGCCCAATCGAAAGCACTCGGTGAACTGACCAGGCCGGAGGATGCGTCGGCGGTCGCGCGGGCCGAGCAGGTTATCGCACGCCAGGTGTGGCAGGTGGCCAATCAACTCGACGCCACCCTGCAAGAAATGACGCTCAACGACCTGGGCAATGCGCAGGCGCGCGAGAACCTGCAAAGCGCGATCATCGCGCCCATGCGGAAATTGCACGGCGACTTGCTGACACGCCTGCGCAACGTCGTGGACGCCCTGGGACAACAGCCGACAATCTCCGAGGACCGCCGCGGCGAGGCTCTGGCGCTTTCGGATCAGGCTGTCGAAGTGATGCAGACCATCTTAGGCCAGATGTCGTTGTGGGAAAGTTTCATCGACGTGATCAATCAACTGAAACAGATTATCGAGCGCCAGGACCAGGTCCTGAAAACGACCGAAGAGATCGAAAAAGAGCGGACCGACAAGTTGTTCGACAAGTAAATCGAGCCTCGTTGGCGATTTGTCTGGTCGACAGGGCGGAGTTTTGTTGACGCGCGGCGCGACTTGCCCTACAAAGTGGGGGTGGGTTGCATCCGCCAGGATTTTCGGGTGCAGGGGTTTATCTCGAGAAGGGAGACCGTGCCATGCGAGGCGAACCACGGCTGGGAATTGCGGCGCTGCTGGTGATCGGCCTTTTGGGGCTATCTCTGGGGACCATGCCCGGCCAGGCTGCCCCCCCGGCGGATGCCACGGCCGGCAATACCGCGGACGCGGCCAAGTCCGACGCCGGCAAGTCCGCGACGAAAGCAGCGACGGCCGGCTTGGGTCAGCGCAGCGAGCGCGAGGTAACGCTCGGCGAGCAATTGAGCTTTCGCGAAGAACAGGTGCACGGCGAAATGTCGGAGTTGGAGCAGCGGATGTTCCGGCTCTCCGAGGCGCTGAAGAAACTGGAGCCCGAGAATTCCTCTCGATTGATGCTGGGCCTCAAGTACGCCCGCGAAGAACTGATCCTGTACCAAATGAAGGAAGCGCAAGAGGCCCTGGCCAGGCTGAGTTTGAAAGGCGCCGCGGAGGAGCAGAAGGAATTGCTGGCCAAGCTCGAACGCTTGCAGCAATTGTTGCTCTCGACCGATTTGGATTTCGAAATGCGCCTGGAACGGCTGCGGCAGATTCGCGACACGCTGCGCAAACTCGACGGCGTGATCAAGGAGGAAAGCCGGGAGGAGAAGCTCTCGAAACAGGCCACGGCCCAAGAAAAGCGGCTTGCGGCGCTTGTTAAGCGCCGGGAGGCGCTGGAGAAACTGATCCAACGGCAGACCGAGCACATCGAGACGAATACTCCTCTGGCCAAGCAGGACCCTGCGAGCCAGGAACAACGTGCGGCCGTTTCACAATTGGGCGAGGCCCAAGAAACGACGCGCAAAAGCACCCAGACGTTGGCCGATGAACGGCTGCCCGGCGTCGAATCGCAGCACCTTGGCCCAGCGGCCGCGAGCATGAAGTCGGCCGTCGATTCGCTGGCCAAGCCCGCTCCGGCCGAGGCCCTGCCGCCGATGACCGAGGCGCTTGAGCATTTGAAGAAGGAGTTGGACGAAGTTGCCCGGCAGGAGGCCGAGGCCACGGCGGCCCTAGACAAAGACCGTTTTGGCGCCATGCGCAAAGATCAAGAAGGCAATCGCGGCGCGACCGACGAGGTGACCGAGATGACGCGTCAATTGGGCAGCAACGGCACGGCGGCATTGGCCGAATTGATGCGGGCCAGCGGCAGCATGGGCAATGCCGAGTCGGCTTTCGGCAATTCACAGGCCGGCGCGGGCAACGGCGAACAAGCCAAGGCCCTCGCGTCGTTGAAATATGCCGAAGAATTGTTGGCCGAAGAGGCCGAGCGTTTGGCTCGCCAACTGCGGCGCGAAGTCAAAAAACGGGTGACCGAAGGCTTGACCCTGATGCTGGAGATGCAAG
>JBGQKM010000186.1:0-12247 GCA_041499515.1 Planctomycetia bacterium | reverse complement strand
GGCCGAATTCGTGGTCGTGAACTTTGCCGTGCGGCGCGAACATTTTTGTTTGTAGATTGCCCGCCAAAGCAAAGCCAGGCTCACCTCCGAAATCGAGCTGTTTCTGCGCCGCTGTCCCGCAACGGTGATCGGAGTGACCGGGTCGAACGGAAAGTCGACGACCTGCTCGATGTTGGCGGCCATGTTCACCGCCGCCGGCCGCCGCGTCTGGCTAGGCGGAAACATCGGCAAGAGCCTATTGGGTGAACTGAACCAGATCGAGCCGGACGATTGGGTGGTGCTCGAGTTGAGCAGTTTTCAACTGACGCACTTAAGCGACCACGCGCCCCTGCCGCAAATCGCGGTGGTCACCAACTTCACGCCCAATCATCTCGATTGGCACGGCAACCTCGACGACTACCTCCGGGCGAAACAGCGGATCGTCCGTGAACAGTCGCCGTCGGGCGTGGTGGTGCTCAACCCACACGACGTCCAGGTGGCCGTATGGTCGAACCTGGCGTTGGAACGAGCGCGGGCCGCCTGGCCGCTGGAAGCAATTCCCATCCTGGCCGTACCCGGCGTCCACAATCGGCACAACGCGGCCTGCGCGGCGGCCGCGGCCACCGCGGCCGGCGTCGCAAAAACGGCCATTAACAGGGCCTTGCGGAACTTTCGCGGGCTGGACCACCGCCTTCAATTCGTGGCCGAAGTGGCAGGGCGGCGGTTCTACAACGATTCCAAGTCGACCACGCCACAGGCTACTATCGCCGCGCTGGCGGCGCTCGACGGGCCGCTTTGGCTGCTCTCCGGAGGATACCCGAAGGACGCTCGCTTCGAGGAATTGGCGCGGGCAATCGTCCAGCGTACGCGCGGGGCCGGTTTGTTTGGTCAGGCGCGCGAGTCGTTGCACGCTTGTCTTCAAGCGCAACGCGCCGGATTCAATGCGTTGGCCACCGAGCAGCTCGCGGACGCGCTGGACTGGTGTTGGCGACAATCGCAGTCGGGCGACGTCATTCTGCTTTCGCCGGCTTGCGCCAGCTACGACCAGTTTCGCGACTTTGAAGCCCGGGGCGAAACGTATTGCCGGTGCGTCGCCGCGCTTCGTTAGCTCGGCGGAAAATAGTCACGCCGGACTGCGCATCATGGCGCGCACTCTTGCAACCCGTGCTGGCCCGCGTTACATTGATCGATGTTGCTCTTGGCTCGTGAGAGTCGACGGCAACGGACCTCGAGGTCGACGGCTGTGAGGTTTCCTTGGCGGAAGCCGAAACGGCGCTGGGAGTCGTCCCTCGAGGTTTTTTCGTCGTCCGCGGTTTTTCGGCATCCACCGCAATTGCGAATCCTGGCGGAATTGCCTCTCGTGGCCAAAACCAAAGAACCGATCAACCCGTTTTATGTGCTGGTCGTGCTATTGGGCGTGATCTTTGCGATCACCAGCTGCGCCTACGGCACGATGGCCTATCGCGCCATCGCTCCGGTTGCCGACCGGGATGTCGGCCAGGGCTTGATGACTTTTTTGGATCGCTATGGAATTCAGGCCCTGGCGGTGGAATTGACGCTTTTGGCCCTCGCCGCGTTCGGGGCCATGGGACTCGACCAGGCGCGTGCCCGGCAAATCGGCTCGGACGACGATCCCCGGGCCGAACCGGAGACCGACTCTGAGCCGGGCCGTAAAATCAGCTAGAATTAAAGGCGGCGGAGCTACGCGGCCCGGCCAAAACTTCTCCCCCAAAACGCACCAGGGAATCGTGATATGAAAGTCAGTCATTACGAACAGGTCGCTCAAGCTCCGGTCACGATGGAAGGTTCATCCGGCTGCCAGGTTCGCTGGTTGGTCGACGAGGCCCAGGGCGCTCCAAATTTCGCCATGCGGCAGTTCGAAGTCGCGCCTGGCGGATACACGCCCCAGCACAGCCACCCCTACGAGCATGAAGTATTCGTGCTGGAAGGTCGCGGCGTGGTGTTGGAAGGCAACCTGGAGCATCCGCTGAAGGCGGGCGACTTCGTACTGGTCACTCCCGACGAAGTTCACCAGTTTCGCAATACGGGGCCCACGCCGCTGAAGTTCTTGTGCCTGGTGCCCAACTCGTCGGTCGGCAAGCAAGTGACCGTGGCCGCCGAGTGCAGCCGGCCGGCCAGGTAGACGGCCGGCTGACGCGAATCCGGGAGGGATCGCCCCAGGGCGGCGTATTCCGCGCTTGCATCGCTCGGCGGCACCTCCGATCATGCATTATCTTCCGGCTCCCATTCCGCGGCACGACCCGGCACGGTGCGATGACAACCCACGATCCTGCCTCCGCGATCGAAAAACTTCGCGAGCAAATTCGCGAACATGACCGCAAATACTATGTCGAGGCCCGGCCGGAGATTTCCGACCTGGAGTACGATCGCCTGATGCAGCGGCTCCAGGAGTTGGAGAGCAAGCATCCGGAGTTGATCACCCCCGAGAGCCCCACGCAGCGCGTCGGCGAGCAGCCGGTGCCGCATCTTAAGCCGGTCGAGCATCGCGTTGCGATGCTGTCGATCGAGAACACGTATAGCATCGAGGACCTGCGCAAGTATGGGCAGCGAATTGCCAAGTTGTTGCCCGGCGAAACCGTTGCCTGGGTCGTGGAACTAAAAATCGACGGGGTGGCGGTTTCCGTGACCTATCAGCGTGGCGGGCTGACGCAGGCGGCGACCCGCGGCGACGGTCGCACGGGCGACGACATCACGCACAACATGCGCACGGTCGTCGATTGTCCCTTGCAACTGGCCGATCGCCCGCCGCGCGTGCTCGAAGTGCGCGGCGAAGTGTACATGACCAACTCCGATCTGGTCCGGCTCAACGAAGGGCAGCGGAAACGCGGCGAGCCGCTGTACGCCAACACGCGCAACTGCGCGGCGGGCAGCATTCGCCTGCTCGATCCCCGGCAAGCGGCTCAACGCCGGCTGCGGCTGTTTTGCCACGGCGTGGGCCACGTCGAGGGCTTGACGGCCAAAAACCACATGGAGTTTCTAGCCGAGCTGCGCCGCTATGGGCTGCCGGCGACGCCGCAGGTCGAATGTTTCCAGGATTTCGAGGCGGCCATCGAGCACTGCGAGGCGTTGATCGAGCGACTGCACGAGTTGGATTTCGAAGTCGACGGGCTGGTGCTCAAGGTCAACGACTTCGCGCAACGCGAGCGGCTGGGCAACACGTCGAAAAGCCCCCGCTGGATGATCGCCTACAAATTCGAAAAATACGAGGCGACCACCCGGCTGTTGGACATCCGCGTGCAAGTGGGCAAGGCCGGCACGATCACGCCGGTGGCCGATCTGACACCGGTCGAATTGGCCGGCACGATCGTCAAGCGGGCCAGCCTGCACAACGCCGACGAGATCGAACGCAAGGACGTGCACATCGGCGACCTGGTGGTCGTGGAAAAAGCCGGCAAGATCATCCCGCACATCGTGCGGGTGGAAAAAGCCGAACGCCAGGGCCATCCGCGCAAATTCGTGTTTCCTACGCACTGTCCCGAGTGCAAAACCGCTCTGGTCAAAGACTCCGGCGGCGTGTACATCCGCTGTCCCAATCCGGAATGTCCGGCGCAGGTGAAAGAGCGGCTGCGCTATTTCGCCAGCCGAAACGCCATGGATATCGAAGGGCTGGGCGATAAGCTGGTCGATCAGCTCGTGGAAACCGGCGCGGTGAAGAGCTATGGGGACATCTACCGGCTCGATCTCGACACGCTGGAGAACCTGGAGCGCATGGGCCGCAAGTCGTCGGAGAATCTGCTGGAAGGCATCAAGGCCAGCAAATCGCTGGGACTGGCACGGTTGCTCAACGCGCTGTCGATTCGCCACGTGGGAAGCCGCGTCGCCTCGGTCCTGTCTGAACATTTTCACTCGATGGATCGGCTCGAGCAGGCCAGCGTCGCGGAACTTGCCGAGATTCCCGAAATCGGGCCCGTGATCGCCGAGAGCGTTCACGCGTTCGTGCACGGCGAATTCGGCCGCCGCACGATCAAGGATCTCGAGAGTCTGGGTCTGAAGATGGGCGCGCCGCGGGCGCCGCGCCGCGAGGCGGGCGAAATCGCCGGCAAGACGTTCGTCGTGACCGGCACGCTCCAGCGGTATGGCCGCGACGAAATCGAGGAACTCATCACGCAACTCGGCGGCCGCGCCGCCTCGAGCGTCTCGAAAAACACCGACTATGTCGTGGCCGGTGAAAAGGCCGGCAGCAAACTCGACAAGGCGCGCCAATTGGGCATACCCGTGCTCAACGAACGGCAATTCGAAGCACTGCTCAAGAAATGATATTATTCATAGACGGGAGCCGGCCTGGACAGCCTTGAAACGTCCCTAGGGTGCAGCAATGGCCGATACGCCATACAAGGAGCGATTTTTTTCCTATCACGAGCAAACCTCGCGCCAGAGTGCCCGTGAAGCGATTCCGCTCGTCTTGCAGTTCGTTCAGCCTGCCAGCCTCGTGGATGTCGGTTGCGGAATCGGCACGTGGCTGGCCGAGTTCCAAGTGGCGGGGGTTTCCGACTATCTGGGCATTGACGGCGACTACGTCAACCGCGGGCAGCTCCTGATCGATCCCGAGCGATTTCTGGCTCGTGATCTTGCGCAATCGCTGACGATGGACCGCCGCTTTGATTTGGCCATGAGCCTGGAGGTCGCGGAACATTTGCCGGCCATGAGCGCCGAGACGTTTGTGGCGTCACTCGTTCAATTGGCTCCGGTGGTCTTGTTTTCGGCAGCGATTCCGTATCAGGGCGGCGATGGCCACGTCAACGAGCAGTGGCCCGATTATTGGCGGGAGAAATTCGCGCGGCACGACTACGTCGTCGTCGATTGCCTGCGAGAGCCCCTGTGGATGAATCGCAACGTGTCGCCCTGGTATAAGCAGAATTTGCTCTTTTTCGCCGATCGCAATCGCTTGGAGAACTATCCGCGATTGGCTGGTGTTTTCGAACGCGACGGCGCGGATCGACCGTTGTCGCTGGTCCACCCCGATCATTACGTCGGTCTGCACCTGCATGTCGTTAAGGAAATGCAATGCATGGCGATGCGGGCCGCCTTGAAGCTGCGGGAGATCAATCTAGTGGTCTTCCCCGATTGGAGTCACCCAGAGAACGTATTGCGCGACCAGCTTCGCACGCTGTTTGCCGCGATCTTGGCCCATCCGGATGGTCAGCGCATCGCGCTGGTCATCTACTTGGGGCAAGAGTACCAGCAATTGGCTGGCAATCTGGCGGCACAATTGATGAACGAAGTCTTCGCGCGCGGCGGAGTTCTGCTGCCTAACGCGCCAGGCGTTTCGGCCGTGGGCCATTCCTTTAGTTCCGAAGAGTGGACTGTTTTGTTGGCATGCATCCAAGGCCGCCTGGTCATGCCGATAGAAGACTCCGGAGCCATCATGGCACATGGCGTCGGACAAATTCCGACAATTTCCGTGTCCACGATCCAACTTAGGCAACCCCTGATAAGCAAGTAGTTTACGAGGGTTTCGTGAAAATTTCCGGGCGATCCGCCGTGTGCGATGGCGGACGTGGCTGCGCGCCGTCAGGTGGCCGTGGCGCCGCCGTCGATGACGAACACCTGGCCGGTGACATAGGAGGCTTCGTCGGAGGCCAAATAGAGGGCCGCAAAGGCGATTTCGTCCGGCTGGCCGACGTGGCCGATCGGCTGCGTGGCTTCCAGCTTCTTGCGATGTTCCTCATTCTTCCAGAAGAATTCGCTGAAATCGGTTTGGATCAGTCCCGGAGCGATGGCATTGACGCGGACGCCTTTCTGGCCGAACTCGCAGGCCCAAGTGCGGGTCATCATGATCAAACCTGCCTTGGTGAAGCTATACAGCAGCCCGCCCGGTTGCGGACGCAGGCCGGCGATCGAGGCGATGTTGATGATCGAGCCGCTTTTCTTGGCAATCATCTTGGGCACGGTCAGGCGGATCAGCCGCAGCGCGGCCTTGATGTTCACCTCGATCATCTTGTCGAGCATTTCGTCGGTGATGTCCAAGGACGGGCCCTGGCCGATATTCGTGGCGCTGTTGTTGACCAGGATGTCGACCGATCCGAGTTGTTTTTCGATCGCGGCCACCAGACCTTCTAATTGATCTTTGCGGCCGACGTGGCATTCGATCGGCAGGACCTTGCCCGGTAGTCCGGCCAGTTCGTCGGCCGTGGCCTTCAGGTTCTCCATTTTTCGGCTGGCGATGACGACGCTGGCCCCCGCTTCGACGAATTTTCGGGTGATCGCCTTGCCAATGCCGCGTCCTCCGCCGGTAACCAGGGCGACTTTGCCCTTGAGACTAATCGCTGCGCTCATGGTGGTATCCGATTGCTCGTAGATGGGTTGGTGATGACGAAATAGTTTATCGATTCAGGATCGGGCTTGCGCTTCGTATTCGTCGATTCGCTGGCGGATCACCTCAGGCAGGGGCGCCTTGCGGTCGTTGCGATAGTCGAACACGACTACGCGCTGCTGGCCTTCGGCCGCGACTTGCTTTTGGGCATGACTGACGATGACCGAGTGCATCACGAACCGATCTGCTTCGACCTCGCGAATCCGCGTGCCGATCGACACCGTGTCGGGATAGGACAGCGGGCGTCGAAAGCGGCAATCGGCCCAGGCCAAAATCGGCCCGATGCCGGTTTTTTGCTGCACGTCCAAGAAGCCGAGTTCGTGGAAGTACCGCAGTCGGGCGTGCTCGATGTAGCGAAAGTAAATAACGTTGTTCACGTGCCGATTGGCATCCATATCGCCCCAGGCAACCAAAGTCGTGACCACGATCGGATAGCCCTTGACGAGCTCCGCGATTTCCGGATCCAACACTCTGGGTTCCATGCACACGATCTCCCCCACGCCAGCGACGTGCCTGCTTGTGGTAACGCTATCACGATTGGCGGGCGTTGGAAAGGGGCGAGTCCGGTGCGCTTGCGTCCCACACTTTTGGGGAAGATCGGCGTAGCGACGCGACGTCATTCTTGTTCACTGAAGTTGAAATGCCTGCAAGGAATGGGTTGCCCCCAGGTCGCAAAGCGGCCGCGCTTGGAAGTAATCGCGAACCGCCGATTTGACCGAATCGTACGTGTAATCGTGCAGCGCCAGGATCCCGCCGGCCACGATCTTCGGCGCAAAGCCGGTCAAGTCGGCCAACGCGCCTTCATAACTGTGATCGCCGTCGATAAACAGCAAGTCAACCTGCGGAACCTCGCCTTGCACCTCGTTCGCCAGACCACGATGGACGGTGATCTGCGGGCGGAAGTATCGGAGGTTGTGGGTAAACTGTTCGAACGTGTCAATCACCGGCTCGCCGGGCATAGCGTCGCTCTTCCAGGTGTCGACCGCATGCACGTGACCTTCTCGAAGACTTGCCGCGGCGGCCAAGAAGGCTGTGCTCGCGCCGTAATAGCTGCCAACCTCGCACACCACGAAGCCTTGGCGTAGTGCCGAAGCCATCTGAAACAACCGCAGCCGCTCATCGAACGACATGTGCGTTTCGATGGCAAAGAGCGGCTCCAGCAATGGAAACAAGAAGGCTTCGCGCGAGTCGATGGAGAGCATACACCGCTGGACCACCGAGACGAATCGAGAAATGGGCGTCATCATTCGATTACCCGTAGAAAAGGGAGCTTGCCGAAAGCGGCGAGTCGATCGGTCATTCGGCCGGAAGCTTCAAGGCCCGGCGATCATCGCCTTGGGGATTTGGAACCGTAGCGGCTCGTCGCCGCCAAAGCCGGCCGGCGAGAGTTCGAGCCGCAGATACTCGATCGTGTCCAGCGGCGGAGGAAAGACGAGCTCGCTTTCGGCGCTCTGGCCCGGACGAACCGCGTGGTCTTCGCCGACCGTGAGCTTGGCACCGGACAGCACCAGCCCGGGCGTCTGCTTGTAGTTATTGCCGGCGTTATCGAGCAGCGTGGCGCTGGCCATCGCCGATGAGCCGGCTTGTCCTAGCGCGCTATTGACGGCCGCCTCCAATTCTTTCGGAATCAGACCGCCACCCCCCGCCCAGCCCGAAAACTCGACGATCTTGTCGGTGCTGGTGTTGGCGATCGCCACGCGAATCTTCAACATCGGTTGCAGTTTTTGCCGCTTGAGCGTGGAGGGGTCGGTGTTTTCCAAACGCATGCTTTCGATTTTGGCCGAGAGGATGCTGGCCTTGATGTTTCCCTGTTGGATCGATTGACTCGCGTCGGTCCAGACCGGCTCCGGCTCGGGCTCCGGCTCCGGCTGTCGGGGTGGCGCTTGGGGCACGGGCGCTGCCTGAATCGGCGGCAGCGGCTTGGGGATCACCGCGACTGGTTTCGGCCGGCTGCCGAACAGGCCGAACATGCTGCCCAACACGACCGTGAGCACCAGTCCGACCACCGAACTGCCCCCGGCGGCGACGTTCAAGTACAGGCCCGATCCTTTGTGCACCGCCGCCAACACGAGTCCGCCGATCGCCAGCAGCAGGCCCAGGCCACCGCCGACGATCCCGGTCCAGCCCATCAGTCCGCCGCCCTCGGGCATGACCGTCGGCAACCAACACGTGGCCAGTGCCAGGATGCCGAGAATCAGCGCCGCGGCGCCGACGATTTTCGCGGCCATTGCTCCGCCGTCGACCGCGACCGCCTGGGGTGGCGGAGCGACCCTGCCTACCGGCATGCGAGCCAGGGGATTTGCCATCGGCGGCGGGGCAGGCGGAGGCGCCGCGGGCGGCGCGGCGGCAAACAATCCCTGCACGCGCGAGGCCGGAACCCAGGCCCCGTCGCTTCCCAACCGCACGGACGTAGCTGGCACGATCTTGCCGTCGGTCGCCAATTTTTTCAAATTGGCCGACGTCAGCGGGCCGTACTGTTTTCCTCCGTGCTGGACATACCACTCATTTGCCACAAGACCAGCTCCGGTTCGATGGGGAAACTAGCAACGCGCAATTGCCTGGCAATCGCCGCATTCCAGTGTACGGTCGCCGAGCGGATGCCGCAAATCCGAGGACCTGACGTCGAGCAGGGGCCGTGCCAACGGGCACGGACAAAATGGTCGTGGCACGCCGGAAAAACTCGACGACCACGACTAACCGGTGCCGGCCGGTGGCGCGATGCTGCCGCGGTTCAGCGCGTCGATCAACTGTCGCAAGCGGCCCAGGTTGCGGCGGTTGAAGCGGAAGACGAGCCGGACATGAGTGGCCAAATCGGGCTCGTCTTTTTCTTCCGGCAGGGGCCCGCTGATCGCGAACTCGCCGCCGGTGATGATGTCGGAGAATTCGACATTGATGGCGGCCAACAGTTCCGGCGTCGGCGATTCCTTCAGCCGAAACACGAGCTTGTTCTTGACGTAGCGCATGCTGTGGTAGACCTTGAAGAACTGCAAGATCTCTTCGACAGCCGTCTCCACGTTGTCGGTCAGTTTGTAGAGCGAAAGGTCGTCGGAAGAAATCATCGCGTCGCCCAGCAGCCGATGTTGCACGTACTGCTGGAATTCGCCCCAGAACGTGCCGCCGGGCGCGTCGAGAAACACGACCGGCACCATGTCGCGCTTGCCGGTTTGCAGCAGCGTGAGCACTTCCAGCCCTTCGTCGAGCGTGCCGAAGCCGCCGGGCAACAGGCACACCGCGTCGCATTCCTTGACGAACATCAGCTTGCGCGTGAAGAAATACTTCATGTGCACCAGCTTCGTGTCGCCGGCGATGATCGGGTTGGCATATTGCTCGAAGGGTAGCATGATGTTCAGGCCCATCGAGTTTTCGCGTCCCGCGCCGACGTGGCCCGCCTCCATGATGCCGCTGGCGGCGCCGGTGACCACCAGCCATTGGTGGTCGGCCATGGCCTTGCCGAACGCGACGGCCTGTCGATAGGTGGCTTCGTCGGGGCGCGTACGGGCGGAGCCGAAGACAGTCACTTTGTGCCGCGACCGATAGGGCGTGAACACCTTGAACGCGTAACGCAACTCGCGGAGCGTCCGACTCAGAATCTTCAGGTCGCCGCGCGACGGGCGATCCACCGCCAGCTTGTCGGCGGACTCCTTGATCTGATCGATCAGGTCGACGATCCGCGAACGGTCGAGATTGCCGTTGGTCTCGGCCAGCGTTTGGTCCAACTTCGCCAGCACGGCTTCGTCGGCTTTGGCTAGGGGGGATGGGTCCGGAGTACTTTCGGTCACGCGAGCTCCTTGCAATTGCCTGGCAGGCGCCGGCCCCATGCCGGCATGGCAATGTCCTGGGCGGTTGTCAGCACAATTATACCTCGTATTGAGAGCCCGCGGGCGGAGAAAGTTGCCCGCCGCGCCCCGCGCGGGGCCGCGCATGCCGGCTGGACGCGGGCTAAATAAGAGAGCCGGCCGAAGACAAAACTTCGGCCGGCTCCACCATTTTCAGGTTTCAGAACTTGGCTGACTGACGTGCCCCGGAAGCACCCAGGCTTCGGGCCAGCAGCCCGTCGGCTGCTCGTCAGACGAGCCACCTCTGGTTACCACTACACATACGGTCACCTCCTTTCCGACATTGACCACCCGCTCTCCACCAGTCCAGCCTGGCGGCCCCACGGGCTTTTGGTCCAGCCGGTGCCACGTTAGCACCGGCACTCCTTGCATCCTAAGCAGACTGCGCAGCCACGGTCAAGAGGAATGGCCGCCGCGAGAAAAACCGGCCAGGACGCCTGACCCGGTAGCTCAACCTGCTGGCTAGACCACCCGGCAGATAAAGCACTTCAGGTAATCGCTTTCCAGACAGGTCACGCTCAACGGATGGTCGGGGGCGGCGCCGCGCATTTCCAGCACCTGGATTTCGCGCCCCGTCTGCTCGGCCACGCCCAGCAGCATGTAGAGAAAGTCCTCGCGGCTCACGTGGCCCGAACAACTGCACGTCACCAACACGCCGCCCGGCTCCAACACGTCGACGGCCAGGCGATTCAGCCGATGATAGGCGCGCAGCGCCTCGTCGACCGACTGGCGATTGCGGGCGAATTTCGGCGGATCGAGCACCACGGCGCCAAACCGCTCGCGATCCGAAGCCAGCGCCTGCAGGCCTTTGAAACCGTCGCACGCTTCGAACCGGGCGATGGTCACAGCGTTGAGCTCGGCGTTTGCCCGGGCCAATGCCACGGCTTTCTGGCTCGAATCGACGCCGAGCACTTCGCGGGCGCCGCCGTGCACGGCCGCGTTCAGGCCGAAGCCGCCGCTGTAGCAGAACATGTCCAGCACGCGGGCGCCGCGAAAATAGCCGGCCGCCACGCGGCGATTGTCGCGCTGGTCGAGATAGAAGCCGGTCTTTTGCCCTTCGGCCAGATCGACGCCGTAGCGCAGGTCATTTTCGACGATGAACACCGGCCCTTGCGGCGCTTCGCCCCAGACCAGCCCGTCGCGCAAATCGATCCCTTCGGCCGCGGCGACTCCTTTCTCGGTGCGAATGAAAATGCCGCGCGGGTCGACCAATTCCACCAGGATCGGGATGATCGCGTCCAGCCGCCGCGCCATGCCCAAGCCGGTGACCTGGATCGAAAGCCACTGGGCATAGCGGTCGACGACCAGCCCGCTCAGGCCGTCGGCTTCGCTGAACACGAGTCGGGCAGCCCCGTCGGCGGCGTGCAGTCCCAGTTTGTGCCGCAGTTCAATCGCCGTGCGCAGGCGGTGTTTCCAAAACTCCTCGTCGATCGCCTGGGTGTTTTCCCACGTGTAGAGCCGCACGCGGATTCGGCTGCGGCTATTGAAGACGCCACGTGCCACGAATTTTCCGGCGTCGGTCAGCAGATCCACCACGTCGCCGTCGCCGGGGCTGCCCTCGATGCGCGCGATCGCCGAGTCCAACACCCAGGGATGACGCCCAAAAAAGGGACGTGCCTTGCGCGGCTTCAATAGGGCCTGCGCCACGGCAAAACCGGGGGCCATTTCGCGCGTCACGGACTCGGCGGAAGACGAACCATCGGACATGAAATCATCCATTCTACAAAGACGAGGATCGCGCCCGGCGATTGCAACGCGACGCGCCGGCGGCACGGCATCACGACGCGCTCGGCACGCTGGAGTACCCCATCATCCTCCAGCCGCTCCTGGCATGCAAGCGCCACGCTCGTGCCACGTTTGAGGGCGGCCACCGCGGAGTGACCAGCGGCAGGCACCTGGCGAATCTGCATCGTTTGCCGGCCGGAAAACGGGCAAAAAAAGTTGCCGCGGGCTGCCGGCATGTTCGGCCGCCGCTACAATGGGCCACAACCGGTGTCCTTGGTGGAGCCGAACGGTCCATGAACTTCGCTGGAGCCAGGGATTCGCACTTTTGACGGAGATGACCGACGTGATGAAACGCTGCCTGGCACTCTTGATC
>JBGQKM010000185.1:0-12341 GCA_041499515.1 Planctomycetia bacterium | reverse complement strand
CGGTGATTTTGAACAACACGATCGAGAATAGCTCGGGGTCCGCTTCCGGCATCAGCACCTTGGTGGCGGCTATCAGCATCAACGTCAACGCGCTCAACTCGAACCTGGTCGACGATTGGGGACGCAGCCGGGGCGGCATCGACTTCCAAGGATCGTTCCTCACCAACACCGGTCCGCTGATCCGCAACAACCTCGTCGGCAACAACGATATTAACGGCATGATGGTGCGCGGCGGCACCGTGACGACCGACGTGGTCTGGGACGACACCGATATCGTCCACGTGGTCAAAGACGCGATCTTCGTTCCCAACCAGCAGTCGCTCAGCGGCACGCTACGCCTGCAAAGCAGTCCCACGCAAAGCCTGGTGGTCAAGCTGTACGGCACCGACACGGCGATTACCGCCACCGGCACCAAGCTGGATATCACCGATCGCATCGGCGGCACGGTGCAAATCATCGGCGTCGGCAATCATCCCGTCGTGCTGACCTCGGTCAAAGACGACACGGTCGGCGCCGGCTTGACCCCCGACGGCCAACCTCAAAAGGATACGCTCAACACCAAGGGCGTGGTCCCGCCGCCGCCCCCCAACCTCCCCACGCAAGGACCGATTTTCATCGACGGCGCCCCGCGCGACGAGCACGGCACCTTCGCCAATAACCAAACTTTCGACGGCTGGAACTTCATCGAGCACATGGTGGACTACATCTTCAATGCCTCGACGATAACCCCGGCTTCGGGGCTGGAGACCACGATTCTCGCCATCGGCACTCACGACCTTCCCGGTTTAGGCAAGGGATATTCCCAACAAGCCATCGAACACGCGGCGGGGCGGTTGGGACTGACCGTCCAATGGGTCACCGGCATCTCCCTCCAGGCTGTCAATTTCAACAACTACAAGATGATCTACATCCCGTCCGACGCGGAAACCCCGCTTCCTCTCGAACGCCAGCCTGAATTCGCGGATACCAAGTACTTCGGAGGCATTGCCGACTTCGATATCAACATATTGGCCAAGAATCGAGGGGGCGCCCTGTTGGACTATCTCAACAATCGTGGCGGCGGATTGCTGGCCTTGAGCGAGTTCGGCGCGGCCAAACCCTACGAATTCCTCGGTCCCGATAACAACACGAAGTTCGACCCGATCATCACCAAGCACACTGGCGGCAACGTCCTGACGGCCACCGCCAACGCGCCGCCGGAATGGGCCAACTATGCCCTGGGTGACAACAAGACCGCGAATTTCGGCCTGCCTTGGCTGGTCGACTTCAAGGGCACCGCCGGCTTCAACCGCTTGCAGCCGATGCTGGTCGATCCGGTCACCGGCGAAATTGAAATGCTCGGCCTGAAGCCAGGCGGCCCGGGCATCGGACCTCCGCAAGGCGCGGGCTTCTCGCCCGCGCAAGACGTGCCTCGACCCGGCGATTGGAACGGCGTCGTGCTCGACACCTTGAGCAACGACCGCAACGTGGCGTTGGTGAACGAAACCGAACAGGGCTTTTCGTCGGCCGGCGATACCAACGGGACGCCCTCCACCGGGCAGTTCCTGGGACAACTGGCCAAGGATCTCCAGAGCGGCGACGACAACGTGCGTTTGGGCTTCGAGATTCACGGTAGCATTAGTCAGACCACGACCAGCCCCGGCGGCGGCGACGTGGACGTCTACGGTTTCACCGGCACCGCCGGGACCGATGTCTGGTTCGATATCGATCGCACGGCTCCCGGTTTGGATTCGGTCGTGGAACTGGTCGACGCCAACGGCTCGGTCATCGCCCGCAGCGACAACTCGTTGGCTGAATCCGCGAACCCCTCTTTGCTGGTCGGCATCGGCCAGCCGCTGCAACCCGGGTTTACCGGGACTCCCGGCCCCTTTACCAGCAGCGATTTTTTCGCCAGCAACCCATTGGATGCCGGCATGCGCGTCACGTTGCCGGGCACGCCCGGCGCGGTCAGCACTTATTTCGTGCGGGTGCGCGCCAGCAATCCCAGTCCCAACCTGGCCGACCTTGCCGGTGGAACGACCAAGGGGGCCTACGTTTTGCAAGTCCGCTTGCAGGGCACGGACGAGTTTCCTGGCTCGACGGTGCAAGACGCCGACATCCGCTATGCGATCGACGGCGTGCAAGTGATCGGCAAGCCCGAGCATTCGCCGTTGACCGCGGACACTTCCCTGCTCCCGGTGCTGGTTCCCTTTCTTCCTCCCGATCCGACGGCCCCCGTCGTGGCGCCGGTGTTTCAAGACTTGGGCAACCTGATCAGTAGCAGCACCAGCGCGCTCACGGTTTCCGGCAACTTGTTGGCGTCGAACAACGTGGACGTGTACAAGTTCGAGATGGGCCTCGATTTGCACATCGGTCTCGGCGAGGCGCAATCAACGCTTGGCGCCCTGTTTCAGATCAACTACGCCGACGGCCTGTCCCGGCCCGACGCGACCATTGCCGTGTACGACTCGACGGGCACGCTGATCATGGTCGGGCGCGACTCGGATGTTGCCGACTCACAGCCGCGCCCCGGTCTGGGCTCCGACCCGACGAATCCGACCCACGGGTCGTTCGGCATTTTGGATCCGACGATTGGCACCGTGATGCTGCCTACGGCCCCTCCAGGCGCCAGCACCGCCAATTTCACGTATTATGTGGCGGTGACCTCCGTCGCGGAGCTGCCGCAGGCCCTGACGGCCACGCTTCGACTGGGGCCCGATCTTACGAATCCGACGGCGGCTGCCAATTGGAACCCCCTGATCCGGCTGGAGCCGATCGATTCGGTGAAGCGCGTCGTCGAAGACCACATCGGAGCCGGCGGCGGCCTCGCGACGGCCGATCCGTCCCAGCAAATCTTTCCGGGCAGCAGTGCCAGTGCACTCAACTCGTTTGCCACCCCCCTTCAACTCGGCGACGTCGTGTTGTACGTCAATACGCCGACCGGACTGAAAACGGTCGATCCGGTGACCGGCGCGGTGGAAACCACCGTGGGCAATTTGCCCACCGGCTCCACGGTCGGCGGGGTGACCGGTTATCACGATATCGCCATGCGCAACGATGGCCGGCTGTTTACGCTCAGCCAGGGCAGCACGTCGTTTAATTCGGGCAATTACGACCAGCTCAGCACGGTCGACGGTTCGATCGTCTCCAGTACCGACGACAACCTCAGCACGTTCACGATTTCGTCGGTCACCCCGGCTACTCCGACGACCCCCGTCAGCTTCGCATTCAACACGCAGCCCAACAACGGGATTCAGTTCGAGGCCATGGCCTTCTTGCAAACCAATCCCGCGCAACGCCAACTGTTCGCGATCGGCAACCGCTCCCCAGATGATTTGGGAGGAAACATCGGCGTGTCGCCGCCCATCGAATCCGTCTCGGAAACAACCAACTTGCTCTTCGAACTCGACCCCAACACAGGACAGGCCCTGCATGCGGCGAATCCAGTGTGGGACAGCGTCGGCGATAAGGGTGCCTCCGCCACCGACTTCATTCCGCTGGGCGACCTCGGAAAAGACAACCTTGGAAATACCCTGGGAAAAATCACCGGCATGGCGTTATTGCAGAGCTCGGCGTTGGGTACCCAGATGTTTGTCGTCACCGATAACGGGGGATTCTACGAGGTTCGCGACTTCCAAGGCGCCAGGGACTCGGCCAGAGTCATTTTTAAGAGCATGACCGCCAACGTGAGTTTCACGGGGCTGACCGCCGGCCCGACCGACGTGGAAAACGGAATCTACGCCAACACGTTGTTCGCCACGGATGCCACGGGAAACCTGTATGCCTTCGATGCCTCCGGAAATCTTCAGCCCGTGTTCTTGAACGGCGTCACGCACATTTCCACCGGCATCACCAATGCGCAAGGCCTGGCGTTTTCCACGCTGGACTACAACCTTTGGCATGTCACGACGGCCCGCGCCACCGATCCGGGACACGGGATCAGCCCGAGCTTCGACAACAATATCCTCAGGGATCCGGCTTTCAACACCAACACGTCCCAGCTCACGGGCCCCCTAGCCGTGAATAACGCCAGCTTCTATTTCGGGCTCGATGGGTCGTCGCCCGGCGCGGCTAATTACGCCAATGGCAACCCGAGCATGAACGGCAGCTATGCGTTGCCCGGCGGCGCGTACGGCAGCCTGACCTCGAATCCGTTCAGCCTGGCGGGTTATTCGTCCGGCGACCAGCCGACGCTGTACTTCAATTACTTTCTGAACACCGCCGACATCAACTCGAACACCGGCGCGGCCGACACGCTGCGCGTGATGGCCTCGTCCGACGGTGTGCATTGGGAGCTGTTGGCCACCAACAACGTGGTGCCGAACAAAGATGCTTCCGAAACACCGTTGGTCATCACGCCCAACGGCGGCGCCTACAAAACCGGAGAGCTCGCCAAGCAGAAAGTGCAGCCGCTGTTCGACAACTCGGTGCTGGTGACGATCAGTCCGGACCAGACCACCACGGTCTCCACGCCGGTCTGGCGCCAAGCGCGGATCGACTTGGGCGACTACGCCGGACAGGCGAACATTCGCTTGCGATTCGACTTCAGCACCGCCGGCACGATGGGCTCGGGCAGTTTGCAGATGGGCACCGGCACGATTCTCAAAGCGCTCAGCGGCGCCCAGTTGCACGACGGCGACCAGTTTAAAATCGACAACACGACGTTTACCTTCCGTTCGGGTTTCACCCTCACGACGCCCGTCGGGGGTGGCGAAGCCATCGCCGACGGCGAGACCTTCACGATCAACGGCACGACGTTCGAGTTCGATAAGAACGGCAGCGTGACGGGCGGCAACATCGCCATCCCGATCAACGCCACGCAATCGGCCGACGACGTCGCCGTGGCCGTCGCCGGCGCCACGGGCTATTTCCTCTCGATGCCAGGCGGCGGTGGCACAGCCATCGCCGACGGCGAGACTTTTACGATCAACGGCAAGACGTTCGAGTTCAATAAGACCGG
This sequence comes from Planctomycetia bacterium, assembly GCA_041499515.1. Classification (GTDB taxonomy): domain Bacteria; phylum Planctomycetota; class Planctomycetia; order Pirellulales; family PALSA-1355; genus PALSA-1355. Next base: position 7,402 of record JBGQKM010000185.1, on the reverse strand, counting down.
CGGCGTAGCGGGCGGCAACATCGCCGTCCCGATCATTGACGGGGAATCGGCGGGCAACGTCACCTCAACTGTTTTCAGCGTCTTGCAGGGCAACGCCGCACAGATCCCCGGCGTCACGCCCCTTCTTCGCAACGGCAACCGCGTCCAACTCGCGGGCGCCACGACCGTCACGCAAAGCGTCACGCACGCCGTGACGATCGGATTGCCGGTTGCCGGCGTCACGCCCTATCTCAACGGCAATCGTATTCAATTCGCCGGCGCTACGACCCTGGCGCAAAGCGCAACGCCCGCCGTGACGCTCGAAGGCCAGGCCGTCCCGGCGTCGCCGACGAGCACTGATATCATCGTCAATGGCGGCATGAGCTCGGCGGACGTCGCCAAGGCCATTTCCCAGGCCATGGAGAAAGTGTTTGCACTCAACCTCGTCGCGCCAGCCACCGGCGCCACAGGCATCACCGACGGCGAGACCTTTACCCTCAACGGCAAGACATTCGAGTTCGATAAGAACGGCAGCGTGTCTGGGACCAACGTCCCGGTCGCCATCACCAACGGACAATCGGCCAACGACGTCGCGCTGGCCATCGCCCACGCCGGGGGGTTCTCTCTGACCGTCGCCAGCGGCGGCGCAACCATCAGTCCCGGCGCAACTCTTACGATCAACGGCACGACGTTCACGTTCAATAAGTCGAGCAACGTGTCCCGTGGCAATATCGCGATCACCGACGCGTCGACGGCCAGCGGCGTGGCGTTGGCGATCGTCCAGGCCGCAGGTTTCTCCCTCGTGGTGCCGAACACCGGCGGTGCGGCCATCGCCGACGGCGAGACCTTTACGATCAACGGTCATACGTTTGAGTTCGATAAGCCAGGCGGGATAACAAACGTGACTCTTGGCAATACAGCGATCCCGATCACCGCCACGGACTCGGCCGCCGCCGTTACGACAACCATTATGGGCGTGTTTGCTGCCAACCCTGGGTCGATCCTCGGCGTCACGCCCTTTCGCGATCCCAGCAACAACCGCATCCTGCTGGCGAACGCCACGAGCGTCACGCAGGGCGTCACCCACGCCATGACGATCGAATTGCCGCTGTCCGGCGCCATTCTCTCGCTCAACGGCAGCGTCATCCAACTGGCCAATGCCAGGACGGTCACAACCACCACGCCTGCCGTCACGATCGCACCGCCAATCGCCGGCGTCACGCCGATACTCAACGGCGACCGTGTCGCCTTTTCGGGTGTTTTGACTTTCTCGCAAAGCGCCTCGCACGCGGTCACGATCGTCAGCGCCGATGGCAGCTCGTCCAAACCCTTCACCGTCGCGCAGATCGACGGCGACATATTGCGGATCTTCGGACACGCGGTCACTTCGGCCGGGCCGCTGGTGGTGTCGACCGGACTACTGCCGGGCGACGACCACGGCAGTTTCACGTCCGGGCGGGATCGATCCTACGATTCGCTAGGGAATCTCGTGACGCACGAGGGAGCCTACATCGACGATATCATCGTCGGCTTTGCGTCGCGCGGCGAAATGGTGACCAATGCGGTTGCCGGCGACATCGGATTTGCCACGTTGCAGCCGGCCACGAACTCGACGTCGGGCACGCCCGTCACGACTTCAATCTTGACTGGCAACTATCAACTTTCGATCCGCCGCGCTTCGTCGTACGGCCAGGTCGTGGACTCGTTCGGCAATATCGCATTGAATGCGAGCTTCGACGTCAACGATCGCCTCGCGATGGCCTTTACGCTTGTGGCCCAGCCGGCGGAGCAAATCCATGATGGCCAACAATTCTCCATTAACGACGGCCGCCAAACGCTGACGTTCGAGTTCGATACGAACGGCATCGTGTCCGGGAACAACGTCAGCGTCGCGATTCAACAGGGCGGCACCGCCACCGCGGTCGCCACCGCCATTCGCGATGCCATTAATCTGGCCGTCAGCTCGCGAGGTTTTAGAGTTCGGGCCGGCATGCCGCTGGGCTTTCCTGCAATACCCACCGGGGCGCGGGTCGACTTATTCAATGCCGTGGCTGTGGATCCTGGACCCATGAAGGATTTTCTTTTCGACCTGGTCGGCGATGCGCTCTCGGTTCATCCCGAGGCGGACGTGCAGGGCCAAACCATCATCCAGGGCGCCGCGGTCAGCCACTCGCGCCAGGTCGGCATTCAAGTGGTCCCGAAGATCGGCCCCATCGTCGACACCCTAGTCGATTATGGGGAAACCTCCTACTTCATTGTCGGTTCGTCCGGCTTTGCCGGAACGATCGCCAATCTGACGACGCTCAACTCGCCCGGTTGGGTGCCGGGCGTGACGCTGGAAAACAACCTGGTCGTGGACAGTGGGCGCACGGGCATCGAGTTCGGCGGCAGCCCCAACGCGGGTCTGTCTTACGCTCAAAACGGGACCAATTGGTTGCACGCGCTACTGGATCTTGGCGGGGTGTTTTACATAAGCGATTCGATCGACAATCCCCAGGATGTCCAGCACTTTGTCCCGTTTGGCCGGATCGTCAACAACACCGTGTTCGGCGCGAAGAACGGCATCGCGGCCGTCAACGGCTCCAGTCCCACGATCGTCAACAACATTCTCGCCAACACGGGCGTCGTATTGACGCCGAACGTGACTACGATCAAAGGCGCCGGAGTCAATGTGGACGCTTCGTCGGGCCCCTCCACTTCCGACACCGTGCTGGGATCGACCGTGCTTGGGACCAGCGTGTACCAAAACAACGTGATCAACGCGGACGGCTCCGTCGACAACGTGCTGGGAACGGCAGATTCCAACTCGATCGCGTTGTCGCCGGGCGACCCTCTGTTCGTCGACAGTTCCAAGGGCAATTTCTATCTCAAGGAAGGCTCGCACGCGATCGACAGCTCGGTCAATTCAGTGCAAGACCGCGGGCCCTTGACCGCTGTCACATCGTCGCTGGGCATCCCGCCCTCTCCGATCCAGGCGCCGCAATTCGATCTGCTCGGCCAGTTGCGCGTCGACGACCCCAGCGTGCCCTCGCCGCCCGGGTTTGGCAGCAACGTGTTCAAAGACCGCGGCGCCGTCGAGCGGGCCGATTTCAGCGGCCCCACGGCGGTGCTGATCAATCCGGTCGATAACGACGCCGGCGGGATCGATCGCAATCCGGCCGTCAATCGCGTCCTGCTGCTCAATCGCCAACTTACGAGTTTCGACATCCAACTGCCCGATGGCGTGGGCGTCGGCGTGGACGATTCGACAGTTGACGTGAGCAAATTTTCGATTCAGCGCACCGTCGGCAACGTGACCACCAACTTGACGCCCGGCGTCGACTACTTCCTGGCTTTCGACACGAACAGCAAGATTGCCAAGATCCTCCCGTCGCAGGGCGTATGGGCCAACGGCACGTACCAGATCAATTTGGACAACTCGTCGATTCAGCCGATTAAAGATCTGGCCAACAACGTCTTGCAACCCAACGAGCCCTCGGGCGCGACGCAGTTCATCGTCCAATTCACCGACCAACTCATCAGCCCCTGGCAAAACCCCGCGAACAAGTTCGACGTCAACAATGATGGCCACGTGTCTGGCTTGGACGCGCTGTTGATTATCAACCGGCTGCTGGCGGGCCAAGGCGGCGTGTTGCCGCTGGCAGCCAACGTGCCGCCGTATATCGACGTCAGCGGTGATGGCGCGCTTTCGCCGCTCGATGCCTTGCAGGTCATTAATTTCTTGAACGCCAATCCGCCGAGCGCCGGTGCCGCACCCGCGATGGCGACCGCCAACATGGCGGCGGCCCCCAGCGCGGCCATCGCCTCGGATCTCAACCCCTTGGCCACCGTGACGGCGATGGGCCAGCCGGCGATATCGGGTACGACGTTCGCCACCGCCAATTCGGCCGCCGCTCTGTTGCCCGCGAACTCCAGCGGTGGTTCTACGGCGTCAGCGGCGATCGCGCCCGTGTTGGCCTCCAAAGCGTTGGCGGCGACCTTCGAGTCCGAGGAAACGTTCGACGCGTCCGAAACCGATTTGGATAGTATTTTGAGCGATCTGGCCGGAGAGCTCATTAATCGACACCTAAGCGTTTAAGGAGCTCTTGCAACATCGAGGGCTGACCCCCTCTTCCGATTTGACGACCGCACAGACCGTGTGAATCACGCAGCGCCCCGCAGCTTACGGGGGCGCTTCGGCCCACAACCAGAGAAGTTGACCATGAGATTCCATCGATTGCGCTTTGCGAACCCGAACCGAAAAGTTGCCAAACAGCGCGGCCAAAACAGGCTGCGTCGCGTCAGGACGCTGGAACTGCTTGAAGGCCGCGTGCTGCTGGCCGGCGACACCGGCGCGGCCGTGGCGCCCTGGCACAACGCGCTCAACGCGTTGGACGTCAATCACGACAACCGGGTTTCGCCGATCGACGCGTTGCTGGTCATCAACGATCTCACGGCGCACGGCAACCATAGCGTGCCTGGTCCCGTCGCCTCAATGGCGGCAATGCCATTGGCGTCGCCGGCGGCGACCACGAGCAGCTCGACGTCGCCAGGCTCGTTCTTGGACGTCAACGGCGACAACCGAATCACGCCGTTGGATGCCCTGCGAGTTATTAATCTGCTGGCCACGCCGAAATTGATGCAAATCCACACGTTCGCTACGGATCTTGCCGGCAATCCGATCGCGTCGATCGCGGCGGGCAACACTTTCAAGATTGCCACCGTCGTGCAGGACGTTCGCAGTCCGGTCAGCGATCACGCCGGCGTATTCGCCGCGTACACGAACGTGGCGTACCTTCCTGCGCTGGTCTCGGTTGCATCCAACGCGACGGTCAACTTCGATCCGTTTTTCACCGTCTCGCCGTTCTCCGATCTTAGCACGCCCGGCAGTATCAATGACATTGGGGCCGCCAGCGGAAGCCTTACCGCTCCGGGCGCCGCGGCCCAAAAGATCTGGAACGTTGTGGCTACCGCGTCGGCCGGCGGGGTCGAGACGTTTACTCCCTCGTTCGATAACATCGTCACCCACGACAGTTTGTTGTACGGCGTAGACATCCCGATCACCTCCGATCAAATCGACTTTGTCGGCGACTCGCTAACGATTAGCGGATTGCCTTCGTTGAGTGTCCCAAACGTCTCGCACAACGAGGGCAACGCAGGCACGACGCCCTATGCGTTTACCGTCACGCTCTCCTCGGCCGCCGCCCAGAACGTGACGGTCCGCTATACGACCAACGACAACTCGGCCACGTCGGCCAACAACGATTACCAGCCCACCAGCGGCACGCTGACGTTTACGCCCGGCGTGACGTCGCAAACCGTGACCGTGCAGGTCAACGGCGACACCGTGGTCGAGCCCGATGAGGCATTCTTCCTCGACCTGGATCAAAACGCGGTCAGCAACAACGCCGTGATCAGCAATGGCCAAGGCACGGGCACGATTCTCAACGACGACGCCGTGCCGTCGATGACCATCGGCAACGCGTTGGTAACCAATGTCACCTCGGGCACCACCAATATGGTGTTCACCGCTACGCTGTCGGCCACGTCGTCCAGCCCAGTGACCATCGCCTACGCCACGAGCGATGTCAGCGCCGCGGCCGGAACCGATTACACGGCCACCAGCGGCACGCTGACCTTCGCTCCGAGCTCGACGACCGCTACGGTCACGGTCGCCGTTCTCGGCGATCCCGTACCCGACATCACGGAGACTTTCCTGTTGAATCTGAGCGGCCCGAACGGCGCCACGCTGCAGACGACGCAAGCGACCGGCACGATTCTACCGGCCCTGACGGCGCTGAGCGCTTCGGTCACGAACGTCGGGCATCCGGAAGGCAATTCAGGCAGCACCGATTTTGTGTTCACCGTGAACTTGTCGACAACCGCGGCGCAAAACGTGGTGGTCAATTACACGACGGCCGATGGCACCGCCACCGCGGCCAACAACGACTATGTTCCCACCAGCGACACGCTGACGTTCACGCCGGGACAGACGACGAAAGTGGTCACCGTTTCGGTCGTGGGCGATACGGCGATCGAGCCGAGCGAAACGTTCTTCCTCAACGTGCATTCTCCGACCGGGGCGTTCGCCGATGCGCAGGGCACCGGCACGATCATCGACGATGACGGCACGCCGACCGTGACGATCGACGACGCAGTGGTGGCCGCGCCGGTCAGCGGCCTGATCGACGAAGTCTTTACCGTCCATATTTCAGGCAAAGTCCCGCAACCGGGGGTGACGGTGGGTTTTGCCACCAGCGACGGCACGGCCGTGGCCGCCGTCGACTATCTGGCCCGAACCGGTTTATTGACGTTCCTGCCGGGCGGCCCGCTGTTCCAGACCATTACGGTTCCGGTCCTGGGGGTTCCGACGCCGCAGGCCGACAAAACGTTCTTCATGAATCTGTCCAGCATCAGCCCCGCGCCACCGGCCGCCGTGATTGGCGATGCCCAGGCGATCGGCACGATCGTCTCGCAGGGGGTCTCGATCGGCGACGTGACCGTCATTGAAGGCAACTCGGGAACGACCAATGCGCTGTTTACGGTCAGTCTCTCCAAGACCCAGGATCATGTCGTCACCGTCGCCTTTGGCACGGCCGACGGCACCGCGACCCTGGCCGACAACGATTACGTGTCGACGGCCGGCACGCTGACGTTTGCGCCGGGCGCGACCAGCCAGGTGATCACGGTCGCGGTGGTGGGCGATGCCACCATCGAACCGAACGAGACCTTCAAAGTCAATCTATCGAACGTCGTGGGCAGCGTCCTCTACAATGGCATCGGCACCGGCACGATTTTGAACGACGACGGCCAGAAGGCGGCCCTGCTGCTCAAGTTGGCCGATGCGCAAGGCAATCCGTTGGCGGCCAACGCCACGCTGAATTTGAACGATTCCTTCATTTTGCAAGCCTTCGTGCAGGATATCCAGGTGGCACCGGCGGGGATTTTCCAGGCCTACATCGACGCGCTATATAACTCGGGTTTGGTGACGGTGAATGGCCCGATTACCTACGGAGCCAATTTCCCGAACGTACACTCGGGCAGCACGGTGACGCCAGGCCTCTTGGATAACATTGGCGCTCTGAGTTCAGGCGACCAGCCGGCCCAGCCGGGCGATCCGGAACTGCTGTTTAGCATTCCGTTCAAAGCGATCGACGTCGGGCTGGCGAACTTTACCGCCGGGCCGGCCGATCCCAACGATCCGACCGACCTGCCATTTCTGATCTTCAAGATCGACACGCCGATTCCCCCGGACGCGGTGAATTTCGTCGGCACCTCGATCAACATCGGCAGCAACGTCTTCAGCGTCGGCAATGCGTCGCATCTCGAAGGCAATAGCGGTTTGACCAACTTCGTGTTCACGGTCACGCGGAACCTGCCCAGCGCTCAACCGGCCACGGTCCAGTGGTCCACGAGCGACGGCAGCGCCACGGCGGCCAACAAT
>JBGQKM010000184.1:0-12408 GCA_041499515.1 Planctomycetia bacterium | reverse complement strand
CGGTGCAGTGGATGGAACGCACGCTCGACGACAGCGCCAACCGGCGGCTGGTGATCCCGCAGGCATTTTTGGCCATCGACGCGATCTTGATGCTCTATCAAAACATTGCCGCCGGACTGGTGGTCTATCCGAAAGTGATTGCCCGGCATCTGAACGAAGAGCTGCCGTTCATGGCCAGCGAAGCGATCTTGATGGCCGCGGTGGCCCGCGGGGGCGATCGCCAGATTTTGCACGAGCAGATTCGCCGTCACAGCCAGGCGGCCGCCGCGGTGGTCAAAGAGCAAGGCGGCGACAACGACCTGCTGACGCGCCTCGCCGCCGATCCGGCCTTCGCCGGCCTCGACCTCGGCGCCACCCTCGACCCGGCCCACTTCGTCGGCCGCGCGCCCGAACAAGTCGACGAATTTTTGAGCGAGACCATCGCCCCGATTCGCAAGCGCTATCCGAAAGGGCAAACGCCGAAGGCCGATATTCGCGTGTAGGTCACGCACGAGAGTGCGTGACAATCGACGTGCCTCACATGGTTCTGTCACGCACGGGGTGCGTGACCTACGAGCTCGGTGCTCTCGGCGTCCTCGGTGGCAAAAATGCTCATCGGCGGCAATGGGCGCGAGTCACGTTGTCGCCTGCCAGCTCGTGCGTTATAATCGCCGCGCGAATGGGCACTGCTTCACCCAGAGGGTACCCGGCAAGCAGTGGCACCCGAGACGCAAAGACAAGGGTCGGCGACCACTAACCGAGATCTGGAGACTAAGCCACGCGAGGCGCACGCATTGGAATCGGGCACGACACGCATCGGCTGGAGCCGGGCGGACCCTTGCGGCTGGGCGGGATCGACATTCCGTTTCATTTGCAGGCCGCCGGCCATAGCGACGCCGACGTGCTGCTGCACGCCATTACCGACGCCCTGCTGGGGGCGGCCGCCCTGGGGGATATCGGCGAGATGTTTCCCGACACGCAAGCCAGCAATCGCCGCCGCGACTCGGGCGAAATGCTTCGAATCGCCTGGCAAATGGTCGCCGACCAGGGGTTCGAACTGGTGAACCTCGACTGCATCGTGTTTGCCCAGCAGCCGAAACTTTCGCCCTACAAGGAGCAGATCCGCGGGCGGATCGCCACGCTGTTGGGAGTGCCGATCGACAACGTCGGCATCAAGGCCAAGACGGGCGAAGCGGTCGGACCGGTGGGACGGCAGGAGGCGATCGCCGCGGAGTGTGTGGCCCTGTTGCACAAGGAAAAGTAAGATGCTCACCGCGAAGGACCGTTCACCCGCTGCCAAACATAGCGAGCCTCGGATGACGATTCGGGTTTACAACACGCTGTCGAAGAACAAGGAACTGCTGGAACCGGTCCGGCCGGGGCAGGTTGGCATTTATCTCTGCGGGCCGACCGTTTACAAGCCCAGCCACATCGGGCACATGGTCGGGCCGGTGATCTTCGACGCGGTGAAGCGTTATCTGACGTACTCCGGCTACAAAGTCACGCTGGTGATCAACGTCACCGACGTCGACGACAAGCTGATCAACGAGTCGCGCAGCCGCAAGATGAGCATGGCGGCCTTGGCGGACGAGATGACGGCCGACTATATGCGCAACCTGGCCACGATGGGCATCGACACGGTCGACCACTTTCCGCGGGCCACCGAGAACATGGACGAAATCATCAAACTGACGCAATGCCTGATCGACAAGGGCTTCGCCTATGCCTCCGAGGGTGACGTCTATTTTGACGTGGCCCGCGATTCGCAATACGGCAAGCTGAGCAATCGCGACGTGGCCAGCATGCAAGGCGAAGGGGGCGAAATGGCCGAGCGCAAACATTCGCCCGCCGACTTCGCCCTCTGGAAAAGCGCCAAGCCGGGCGAACCGTCGTGGGAGAGCCCCTGGGGCCAGGGCCGGCCCGGCTGGCACATCGAGTGCTCGGCCATGAGCCGCCGCATCCTGGGCGAAACGTTCGACATCCACGGCGGCGGGCTCGACCTGGTCTTTCCGCATCACGAAAACGAAATCGCGCAAAGCGAATGCTGCCACGGCAAGCCGCAGGCCAAATACTGGATGCACAACGGGCTGATGCAGGCCTCGCACGAAGTCGGCAAGATCGGCGGCCGCGCCACGCGCGAAGCCGAAGCCGGCGACCAGCAGGCCCAGGAGGCCGGCAAGCTGGGCAAGTCGAAAGGCGCCGCCCCCTTCACCGATTTGCTCGGCCGCCATGCGCCGGAAACGATCCGCTTCTTCCTGCTCTCGACCCACTATCGCCGGCCGATCGACTTCAGCGAGGGCCGCATCGAGGAGGTCGGCACCGGGCTGGAACAGTTCTATCGCTTCTTCAAGCGCTACGAGCGCGTTACGGGCCAGAGCTTCTACGACACCGAGTATGCCCAGACCCGCGCGGCCGGCGACTTCGACCCGCAGGCCAGCGCCACGCTGCAACAGATCGCCGCCTATCGTCAGCGGTTTTTGGAGGCGATGGACGACGATTTCAATTCCGGCGGCGCCGTGGGCGATTTGTTCGAACTGATGCGCTTGCTCAATAAATATGTCGATGACGAGAAATTGGAAAGTCGCAAGCCCGACACGGGCCAGTTGGCCACTCTGCGTCAGGGGGCGGCCACGCTCCGCGAGTTGGGCGCGACGCTGGGGCTGTTTCGAGTGGCGGCCGCAAAGCCTGCGGCGGGGGACAACGAAACGGTCGGAAAACTGATGAGCCTGATTATCGAATTGCGCGCCGCGGCCCGCGGCAAGAAGGACTTTGCCACCGCCGATCGCATTCGCCAGGCGTTGGGCGAAGCGGGCATCACCCTGGAAGACCGCCCGGGCGGCACCGAATGGACCCATTCATGACCGCCGCGGCGACGCGCATCCTGGGCATCGATCCGGGGCTGAACATCACCGGCTATGGCGTGCTGGAAGTCGCCCGAGGCGGCGTCAAGATTTGCGAAGCGGGAGTCGTGCGCGGGCGTAGCAAGGGTTCGCTGGCGCTGCGGTTGGCTGAAATTCATGCCGGCGTGGCCGACGTGATCGCGTCGCTCTCTCCGGCCGCGATGGCGGTCGAGCAACTTTATTCGCACTACAAACATCCGCGCACGGCCATTTTGATGGGTCACGCGCGCGGGGTGATTTGTCTGGCGGCGGCGCAGGCCGGGATTCCCGTGGTGCATTACTCGGCCACGCAGGTCAAGAAAGTGCTGACCGGCAACGGCCGTGCACCGAAATCTCAGATGCAGCAGGCGATCCGCCGCGAGTTGCAGTTGGCCGAAGTGCCCGATCCGCCCGACGTGGCCGATGCCCTGGCCATCGCCCTGTGCCATTACTATCTTCAGGTGCGGCGCACGCTGGTGCGGCAGAAGCCCGCCTGAGGCCGAATTTTTGCATCGCGTTTTACCCCCGGGATGATGACTTGATCACGAAGATTACCGGCCAACTGCTGGGGCTTGACGAAGATACGCTCACGCTCGGCGTGGGCGCTTTCGAGTATGAAATCCTGATACCCGAGTTTTCACGCCGGCAACTGCAAAGCCAACTGCAGCAGGAGATTCGGCTCTACACGATCGAATACCTGGAAGGCAATCCGATGCAGGGGCGGCTCACCCCACGACTGGTCGGATTTCTGACCGAGGTCGAGCGCGAATTCTTCGAGCTGTTTTGTTCGGTGGACGGCGTGGGCGTGAAGAAGGCATTGCGGGCGATGGTCCGCCCGGTGCGCGAAGTGGCCCGGGCCATCGAAGAACAGGATGCCAAGGCCCTCTCCGGCCTGCCGGGCGTGGGCCCGGCCACCGCCGAGCGGATCGTCGCCAAGCTGCGTCGCAAGGTCCCCAAATTCGCCCTGATGGCCGCCCGCGAAGAACCCGGCGCCGCGCAAGCCGAGTTGGACGTGGTGAGCGAGACGTTCGAGGTCTTGCGCAAGCTGGGCCACTCGGAAAGCGACGCCCGGCGGCTGATCGACGCGGTTTTGGTGCAAAAAAAGAAATTCAAAGACGTGCAGGACCTGCTGCAAGCCATCTACCAGCAGAGCCAGGGCTAGGGACGCTTGCGGCTTAGACACCGTGGCATGCATGCGGCCTGCCGCCGCGAGCCCATTCCACTGCCAAGCCCGGCGACTCTCGGCTATATTGCTGGTGTTCATAAATCCACCACCGAGGGCCCGTGCCGTGCGCGAGCCGGTTTTACAGAGTGCCGCCACGACCAGCGAGGACGATCGGGCTTTGCGCCCGCAGCACATGCGGGACATGGTCGGCCAGCGCGACGTTTTCGCGCGGCTGGAGATCGCGGTCGATTCGGCCCGCAAGCGGGGCGACACGCTGGGACACATTTTGTTCGACGGCCCGCCGGGCTTGGGCAAGACGACGTTTGCCACCTGTATTCCGCGCGACATGGGCGTGGCCCTGCAAATCGCCAGCGGCGCGGTGTTGCAGGCGCCCAAGGACCTGATTCCGTATTTGACCAACGCCGAGGAAGGCTCGGTGCTGTTCATCGACGAAATCCACCGCTTGCCCAAGGCGGTGGAAGAATTCCTCTATCCGGCCATGGAGGATTTTCGCATCGACATCCTGCTGGGCGATGGCGTGAACGCGCGGACGATCAACATGGCGCTGCGACCGTTCACGCTGATCGGGGCCACGACGCGGGCCGGGCTGCTCTCGGCGCCTTTGCGAGATCGGTTCCACATGCGCGAGCACTTGGATTTTTACAGCGTGGAAGAACTGACCGAAATCGTAGAGCGCAACGCGGGCAAATTGCAGGTGAAAATTCCGTCGGACGCGGCCCAGGAAATTGCCGCGCGCAGCCGCGGCACGCCGCGGTTGGCCAACAATCGCCTGCGCTGGGTGCGCGATTACGTGACCAGCAAGGCCGACGGCAAGGTCACGCTGAAACTGGCGCATGCGGCCCTGGAGATGCAGGCCATCGATCCGCTGGGGCTCGACGGCCAGGACCGCAAATACATGGAAACGATCGTCCGCATCTTTCACGGCGGGCCGGTGGGCGTCGAGGCCGTGGCGCACACGATGAACCTGGCGGTGGATACGCTGGTCGACGAGGTCGAGCCCTTTCTGCTCCGCCGGGGATTACTGATCCGCACGCCCCGCGGACGCCGCGTCACGGCGGCCGGCCACACGCATTTGGGCCTCGTGCCGCACGATCCGGGCGATGCCCAACGCTCGCTGTTTGGCTGAGCCGGCGCCCCGGTGCGCGAGAGCTAAATGCTTGTCCAAACGGGCTTTGCCGATTTTTTTTGTCGGAATTTGCTTGTGGAAACTCACCCACATGCACTAGGATGCATCAGTGCGAAGGGACTCATATCGCTATTGTTGCGTTGCGTGCGTTTCAGCCCATCTTTGACGAATTCAGTCAATTCTCGACTGCAATAATCCTGGCCGCCTAGGGCGAATCCTTAGGGAGCCCGTGCCAGGCGACTCCTCAAAGACCAGGGCTCTCGAGTGGGAGGAGCGAAAGTGGCACTCACACAGGCTGCTTTTGATCGCCTTGTCGTCGACCACGGCCCCGCGTTATACCGCATGGCCTACCGCATGGTTGGCGACCGGCACGAAGCTGAGGATGTGGTTCAAGAGACTTACCGCTCGGCTTGGACCAGTCGGCGGGGGTATGAGTCGGGCCATAGTCAACGGGCCTGGCTGGCGTCGATTTTGCGTCGTCGCGTGGTCGATCGCTGGCGCCGGCACACGTTGCCCGGACCGGCCGGAGGTGATTATACGTTCGATGTCGAGGCCAACCCGGTCGATCCGTTGCGCGAAGAGTTCACCGATGAAATGCAACATGCTCTGAGTCGTTTGCCCATGGAACTGCGCGAGTCACTGCTGCTGGTGGTCGTTGCGGAATTGACGCACCAGGAAGCGGCCAATGTGCTGAGGGTGCCGTTGGGAACGGTGCTCTCCCGAGTCAGCCGCGCCCGCCAACGGTTGCGCGAGTACTGGCTGACGATGGCGAAATCGACGGCTGGTTGATGGTATCCCACTGGACTAATCCCCCCGTTTTTTCTCATGCCCGATTTTGGATTTGACGATTGGATTGACGCACAGTTGCGTCATGTGCCGCTGCCACCCGATTTGCTGTCGCGGTTGGCGGCTGACAGTGCGGCCCAAGAGCCGCCGCAAGCCGACGCCCGGCTGGATGCCGTGTTGTGCAACGTGCCGGTGCCGAAGGATCTCGAGTCGCGGCTGCTCCGCATAGCCCGACGTCGTCGGCCGAACCCTGTATGGCGCCAAGTAGGCCTGGCCGCCTCGCTGTTTGTCATGTTGGGCCTGGGCGCGGCCGCTTACGTGGCGCTGGTCGTTGACACCGCGGCGCCGGACGCCGCGGCGATCGCCCGCACGACCGCGCCGCCGGCCGCGGTCGAGAGTTCCCGCCTGGCCCGATCGCCCAAGGCAACGGTCCCCGAGGAGCAAGTGGTCGTAGCGCGTTCGACGGTGACCGAGCAACCGGACCGCCACGACCAACTGGTGCGCAACGAGTCGGATAAGCTGCCGTTCACCATCCGAGACGTGGCCGCGATGGGTGCCTCGGTCAGGCAAGCCTTCGCGGCCAAGATGCGGTCGCAAGCCACGTTGGGAGCCGGTGGAGCCTTCGACTCGCTGCCGCCGCTCGATGCGTTCGAAGCGCCGTCGCCGCGCGGCATTGCGCCTCCGCGAGTTCGCGGCTACGACTTGCTGTTCTTGTTGAAACATGGCGAGCACCCCTTTGTTTCGCCGGCGGGTGACAAGCAACTGCGCGAAAGCAAACTGCCCTTTACATTCCGCACGGCAAGTTTCGATCGGGCGGTGGCCGATGCCCAGGCGGGCCGATTGCCCAACGCCGAGGAGATCCGCGTCGAAGACTTCCTGGCGGCCCAGGATTACGCGCTTCCGTCCGCGGTGGGCCGTGGGCTGGCTCTGCACGTCGCGGTGGGTCCCTCGCCTTTCGGCGAGCAAGGCTTGTACCTGCTGCAACCGCTGGTGCAAGCCGGAGCGAATCGTGCACAACCCCATCCACCCGCTCGGTTGATCGTAGCGGTCGATGCCTCCTCCCCGATGCGCAGCGCCGGCCGCTGGCAAACGATCGACCGCGCGCTGGGCCAACTCGCCGGCCATATGAGGCCCGCCGATCGGTTGACGCTCATCGGATTCGCCGAGCAAGCGCGCGTGCTGACGGAAAATGCCACGCGCGACGCGTTGCCGGCGCTGCTGACGTCGGGCGCATGGCCGCCGCCCAACGGCTCGGCAGATTTGGGCGCAGCCATTCGCCTGGCTTGCGAGGCCGCCCGCTCGGTTCCCTCGGCCGAGACGCCACGGGTCGTTTTTCTGACCGCCGGACTCACGGAACTCGACGAGGCGGCCCTGGCGAAATTGAGCGAGTCGCTAGCCGTATTGGCCGATGCCAAGATTCCCTGGCAGATCGTCCGCCTGGGCGCGGGCCACGCGAAAGCGTCGTGGGACGAACTGGCGCAGCGGGTCCAAGGCCAGGTGGTCGAGGCCAGTTCGCCCGCCGAGTTGCACGCGGTGTTATGGGACACGCTGACGCGGCAATCGTCGCTGGTTGCCGCCGGCGCGACCTTGAAACTGACTTTTAATCCGGCCGTGGTCACCGCGTATCGGCTGCTGGGGCACGAATCGGCCACGATCACAGGCCCGGCGACCGACCCGCTGGAAGTCGATCTGCACGTGGGCCAGGCGGCCACGGGCATGTACGAATTGTGGATCAAGCCCAGCGGCGGCGACGAAGTAGCCCGCGCGGAATTGACCTGGCGCGACCCGAACAACGCCCAGCCGCGTCGTGCGGCTCAGATGGTCCGGCGGACTCAGATTGGCGCTTCGTTTTCCGAGTCGCCGGCCTGGCTGCAACAGGGCGTGATCGCGGCCAAAACGGCCGAGGCGCTGCGCGGAAGTTATTATGCCCCGGCCACGCGACCGCTGGCGCAAATCCTGGAACTCACCCGGCAGGTCGATGCGCGACTGGCGCAGCAGCCGACTTTCCAGACCCTGGTGGAACTGGTAAAGCAGGCGGAAAAGTTGCGGTGAATCGCCGCAGACGCCGGCCTGGGGTGCGCGGGCGCCGAATGCGCCAATTCTTCCGGCCAAAACCGCAAAACGCGTGCGCGGCACGGGTTGTGTTCCTGAACGCCGGGTTATAATTGGCTTATAGCCAGCGGACAAAACCGCCGGGGACTGGTCCCTCTTTCCGACCGGTTTTGTCCGCTGGCTCTTAAATAGGAACGTGGCCGGCGCGAGGCGGCCCCGAGGCTCGACCCGCAGGGCAACTGCGCACCCAAAGCGGCTCTTTGATGAAATTCTCTTTCCGGTGGTTCCAGTGGCTGGCGATGCTCGCTTTGGCGGCGGGCCGTCTCGCCGGCGAGACGGCGGCCAGCGAGCCGGTGGATTCGTTCTTGGCGGCCCTGCGGACGCGGCTGTATTTTGACGAAGCGCTCGACTACCTGGAGCTGGTCAAGTCGAACTCCCAACTGCCGGACGAGATCAAGCAGCAGGCCCTCTACGAGCAGGGCGTGACGTTGCTCCAAAGCGGCGCGGGCCAGAGCGACTTGAAGGCCCGCGGCACGCAGCTTTCCAAAGCCACGGAGTTCTTCGAGGAGTTCCACAAGCGTTTTCCGCAGCACCGGCTGGCGGCCTCCGCCGAGACCCAAATCGGCAACGTCTGGATCGAGCGTGGCCGGGCCGAAGAGCAGGCGGCCGACCCGGCCGCGGCCCGCAAGTGCTTCGAGGCGGCACGCGATCCCTTCGCGGCGGCCGAAAAAGAACTCGATGGACTCTTGCAAAAGATTCCCAAGCTGATCGCTCCGGGCGAAAAGGATCTGCAGACTCTCAAGCGCCAATTGGCCGGCGAACTGGCCCAGGTGCTTTTGTTGCGTGCGGGCATCGACGATGAACTGGCCAAAACCTTCGAGGCCAACAGCCCGGAGGCCAAGAAACATCTGCGGGCCGCGGCCCACAGTTACGCCAAACTTTATGAGACGTACCGGACGCGAGCGGTGGGCCTGCTGGCCCGCTTGTGGGAGGGTCGCTGCCATCAGCAGATGGGCGAAATCAAGCAGGCCTTGGGCTGCTTTCAAGAGCTGATGGACCTGCCCGCCTCGCCCGACACCCGCGACATCAAGACCAAGAGCACGCGTCACGCGTTGGAATGTTGGACGCAAAGCGGCGAAAAGAAATATCAAGAGGCTATCGAGCGCGGCGAACGGTGGGAGAAGGAATCGGGTGGGAATCCGACCGACGCCGACGCGCTGGCCATTCGCTATCTGACGGCGCTGGCCTATCAAGCGCAGTCCAACGGCCTGCCGGCGAAAGATCCGAATCGCAAGAAACTGGCCCTCTACGCGCGGCAGTACGTGTCGCCGGTGGCCATGCATCCGGGCGAATTTCAGCGGCCGGCCAAAATGCTGTTGGTGGCCCTCGGCGGCAGCAAGGACTCGAAAAAATCCACAGGCGATGCCGGCACGTTTGCCGAGGCGTTCGAGCGAGCCAATCAGGCGCTGGAGCGGATGCAAGAGGCGACGGCCAGGCTTCAGGCGCCGCAGCAGCAGGCCGACAAGGCGACGCTCGACGCCGTGCGAAAGCAGAAGAACGCCGACGCGGTGCTGGCCGGCGAGTCGTTGCGGTTGGCCTTGAACCTGGCCGACGCCAAGACCACGCTGGACGACTTGAACTCGGCGCGCTGGTATCTCTGCTTTTTGGCGTGGGATGCCGGCGATTATTACGAGTCGGCCGTGCTCGGCGAGTTTCTGGCGCGGAATTATCCCGACACGCCCGCCGGCCGGCGTGGTGCTCGCGTGGCGCTGGCCTCCTTCGTGCGGTTGTACGGCAGCTCGAAAGGGGACGACAAGGACTTCGAATCGGCCCAGATCCAACGCATCGCCGAAATGATTTTCAAGCGCTGGCCGAACGAGGAGGAAGCCGACGAAGCCGCCATGACGCTCTTGAACTTCGCCGCCTCGCAGCAGCAATTCGACAAGGTGTTGGAATACCTGGGCAAGATTTCGACCAATTCTCCGCGCCGCGGCCAGGCCGAATTGCGAACCGGCCAAACGCTCTGGTCGGCCTATCTGCGCGGCTCGCAAGCGCCCGATCCGCAGCGCCCGCCGCAAGACAAGCTCGACGCGATGAAGAAGCAGGCTCAAGAGGTGCTCTCGCAAGGCATCGCGCGGCAGGAAGCGGCGGAGGAAGTCGACGCCACGCTCGCCGGCGCCGTGTTTGCCATGGCCCAGATCTGCGTGGAAACCGGCCGGCCCGACAAAGCGATCGCCTGGCTCGAGCACCCGAAAATGGGCCCCCTGACCCTGGTCAAGGCCGGCAGCCCCATGGCGGCCCGCGAGGGGTTCGCCACCGAAACCTACAAGATCGCGCTGCGGGCGTATATCGCGGTCACGCCCCAGCAACTCAAAAAGGCCGAAGAAGCGATGGACGCGCTGGAAAAGCTGGTGCAGAAGTCCGGCGACGCGAAGGCCTCGGAAAACCTGACGGCCATCTACATCAGCTTGGGCCGCGAACTGCAGCAGCATCTGCAAGCGCTTCGCAAATCGGGGAAAGTGCGAGAGCGGGAGGCGGTGTCCAAGGCGTTCGAAGTCTTTTTGGATCGCGTGACCCAACGCGAAACCGGTGGAAGTTTCGCCTCGCTCCACTGGGTGGCCGAAACGTATTATGGACTGGGCAGTGGAAACGACGAGAACGGCGCCCCGCTGTCGTCCAAGGCCAACGTTTATTTTCAAAAGGCAATCGCCGCCTACGAGCGCATGCTGGAAGTGGCCGCGAAGGATCCCAAGTATCAGGCCCAGCCCGAGAGCTTGCTCGGCGCTCGCCTGCGGTTGGCCGAGTGTTATCATCGCAGCGGCAAATTCGACGACGCGATCAAGACCCTGGTCACCGTGCTGCGGCAAAAGCCGATGCTGATCACCGCCCAGGTCCAGGCGGCCGAAATCTACCAGGATCTGGGCGCCACCGACTCCAAGGGCTATGCCCTGGCGATCGCCGGCAGCAACCCCGGCAAGGACGGCAAGAACGCGATCTGGGGTTGGAACAAAATCTCGCAGGTCGTCTCGAAGGCGATGATCAACGATCCGAAATACGAGGAGACGTTTCATCTGTCGCGATTGAACATGGCCGAGGCCCGCTACCGCTTTGCCCTGGGCCAAAAAGACAAGGACCAGCGGACCCGAATTCTCGAAGCGGCCAAACAAGACCTGTGGTACACCTACAAGCTGTATCCGAACTTGGGCGGCAAAGAGAAAACGGCCGAGTACGATCGAATGCTCAAACTGATTCAAAAGAGTCTGGGCGGCCCAGACTCTGGGCTCACCGAATTCAAAGAACGCGACGCCGCGGCCGCGGTTGCCAATTAGAAAGGGTTCGAGCCATGGGCATGAAAAAACAGTTTTACTTCCTGGGCCTGGCCTTGCTGTTGGCTTGGCCCGCGGCGCGATCGCCAGCGGCCGACAAAGTCAAACTGGTGCAAGGCAACCAGTCCAATGGCACGCTGACGGAAATGACCCCCACCGAGGTTGTGATCAAAACGGGCGCCACGGAAAAGAGATTTCCAGTCAACGACATCGATTGGATCCAATTCGACGCCGAACCGAGCGACCTGACGCAGGCCCGCAACGCCGTGCGCGCGGGGCGCAACGACAATGCCCTGACTTTGTTGGACAAGATCGACACGGCCAAGATCGAGCGGAGTGAAATCGTCAAGGACATCGAGTTTTACAAGGCCCTGGCCCTGGCGCGGCTGGCGCTGTCCGGCAGCGGCTCGAAGGCGGATGCCGGCAAGAAGCTGTTGGCTTTCGAGAAGGCCAACGGCGACAGCTTTCATTATTTCGAGACGTGCGAGGCGCTGGGAAACTTGTTGGCGGGACTGGACAAGTTCGACCAGGCCGAAAACTATTATCACAAGCTAGCCGAGGCTCCCTGGCCCGACTACAAAATCCGCGCCGGCGTGTTGATCGGCCGCGCGCTGGTCGGCCAGAAGGTATACGATCGGGCCATCAAACAATTCGACGACGTGCTGGCGATCGACGCGTCGGGCAAAGAGGCCGAGCGGCAAAAACTCGCCGCCACGCTGGGCCGCGCCGCGGCTCTGGCCGGCGCCGGAAAAACCGACGAAGCCATCAAGTCGGTCGAAGCCATCATCGCCAAGGCCGACGCCGAAAACCTGGAACTGCACGCCCGCGCCTACACGATTCTGGGCAACTGCTACCAGGCGGCCGGCAAGAAGAAGGAGGCCCTGCTGGCCTTCTTGCACGTCGACCTGCTCTATTCCCGCTTTCCCGAGCAGCACGCCGAGGCGCTGGCCAATCTGGCCACGCTGTGGGCCGAAGTGGACAAGGCCGATCGGGCCGCGCAAGCCCGCAGCTTGTTGAAGGAAAAATATCCCGACAGCGAATGGGCCAAAAAATAACGTCCATGTTGGGCAAGGG
>JBGQKM010000183.1:0-12414 GCA_041499515.1 Planctomycetia bacterium | reverse complement strand
GGTCGGTGATTCATGGATTGTAGCACGCCGCGGGGCGGGTTCACGTTGGGCAGGGATCCCAAGACGCGGGCCCCATCGTATTTGCCTTCGCAAGTCGACTCCTTCGCTTGACAGCCCTGTGCGGCGGGTTGCATATTGAGGGGTTGAATTTCCAGGCAACGGCCGGTCCGCGGGGGGATGCCACGTGAAGGATTTTGAGTTTCAGACGGCCACCACGGTCGACGAAGCGGTCAGTCTGCTGGCGGCGCGGGGCCAGCGGGCCAGGGTGTTGACCGGTGGCACCGATCTGATCGTGCAATTGCGCGAAGGACAGCGCGAGGCCGATCTGGTCGTGGATATCAAGAAAATCCCCGAGCTGATGGAGCTGACCTATAGCGCCGGCGCGGGCTTGAAACTCGGCGCGGCCGTGCCCTGCTATCGCATCTATGGCGACTCTCAAATCGAGGCGGCCTATCCGGCGCTGGCCGACGCGGCCCGGATTATCGGCGGCTGGCAGATTCAGAGTCGGGCGAGCATCGGCGGCAATTTGTGTAACTCGTCGCCGGCGGCCGATTCGATTCCCACGCTGATCGCCTACGACGTCACGTGCCATTTGGCCGGCCCGCAAGGGCGGCGCACCGTGCGGGCCGCCGAGTTTTGCACGGGGCCGGGCAAGAACGTGTTGGATCGCGGCGAGATTCTGACGATGCTCGAGTTTCCCGCGCCGAAGAAGCATGCCTCGGCCGCTTACCTGCGATTCATCCCCCGCAACGAAATGGACATCGCGGTGGTCGGCGCCGCTTCGTGGGTGCAATTGAACGCCGCGGGCGACACGATCGAGAAAGCGCGGGTGGCGCTGGCCGCGGTGGCTCCCACGCCGCTCTCACCGACTTCGGTCGGGGAATGGTTGGCCGGCAAGCCCGCCATGCCCCAGACGTTTGCCAAAGCCGGCGAACTGGCCAGCCAGGCGGCCCGGCCGATCGGCGATAAGCGTGGCACGGTCGAATATCGCAAGCATCTGGCCGGCGTGCTGACGAAGCGGACGCTGGCGATCGCGGTCGATCGGGCCCGCGGCGTGGCGACTTCGGCGCATTAGCAATACGAACATTAGCCCCAGCCCTGTTTGAGGAATGCATTCGTGGCCAAGAAAATTCACGTCGCGACGACGATCAACGGCGAGCCGGTCGAGTTCTTGTGCGAGGCCCGGCAGAGTTTGCTGGAAGTGCTGCGCGACACGCTCAACCTGACCGGCGCCAAGGAGGGCTGCAACAACGGCAACTGCGGCGCTTGCACGGTCTTGCTCGACGGCCAGCCGGTCGATAGCTGCCTGGTGTTGGGCGTGGAAGTCGAAGGGGCGCGGATTACGACCATCGAAGGAATCGCCCAAGACGCGCACCTGCACCCGATCCAGCAGTGCTTTTTGGAAGACGCCGCGCTGCAATGCGGCGTGTGCACGCCGGGCTTCATCATGTCGACCAAAGCCCTGTTGGATCGCAACGCGAACCCCAGCGAACACGAGATCCGGTTTCAGCTTTCGGGCAATCTGTGCCGCTGCACGGGATACGACAAGATTATCCGGGCGGTGCAAGATTCGGCCAAGGCGCTTGCGGCCGGCGGACGACGAACGACCGAAAAAACCGCGCGGCCCAACGGCAGCCCCGCGAAGCAGGCCCAGACGCAGCCGCGTTAGGTCGCGTCCGTCGCGAATACTCAAAACAACTCAGTATAAAATCGGGAGTTTGGCCAGATGGCATCCTCGAGCTTCGAAAAAAAGAAATACAAGGTCATCGGAACGCGTCCGGTGCGACACGACGGCGCCGACAAGGTGACGGGCCGGGCCATTTACGGATCCGACTTTCGGCTGACCGGCACCGTGCACGGCAAGATTCTGCGCAGCCCGCATGCCCATGCCCGCATCAAGTCGATCGACACCTCGGCCGCCGAAAAACATCCCGGCGTGCTGGCGGTGGTCACGAGTGGCGATTTTCCGAACTTGAAGAACAAGATCGCGAACCTGGGCGAGGGGTCGGTGAATCTGGCCCACTTGGGCGCGAACGTGCTGGCGCATGGCAAAGTGCTGTACAAGGGACACGCCGTGGCGGCCGTGGCGGCCGTGAATCCCCACGTGGCCGAAGAAGCGCTTAAGCTGATCCAGGTGCAATACGAGCCGCTCAAGCCGGTCGTGTGGGTGCTCGACGCGATGCGCGACGACGCGCCTTTGTTGCACGACGACCTGCGCACCAGCTCGATGGGCAAGAAGGGCGACAAACCCAGCAACATCTCGGCGCATATCCACTTCGAAACGGGCAAGGTGGACGAGGCGTTTGCCAAAGCGGACGTGGTGATCGAGCGCGAATTCAAAACGGCCAGCGTCCACCAGGGCTATATCGAACCGCACGTCGCCACGGCGCTGTGGAACGAGGATGGACACCTGACGATCTGGACGTCGACGCAAGGCGCGTTTACGGCGCGGCAGCAGACGGCCGAGCTGCTGCAGATTCCGGTCTCGCAAGTCACCGTCGTGCCCTGCGAGATTGGCGGCGGGTTCGGCGGAAAGATCGCGGTCTATCTCGAGCCGGTGGCGGCCGTGTTGAGCCGCAAATGCGGCCGGCCGGTCAAAATGGTGATGAACCGCGACGAGGTTTTCGAGGGTACTGGACCCACGCCCGGCTCGTTCGTGCGCGTCAAGCTGGGCGCGACGCGCAGCGGCCAACTCGTCGCGGGCGAAGCCTGGCTGGCCTACGATGCCGGCGCGTTTCCCGGCGGCATGATCGGCCCGGGCTGCATGTGCGTCTTCAGTTGCTATGAGATTCCCAACGCGCGGGTCGACGGCTATGACGTGGTGAACAACAAGCCCAAGACTCAGGCCTATCGCGCGCCGGGCGCCACGCAGGCCGCGTTTGCCTGCGAATCGGTGATCGACGAACTGGCCGAGAAGTTGGGCATCGACCCGATCGAGCTGCGGTTGAAAAACGCGGCCAAGGAAGGGACGCGCCGCGTTGACGGGCCGGTCTATCCGCGCATCGGCTTTATCGAGACCTTGCAGGCCGCCCAGGCCAGTGAGCACTGGAAGTCGCCGCTGGTCGGGCCGCACCGCGGCCGCGGCATCGCCAGCGGCTATTGGTTCAACATCGGGCTGAAATCGAGCGCCTCGGCCAGCGTGAATCCCGACGGCACGGTCAGCCTGGTCGAGGGCTCGACCGATATCGGCGGCACGCGCACCTCGGTGGCCATGCAACTGGCCGAGACCCTGGGCATCAGGGCCGAAGACGTCCGACCGCAGGTGGCCGATACCGACGGTGTCGGATATACCGACGTGACCGGCGGCAGCCGCGTGACGTTTGCCACGGGGCTGGCGGCGTATGAGGTGGGCTTGGACATCCAGCGGCAGATGGCCCAGCGAGCGGCCCTGCTGTGGGAGTGCGACCCGGCCAAGGTCGCGTGCACGGACGGCGTGTACAAGACCAACGGCAAGTCGATCGCTTTCGCCGAGCTGGCCGGAAAACTGGGAGAGACCGGCGGGCCGGTCGTCGGCCGCGCGGCGGTCGATCCCCAAGGATCCTCCAACGGATTCGGCACGCACATCGTCGACGTCGAGGTGGATCCCGACACGGCCAAGGTGACCATTTTGCGTTACACGGCCATTCAGGATGTTGGAAAAGCGATCCACCCCAGTTATGTGGAAGGCCAGATGCAGGGGGGCGCCGTGCAGGGTATCGGCTGGGCACTCAACGAAGAATATGTGTTCGACGAACAGGGGCGGATGCAAAACCCCAACTATCTCGACTATCGCATGCCCACGGCGCTGGACGTGCCGATGATCGACACGATCATCGTGGAAGTGTTCAATCCGGCGCATCCTTACGGCGTGCGCGGAGTGGGCGAGACGCCGATCGTGGCGCCGCCGGCGGCAATTGCCAACGCCATCTATCGGGCCAGCGGGACGCGAATGCGCGAACTGCCGATGTCGCCGCCGCGGCTATGGGCCGCCATGACCGAAAAAAAATCGTAGAAAACCGACCCGAGCCGATCGTGGCGCCCGCAATCGGCGTCGTACCTCCGCTAGCGGCTTAGCACAATACCTCGATGGCCAAAGTTTACATCCCAGCCCAATGGCGCGACCTGACCGGCGGAACGGCCGACGTGCAACTCGACGGCCATTCGCTCAAACAGATTGTCGCCGGGCTCGAGGCGCGTTTTCCGGGCATCGCGGCGCGGGTTTGTGACGACGGCCGGATCGCCGCTGGATTGGCGGTGTCGATCGACGGCGCGATCAGTTCCCGCGGGCTGTTGGCCCCGGTGGAGCCGCACAGCGAAATCCATTTCTTGCCGGCCATTGGCGGCGGCTGAGTTCGGCTGGCGCTGACTCTACGCGGCCGGATCTGGCGGGGCCTCGGGATCCGGCGGCGTGACGCTTTCTCCGGGAGCGTCAGGTTGCGGCGGGGTGTCCGCGCGATTGTGCGACGTGGCGCCGCTGGCCCAGGCGGCGACGCCCGCCACGAGAGCCGATTCCAGCGCACCGCCGAACGTTTTGATTAGCGATGAGACAGCCGAGTTGAGCAGGTCCGATTTCGTGCCGCCGTCGACGCCAGAGAGTTTGCCGAGTAGGGCCTTGAAGTCTTCGTCGGCCAAAAGACGTTCGACCAGCTCGCGATGCGTTTCTTCTTCCGCTCGGCGCCGCGCCGGCGCCAGGGCCCGGGCGGTCAAGAAACCGAGCGCCGCGGCCAGGCCAACGCTGGGCCAAGGGTAGGCCCGCGTCCAGGCGCGCACATCGCCGGCATCGGCGAGGTTTTTGCGCATCCGCCTGAGCGTCTGCGCCGCGGCATCCTGCGCGTCCTCGGCCTGCTGTCGCAGGTATTCAGTCTCGGGGAGCTTGCCGTTGAGCCTCGGCTTGCTCCGCGACGTCGTGGCCGAAGCGTGTTTTTTGCTCGTGGCGTCGTTGGGCATATTTGCGAGCGGTCCTTTCACGAGAACTGCGTTGGACCAGAGCCATCACGATCACTAGCGCAAGGGCCGAGATGATCAACAATCCAAAACCGGTCACCAGATAACCGGCGCCCGGCGAGTCGCCGAGCATTCGCCCGACCAGCTCCGCCAGGCCCAAGATCACGATCACGGCGCACGTGACCAGGCACGCCGCGAGTATCAATACCGCCAGAATCGCCGCGAGGAGCGACATGGCCGTGCGACGCACCGATGCCAGGATCGCGTCGAGCCTGGCCGCCAGATAGTAGCGGGCGAATTCGTCGAGTTCTTCCAGTTGCCGCTGCAAGCGTCGGGCGGACGCCGGTCCGGCCTGATCGGTGTCCGGAGTGCCGTCGGGTGGCGCCGGCTTGGGCGGGGAGTCGTCGAGGCCGTTAACTGTCATGCTGTAACTCGTTGTGTCGTGCGCGAACCCAGATGACGCTCGTGCCGCGCGTGCGTCAGCGCCGCCAGAGGATTCCGATCAGAAGACCCACGCCCGCGGCGATCAGCACGGCGCTGAGCGGTTTTTCGCGAATTCTCGCTTCCAAAGTTTGCTGCAACTCTTGAGCCTGATGTCGGGCCGCGTCGCCCCATTCGTCGAGTTGTTCCTGGACGTGCTGGCCCATGTCGTGCAAATCGCAGTGCAGGTCGGCCGCAGCCTGCCGCGCCTGGTCGTCGTCCAGTGAACCGGGTTGCGTGGACATGGTAGAAAACGCCCGTGGGAAAAAGAACAAGTCGCGCGGTCCGCCAGCATCGCATGGACGCCGATTCAAGTTATTCTGCGCCCGAAGACCGTCGGCTATGTTACCCATTCTAACACAACGCAAAGCGGGGTTCAAATTCGTGGGGATTACGCTAGTGCCGGCGCTGCGGCTGTGGCGCGAAGAATTGCCGGCGGCGCAAGATAATCGGGCGGGTGTGGCATGGCAAGCGGATCGCTAAAGTTTTGCAGAGATTTGTGGTGGCGCGAACTTGCGCGTGGCAACCCTTGTGAGGTCGGCGGGCGTCGACTAAGTTGAAATTCGGGATCACAACAGTTCGATCGAACAACGGGACGTCGCAGCTTGTGAGTCGAATTCGTTGGCTGATATTGATTCTTGGGCCGTGGCCGATCGTGGGCTCATCGTGGGCGGTTTCCGCCTGGTTCAAATCGGAACCGTATGCGGTCGCCGCGCGCAACGACGTGATGCCGTCTCCGTCGGGCGAGCCGCGCTTCTCATCCGGCGAGCGGTCGCGCCATGCCGCGCGTTTGAACGACGAGACCCTGGAATGGGCCTGCGCGCAGTCGGCCGCCAGGCTGGAAAACGAACTGGGCGCCGAATGCCGGGTCGTCGTGCGGTCGCCCTTCGTGCTGGGCGGCGATTTGGATTCCGGCGAGCTGGAGCGCTGGCACGAACGGACGATCGCGCCGGCGGTGCGTGCGATGCAACACTGTTATTTCGAGGCCCAGCCGAACGTACCGGTGACGGTGCTTTTGTTTCGCAACGAGCAGAGCTACAACCGCTATTGTGAAAAACTGTTTGGCGACCGCGACATTTCCAGCTACGGCTATTACAAGCCGAACCTGCGCGTGCTGTTGATGAACATCGCGACCGGCGACGGCACGTTGTTGCACGAGCTGACCCACGCCCTGATGGATTTCGATTTTCCCGGCGTGCCCGACTGGTTCAACGAGGGGCTGGCGTCGTTGCACGAGCAATGCCGCTTTCGCGCCGGCAGCGGCGGGCCGTGGATCGAAGGACTGGTGAACTGGCGGTTGAAGGGATTGCAGGAAGTGATTCGCCAACGGCAGCTACGATCGTTGACCTCGCTGGTCGAGGACAATGATTTTCATGGGCCGCTGGAGGGCACGAATTATGCCCAGGCGCGCTACTTCTGCCTGTACATGCAGCAGCAAGGCCTGCTGGAGGATTTTTTTCGCGTGTTTCGCAAGCAGCATGTCCACGATCCGCGGGGCCTGGCGTCGCTCGCTGAAGTCTTTCGCCAGACGACGTGGCAGCGCCTCGACGCCGATTTCCAGCGCTGGGTCTTGGAACTCGCCGAGTAAGCCGCGGCATCAAGAGTGCGCTAGAACCGGCCGGCGACGGTGGCTATACTCGTCGCTTGGCTCCGACCTGCCGGCCGTGTTGTGGTGCAATGTTCGGCGACTATCTGATTCTGTGTTTGGCCGCGGTGCTCGCCGGCGCCGTCAATGCGATTGCCGGCGGCGGCACTCTGCTCACCTTCCCGGTGCTGTTCGCGGCCTTGGGGTCGTCGGGCTCGGCCGCTGTCTTGGCCAACGGCACCAGCACCGTGGCCTTGGTGCCCGGCTCGATTGCGGCGCTAGTCGGTTATCGCCGCGAGATCCAGCAGGAACGGCGCTGGGCCGGGCTGCTGCTGGTTCCGAGTCTGCTGGGCGGGCTGGCGGGTTCGCTGCTGGTAGTGATGCTGCCGGGAGAATCGTTCAAGGCCGCCGTGCCGTGGCTGATTCTTGGCGCCACCCTGCTCTTCTTGCTGCAACCGCAAATCGCCCGCTGGACCGGGATCGCCACGGCGCATGCCGGCACGCACTCGGCGCGATTGATTGCCGGGGCAATCGCGTTTCAATTCGCCGTGGCCGTTTACGGGGGCTATTTCGGAGCGGGCGCCGGAATTCTGATGCTCTCGGCGCTGGCGATGATGGGCCTGGGCGACATCCATCGGATGAATGCCGTCAAAACGCTGTTGTCTTCGACGATCAATGGAACGTCGGTGGTGGTCTTCGTGGCGACCGGCAACGTGCATTGGCCGTATGCCCTGGCGATGGCGATTTCGGCCTCGCTGGGCGGCTACTTCGGAGCACGCACCGCGCGTCGCTTCGACCGCGCGGCGGTCAGGGTCGTGATCGTGACGATCGGACTGAGCCTGGCGGCCTATTACTTTTATCGCCAGGTGTTGATCGCGGAGTAGAAAACGTCAGTTCCACCACCAGGACGTGCTGGTTGCGGTCGCCCGGGCGCGGAGGCCGTCGAGTGCCGGGCCGGGGGCCGGTTTCTCCAGCGATCCCCAGGGATTGAATTGCACGCCGCCGGAGGCGCTGATCACCCAGTTGGTGCCTTTTTGCACGGCGCTGGCTTGCGTGTCGACCTGGTGCGGGGCATTGTAGCTCTCGACCGGCAGATCGGGATTCATCAACAGCGGCATGCTCCAGCCGCATTTTTCGGTCAGATGTTCTTGCGAAACCAGCGCGGCCACCACGGCCAGGTCCATGCAATTGCGCAACTGGCCGAAGATCGTGTCCTTCGCCGACAGTTCGTCGTAATGGGCGGTCATGTTGTCGGCCCATTTTTTCGCCAATGGATTGGTCTGGCCGGTGCGCTGTCGCTGACCGGCGGCGCCAAGCACTTCGTCCTCGGTTAACGCCTGCACGCCCGAACCGCGCAGTTCCCAGGCCAACCCTTCGGCGTCGACCAGCATCGAATCGTACTTGGGCTCCAGCCACCAGCGGGGCAACATCGGTTTGGCCGACTTGCCCGAGCCTTTGAGCATCTGCAAAAAGTTGGGCAGACCCGCGATCGGCGGCTCGTCCAGGGCCATCGCCAGCCGCTTCATGCGATAGTCGGCGGCCACCAGCACGCGGGCGAAATGGCTGGCCTCGGGCACGCCGGTGACGGTGATCGTCTGTGGGCCGAGCGTTTGTTCGATGGCCGCCATCAGCGGATTCGGATCGTCGTCGACGCTGTGGGATTTTTTGAGAAGACCTTGCAGCCTTGACAGACCGTCGCGGGTTGGATCGATCGAGCATGTGATGCCCGACTGATGCGTGTTTTCAATCGCGCGCAGCGCGACCAGCAGATCGTCCAGCAGCATCACGGGCCGCTGGGTGGAGATTCCGACGACGTCGCCCGAGGCGTTGAGCTTCCAGCCCTCGCCCGGCCCGGCCAGCACGATGTCGTTGTGCTGCGGATAGACAAAGACATATTGAATACGTTGCAGGCCGGCCAGGTAGCGCATGTCGTCGCTGATCGGCGTGCCGTGGTTGCGATGTTCGGCGATGGCCGCTTCCAGTTGGCGCAGCGACACTTTGCGCATGGCGGCCGCTTTCAGGTCGCCGGGCACCGGCTGAAAAGCCTGCTCGCGATGGCGCTTCAGTTCGTTGAACTCGTCGACGCTGACCTTGTTGACGATTCCCCGCGCATCGATCGAGACACCACCGACCTGCTGCTGGACGAATTGGGCTTGAGCCGGCTTGTGCGAAAGCAGGCCGACGGCCGCAAGAACGGCCACGAGGACCATCCGGCGCGTCCGTAGAACCATGCGGTCATGGAGTGACAGTGACATAGTCGTGCGTCCTCTAACGTTCCTGGATCAAAACCCTGCGGTCTGCGCGGCAAACGCGATTTGCCCGGCCGGATTGGTGGCCCGCAGGCAGACCGAAAAACGCTGTAAAGTGCCCAGCGTCCAATAAATAGGATAATTGGGCCCCCTGGATATCGCAAGCAATTTCTGTTGATTTGGTGCGTGGTCGGCGGACGCCATGAGGACGGCAAACTGAGCCAAACTGGGCAGAATTCGCGGTACTGGGTAACCGGCCGCTGCCGGCGGTCGCGGGGGCATTGCCAGCGGCGGCTTGCCGTTGCGACCCGGATAATCCGTAGCCCCAGCGTAATCGTTAAAGTCATTCGATTCACTGGGCCGAAGCTATCAAACGGACGCCGCGCGGAATTTCCAGGCTACTGGCTTGCGCCCGTTTGAACGACTTCATTTCCACGCACTTATAAGAGCAAACAACGTGTATTCCACCGATTTTGGAAGCCGACGGACGATCGGCACCTGCGGAATCCTGGTCCTGCTGATCTGCGCGCTGGCCGGTTGCAGCCAGAGGCAATACCGGATTCGGGCGGACAAGGAAGTGAAATACCTGGTGACTCAGAAGTCAAACGATCCGCGGTGGGACCTGAGCAACTTTACGATCGGGATGGATCCGCGGGCACGATTTTTCGATCCGACGGATCCGGACGGGCCGCCGATGCCCTATGACGACCCGGCGTCGCACCGCTATATGCACTGCGTCGCGGGCAAGAAGGGCTACCCCTGCTGGCACATGTACGGCGACTGGTACGACCTGGAGAATCCTCGCTGGAAAGAACTGCTCACGCAATACAACGAAGTGGGCGAAGACGGCGCGATCAAGCTGACGATGAACGGCTCGGTGTGCCTGGCTCAAGTGCATTTGCCCGACTACCGCACGCAAATCGAGCAAATTTATCTTTCGGCGTTGGACGTGAGCGCGGAACGGTACCGGTTCGACGTGCAGTTCTTTGGCGATTCGTCGACGGTGTTTTCGCACACCGGCAAGTTGAAATCGCCGATTGGCGAACAGAACACGTTGACCTATGGCGCGGTCGGCCCCGACTCGACTTATCGACTGGCCAAACATTTTGCCACTGGGGCCGATTTGCTGGTCGGTTTTGCCAACTCGTTTGTCTGGCAGTTCGCCGGGCCGGACACGAACGTGACCACCTCGCTGTTGAATTTCAGTCTGGTGCAGCCGCTGTTGCGCAGCGGGGGCCGGGTTTTTGCGCTGGAAACTTTGACGATTGCCGAGCGTGTCTTGCTGGGCAATTTGCGCGCGTTCCAGCGCTATCGACAGGGCTTCTATACGACGATTACCGTCGGCAACTCCTTCGTGACGCCGGTCCAGGGACCGCAGCGCCGCGGCGGTTTCTTCGGCGGCACGGGGATCACGGGATTTACCGGCCAGGGCGCCGGCGGCATTGGCGGCGTGGCCAGCGGGCAGTTCGGCATTGCGGCGGGAGGGGCTGGCGGCGGCGGCGGCGGCGGCGGTGGGATCGGTTTCGTCAGCGGCAGCGCCGGTTCGGTGGGTGGCTTTGTCGGGCTGTTGCAACTGCTGCAGTCGGTGCGGAACGCCGAATCGAACCTGAACGTCTCGGTGCGCACCGTGGGCTTGCTCGAGGCGAACCTCGACGCCGGGTTAATCGATATCGTGCAGGTCGATTCGTTTCGACAGCAGATCGAGTCCAATCGGGCAAATCTGTTGAGTGCTCAAATTGCCTACGAGACGCAATTGGACTCGTTCAAGACGGTGAACCTGGGATTGCCGCCGGATGTGGCGGTAAAAATTGACGATAGCATGTTGTCCCAGTTTCAGTTTCTTGACCCCAAAACGACCGCCGTGCAGCACATGTTCGACGACTTCATTAACGAGGTCGGCTTGCTCCCGATGGAGCCCAGCGAACCCGATCTACGAAAAGCTGTTGAAGTTCTGGCCACGCTGCGGCGAAGGCTGGCGGACCAATTCCGAATGGCCCAAGACGACATGCAGGTTTTGGAGGCAAAGGTCTCCGATCGCAAAAGGACCATGCCTGCCAAACAGGCTTCTCAGTTCGACGCAGACCGGAAAAGACTGAGCGAGAGCCTGGCCGACGTGGAAACACGTTTTCAACAGACCGAAGGCGTGGTGACGAATCTCGAGCACAGCGTGACGGCCGAGGGACGCGCCAAACTTACCGACGAAATCGTGGCGGCAGCCACGGGGCTATCGGGCTTGAACCAGGAGCTACTGCTGGTCAAAGCTCGGGCGCGCCTGGAGTCGGTGACCATCCCCAGCATCCAGTTGCCTGCGGACCATGCTTTGGAAATCGCCCGTGCGCATCGACTCGATTGGATGAACAACCGGGCTTCGCTGGTCGATACGTGGCGCTTGATTTCGTGGAACGCGAACCAATTGAAGGCTGGTTTGGATCTGACGTTCAGCGGCGACATGGGCACGGTTGGCAACAACCCGGCTGCGTTCAATGGGCAAAACGGCAGTTTGAGGGTCGGCCTGCGGTTCGACGCGCCCTTCACCCGCCGCCTGGAACGCAACAATTATCGCAACGCCCTGATTACCTATCAACAACAGCGCCGCCAGTTGTACCAGTACCAGGATGGCGTCAATTTCACCCTGCGTAACCTGATCCGGACCCTGAACCAGTTGGAGACCAATCTGGAAATCCAACGCCGAGCCGTGGTGATTGCCATACGGCGGGTCGACAAGACGCGCGAGGATTTGAGCAAGCCGCCGGCCCCGACAAAAGCTACCCAGCCGGGCCAGCTTGCCGAGCCGGTCGAAACGCTGGGGCCGACGGTCGCTCAAAACTTGATCCAGGCCCTCAACGATTTACAGAACGTCCAAAACGTTTTCATTAGCGTGGTGTTAAATCACTATGAGAACCGGATGCTGCTCTACCGCGAGTTGGGCATCATGGAACTGGACGACTGCGGCATGTGGATCGACAAGCCGTTGGTGGAATCGGATTGGCTCAGCGAGGAGCAATGCCCGTTGCCGCCGGCCGTGCCGGTCGAGTGGATGCAAGAGGCCGGGGTGGATCCGAAAGAGTTGCACGAGGTTGCCGTCGAGTCCGAAAAGGAATCGAACGCGGTGGATTTTGATAGATTGGCATCACCGGCTGCGCTGGACGCCAGCGCGCGGGGAATTGACGACGCGCG
>JBGQKM010000182.1:0-12501 GCA_041499515.1 Planctomycetia bacterium | reverse complement strand
GGGGAGTGGCCACCGACATCCGATTCCATCGCGACGGCTTCGTGATGGGCTCGTGCGGCGGTCACGACGGCGGGCACCTGCTGTTCTGGAAACTCGATCAGCCCAACGAATTCTTTGACTTCAAGCTGCCCGACGTGTGCCGCGATTCCGATCTGCACCCCGACGCCCTGCGCGTGGCCACCACGCACGAAGACAAGACACTTCGCCTCTGGCAAATGACCGCCAAGGCCGCCTAAGCGCACGTCGAACCCGCCCGATCCAGTGCCATACGTATGCCCTCCCGGGCCCCCGTTCCGGCCGCCTCGCGAAAAAGTGTTTCCTCGGCTCGCGCAGCGGTTACAATGGAGGCTCGGGAAACACGCACGAAATTCCGCGAGAGCACGACGATGAACGAATCGAAACGCGACGCCGATGTCAATTACGAGAGCCTGCCGCTGGGCATGGCCATGGACGAAACCGACGTCAACTTGCGGGCCCACTTCAGCCGCATGTCGAAAGAAAAGCTGGCCGAATACCAGCCGACCTGGACCGACGACGAGTTGATGGCCTGGGACGACGACTTTCGCGATGACGGCGTGTTGTTCCTGGTTTGCAGCGAGCGCGACGTCGATATCGAAGAATATCGCAAAGTGCTGGTCGAGCACATTCGCTTTCGTTTCGCCGCCGACCGAACGTAGCCATCAGCGCTTGGCTAATATCGCTTTCAAAACTGCCCAGAGAAGGGGACAGTCCCATTTTGCTTCGAGTACGCGCGCAAAATTGGGACAGTCTCCGCAGTTTCGAAACCGGCGCTAATACCGGCAGCGCTGGCTGTGAACTTCGTAGGCCTTGTGCCCCTTGATCGGCTGGCCGGCGTCGTGGCAGTGCAGGCAATATTGCACGTTGGCCAGGTCGCGATGTTTCTTGCTCGTCCCGGCGTGCACGTCGTGACAGTTCAAACAGGTCATCGACTCCTGGCCCAGCAGCACCACGTCGCGCACGTTTTCCATCACGTGCCGGTCGGCCGGGTTCAGCTTCGCGTCATCGGCAGCCCGGAAATCGACCTGGAAATCCTTGAACAGATTGTCGCCGGCCACGAAATTCGTGGGATAGGGCAGACCGCTCGCCTTCGACTTTCCAAAGCGCACGTGACACGAGGCGCAGATCGAGGTGACCGCGGCGGCAGAATCCTTGCGGGCCTTGGCCAGCGGCATCAGCTTCGTGTCGTTGGCGTGCTCGGCCGAGGCGTCGCCGTGGCAGCTAAAGCAATCGATCGATAGGGCCGAAAACGCGTGCGTCCGCGGATCGACCGCCGTGGCATGGCAGCCGGCGCAATCGCGGGCGAAGGTCTCGGCATCCCAGCGCGGCTTTTCGTCCGAGTCCAGTTTCGCGCGTCGTCCGCGGCCGAAGACCGCGCCGACCGTAAGCAAGTCGACTTTGCCATAGGCCTGCGACCGGCGCAGAAAGCGCTGCGCCCGCGTATCGCCCAGGATCAATTGCACCTGCTCGGCAAAGGGCCTGGCCGCCGCCTCGGCTCGCAGGGCCACCAGGGCCGGCTCGCCGGCCTCGGGCTCGCGCATCGTGAGGTTGTGTTTGTTGCGCTGCCAGGTCCCGCCCACCGCCACGCGATGACAGAACAGGCATTCGCCGCTGTCCATGTACTGCGGAATTTCCTGGCCGACGTGATCGCCGCCCCAGGCGGTCGGATCGAGAAGTTTTTTGTCGCCCGGTGCCGCGGCCGTCGGGCGCGACGCGACGGATGCGATGCCCATCGCGATCGCCAGCACCATCGCCGCGGTGCCCAGCGTCACGCTGGGCGCCAGTGCCCACCATCGCCCCGCGCGGCCTTTCACCGGAAAACTCCTGGCATGTTGCGGGCCTCATACCCAACAAAACGCGGCACAAGATTCAAGGGGAGGTTCTTGCGCCGCGCGGGTTGTCGTCATGCGTTCACGTCGTTGCGGACCCAGCCATAAGCGGCGTTTTCACGCATGCCGCCCATGTCGAGATACGCCGTCTTGAGTTTCGAGAGCCCGTCCTTGGGGATGATCTTGCGTTTTTCTTCGGGGTTGACGCCGTAGAGCCTGGCGGCGTTGAGCCCAAAGATCTTGGCTTTGTCTTCCTTGGTCAGCTTGGCGTAGCCGAATTTTTCGCACAGCTCGTCGGAAATCTGGAAGCGTTTGAAGGCGTCGATCGCCCATTGCGGCGAGCCCCACCACAGGCAGTCGGTGCCCCAGATGACGTGATCGGCGCCGTAGACCTTGATGTTGCGGCCGATCAAGTGCTGGCACAGTTCCGGATTGTAGATGGCCAGCGTGCCAAAGCTCGAACCGATTTCCGGATAGACGTTGTTGATCCGCGGATTGCGCAGCTTGATTTTCATCAGCACGTCGTGCCAGGCGAAATCGCCGGTCGCCAGGTCGAAGCTGTCCTTGAACTCGGGTTCGGTCGGGCTGTGTTGCAGGGCCGAATGATAGATCACGAAGTTCAGATCGGGGTGATCGAGGGCCGCCTTTTCCACGTCCTGGGGGTTGGCCAGGTGGCCCAGGGTCTTGGACTGGGCCGAAAAGCCCTTGTGCACGCTGAACAGTTTCAGCCCCAGTTCCTTCGACTTTTCATAAAACGGATAGGCCGTCGCTTCGTCGTCCAACTGAAACCCACCACCGCTCCGTGCCGGGTCGAAATGACAATACCACTTCCACGAGTCGACGCCGTACTGCTTCACCTCGCGTTCCATCTGTTCGAACAGCGCCTGTTTGTTCTGAGTGTTGGTCTTCATGTCCCAGTAGTGATTGGGCGCACAGTTGCCCTGGCACAGAGCTCGGACGCTGCCGGCCATCTCGTTGATGTCTTTCTTGCGCTGCGACATCAGCCAGCTCGGCAAAACGCCGCCGCCCCGCTTGGGACCTTCCAGCGGCAGGCCATCCTTGCCGTATTGTATTTCGTGGCCGGGCACGCCCGAGATCACCAGCATCGCCGTTTCGCTGTCGAAGTACATCTCCTTGACGAAGTTGGGAAACGAATAGGCCGCCGCGGAACCGTCGAGCTTGAAGCCCATGTTCTTGACGAATTCCATGTTGCGGAAACCGATGGCGTATCCGTTGGTGAAATGCGACTGCACGTCGATGATGAAGTAATCGCTCTTGGGATACTTGTCTTCATAGGCGCCCGGCTCGAGGGTCTCGATTTCGTCCACCGCCCAAGCCTTGTTGCCGAAGACCATGTTGTTGGCCAGGAAACAGGTGGCCAGGCCCATGCTGCTGCCCATGAAGCTGCGGCGGTCGATGCCCAACTGCTTCGATTTCTCTTCGGCCATCGTGCCGATCAAAACCTCAACCTGCTTTTGTTGTTTGGTTTGTGGTCGCGGGATGAACTCCTCGTTCGAAACGACCTGGGTCGGCATGGCCGACTCGACCCCCTTTTTCCGATCGCGCACCCATTTTGGAATCCACATGGGAATTCACTCCTGAATGAAAAAACCCGCCGAGACGGTTGCTGGTCAAGCGAAACGCAAAAAGCGCCGGCGCCGGTTCGCTGCTTCGACAAGCGCTTTGGGGGGAAGCGCCGCGCGTCGAACACCGACAAGACCACGGAAGTCCTGCTTGGGCTCGCCGGGCTGCGCCATTATAGCCAGCGGCGAAAAACACTGTAAACGAGTATTCCCCTGGTTTCCCAGAACCTTTCCACCCGCAAGCGCCGGGTTGCGCGCCTCGGCGCGCAAAAAAACACCATTGCGCGGGCAATGGTGTTTGAGGAGTCGTAACAGGTTTTGGGGGCATGTCCGGCTAGGAAGGGGTGCCGGTCGGCCCATCGGTCTTTGTTCCGGCCGGATCGGAACCCTTCTCGCCGTCCGAGGGCTTGGGTCCGGCGGGGCCTTTCTGGCCGCCCTCCTGGCCCGCCTTGGCCGCGTCTTGCATGGCCTGTTTGACTGCCGCCAGCACGTCGGCCGGCAGCGCCGGCGCTTCAGACCACTTGGCCGCGAAGATTTCGCGAACCTTATACGCGCCCAAATCCTTCGGCGCCAGCGTCAGCCCTTTATCCAGCTCGCGCACCGCCTGCTTGGGATAGTTCAGATAGCCAAAATGAAAGCCCAGCAAGAAGCGCAAGGCCGGCGAGTCGGGTTTCGCGTCGCGGGCCTTCTCCAGCGCCTTGAGCTGATCGGTGTAGTCCTGAATGTTGCCGTACAATTGCGAGTAGTTGGTGATCACGACTCCCCATTTGTCCTCGGGCAACATTTGCATGGCGGCTTGCGTGGCGCCAGCGGCTTCCTCGTATTGGCCCATCGCGAACAGGGCTTGCGCCATCAACATCACGATGGCGCCGTTCTTCGAATCGTCGACCAACGCGTGTTGCCAGTCGCGAGCGGCCGCCTGATACTTGCCGGCCTTGAAGTCGATTTCTCCCTGGTCGGCAAACTGGCCCGCGCCGACGTTGTCGGTCGGTTGCATCGCTACGGTGGTGTTGGTCGGCGCTACGGCCGCATACGCGTTTCCGTAGCCCGAATATCCGCCATTGCCGTAGCCGTAGTAGTTGTAGCCGTAAAGCGGATAGCCGTAACCGCCGCCCCAGCCGTAGCCCCCGCCCCAACCGTAGCCGTAATAGGGCCAGCCCCAGCCAAACCCATATCCTAGCCCCCACAAACCCCAGCCGCCGCCAAAGCCAAAGGGAGAGAAGAAGAAGTTGTTGCCGTGATGGCCGAAGTTGTTGTTAAAATTCCCGTTGTTGTGAGACCAGTGATTGAGATTCGAGTTGTTGATGTTTTGGCTATGAACGAACGAATTGTGGTTGTTCAGCGAGCCCAGGTTGCCGCTGTTGATGCGATTCGTTTGGTGCAATCCGGTCGCGCCACTCGAGACGTGATTGGGAAAATTATTTTTCATGAACGTGGCGTGACTGCCGCTCGTCGCGCTGAAGTTCGAGCCAGAGCGCATGCTACTGCCGCCGGAAAAGCTTCCGCCAGAGCGCATGCTGCCGCCGCCGGAAAAGCTTCCGCCGCCGCTGCGAAAGCTACCGCCGCCACCACCTCCGCCACCCCCGCCTCCTCCACCACCGTGACCGCCGCCGCCTCCTCCACCACCGTGACCGCCGCCTCCTCCGCCGCCACCGCCGCGGCCAAACGCGGGCGTCATGCTCAGCAGGAGTGCCGCCGCCACGACAGCTATGCCGAATGTGAATTTGGAACGCATGATGAGCCCCCCTATCCAAAGAGAGAGATATTTGTCGTCTGCCATTAATTGTAACCGCATCTCAGCGAATCGGTCGACAATATTGTCCTGAAATCTGCGGTTTCCGCTGGCCCAATGACCGCTAATGCCGGCCGGGAAGACCTTGCCGCAAGGCCATTTGTGGCCACATTACGTTTCCGTAAGCCGCGCGCCGCCAACCCCGCCAAACGTGGCACGCGGCCTGGACACTTCATTTTTCCCGCGCGGCAAAGTCGACGAAGCACGCCATGACCCATTCGGGTGCATCGCCGATGAGCGATACGCCTCTCGTGACCGAGGCCCCATCGGCAATACGGTGTCCCGCGGGATGCGGTACAGGCTCAGGAGATGGGTAACAACCTTGGTTCAGGACATCGGTGGCGCGGCTCCCTCCGGCCTTGCCTACAATAGTGAGAATGAGCCCCGCCGCCTGGTAGAATGGAGAGCATTGCAACAACCCGCGTGGAGACGCGAACTATGACTCTTGCGATCGGCGAAATCGGCTGGATCTGGATTACGCTGTTGATCGCGACCGCGGCGGGTGGTGCAGGAATCGGGTTGAAATGGCGTCTGGATAAGACGGACAAGCGAGTCAGCGCAATCGAAGCCGACTTGGCTGCGATTAAGTCCGGCAAATAGTTTCCCGTGACAACGTGCCAAACGGCACTGCTACGGGCGTCAGTTCCGCGTTGACTCGCTTTGGGCCGGGCCCTAGAATTGCCGGGCTTGTTTCCAACGCTTTATGGGGCAAGCGCTTGGGGTTTCTCAAGGAGTCGCCGTCCGATGGCCAGCTCATCCGCCGAGCCGACTGCGAGCTTTGCTCGGACCCTGGCCGCCTGGGCCATGCCCTGGCTCCTCTCGACCACGGCCCATTGCTTGCTGCTGGTCGCGCTGGCGCTGGCGGTGGGCTGGACCCAACGCGACACGACCCGCGGAGTCCGCGTCGAGACCGGCCTGCACGCCGTGTTCATCGAATCGCCGGGCTCTGACGACGCCGAGGGGACCGGCTCCGGCGATATCGATTCCGAGCCGCCCGACTCCCAGCACACCGGCCCCTACTACGACGACGAGCCGGCCGCCAGTGTTCAAAACGCCGCCACGGCCGGCGACGACACGCTCGCTGGCGGCGGCAATACGCTAGGCGCGCTCTTGAACGAACGGCCCGCGGTCAGCCTCTCCGGCGTATTGAGAGCCGGCGGCGTCGACTGGGGCCCGGGCGGGGCACAAGGTGGCAGCGTCGGTTCGGCCCAGGGGCTGACCACGCATCCGGCCGGGCCGCGCCGCGTGCGTGGCTATGCGCGCACCGGCGTGTTCGGCGCGATCGGCGAGGGGCACAAGTTCGTGTACGTCTTCGATCGCTCCGGCAGCATGGACGGTCACGGCGGCGCCCCGTTGAGCGCGGCCAAAGCCGAACTGGTCAACAGCCTGCAACAGTTGGGCTCCACGCACCAGTTCCAGATCATTTTCTACAACGACCATCCCCGCGTCTTCAATCCGACCGGCACGCCGGGGCGGCTGGTGTTCGGCACCGACCAGAACAAGTATCTGGCCCAGAAGTTCGTGGGCAGCATCACGGCCGACGGCGCGACACAGCACGTCGAAGCGTTGGAAATGGCGGTGCGGATGGGTCCTGACGTGATCTTCTTTCTGACCGATGCCGACGAGCCACGGATGACGGCCAGGCAACTGGCCCACGTGGCTCAGATCAACAAGGGTTCGTCGATCAACGCCATCGAATTCGGCTTTGGGCCGCAGTCCGACCCGGACAATTTTTTGGTGACCCTGGCGCGGCAGAATGGCGGCCAGCACGTGTACGTCGACGTGTCGCGACTGCCCAGGGCGCGCCGCTAGGAAATCGCCCAGCATGAGCCGCGCGCCTGTCATCGCCGCGCTAGAACCGGTTTCAAAACTGCGGGGCCTGTCCCAATTTGGTGGAGTCCTCGCGGCAAAATGGGCCCGTCCCCTTCTCCGAGCAGTTTTGAAGCCGGTTCTCGTGTTGGCCAGCATCGCGCCGATGGCGCTGATCGCGGCCGACGTAACGCAGGACGAACGGCACTTGCAAACGCTGCGCGAGCGGCGGTTGTTCGATGAGGCCGAAAAATACTGCCTCGACCGGTTGGCCGATGTCAAGTTGTCCGACGCCCGCCGCGCGGAACTCACCATCGACCTGTCGCGCACCTGGGCCGAGCAGGCGCTGGCATCTCCGCCCGAGGCCCGGCCGCCGCTGTGGCACAAGGCGCGGCAGACGGTCGAAGATTTCGTCGCGAGTTACCCGCGCCATCCCCGGCTGCTGTTGGTCCGCGTGCAAGGCGCGCTGGCCGCCTTGGCCGAAGGCGAAACCGCCAGCCAGGACGCCCAAGCCGCCGGCCAAACCAAGCGCCCGCCGCCGCGGGCCGCCGCGGTGCTGCGCGGCGCCATCGCCGAATTGCGCACCTTGGACGACGACATCGCCGCCGACCTGAAACGGCAAGCCCGCGCGAGGCGGCCCGACGACGACTTGCAACTGTCGGTCGAGCAACTGATGTCGCTCCAATTGCACGTCCGCCATCAATGGGCCCGCGGGCTGCGCGACCAGGCGCTGTGCTATCCGCCGGGCAGCGCCGATCGGGTCAACGCGCTGACCCAAGCGACCGAGTTGCTCAAAACCCTGGCCGGTCAAGAGCTCAACACGCCGCTGGCGTGGTCGAGTCGACTCGACGAAATCGCCTGCTGGCGACTGTTGGAAAAATACGACGCGGCCGAGCGCCAACTGGCCGAACTCGAGCAAGCCGGGCCGCCGGCCGAAGTCTTGGCGAAGATTCGTGCCGAACGCATCCAACTGGTGCTGGCCCGCGGCCACGTCGACGAGGCGCTATCGGAATACGACAGGGCGGCCGAGCGCGCCTGGGACCAGCACGAGCCGAATCAAGCGTTTGAGAACGCCTATGCCGCGGCCACGATCGAGAGCCAGCGCCATCACGATCGGGCCGCGGCCGATCGCTATCGCACTTTGGCCATCGCCTTGCCGGACCATCCGCAAGCCGCCGAGGCCCATCTACTGGCCGTCCACAGCGCGGCCCAACAGGCCCAACAGCAGCAGCCCCCCAAGCTCGACCAGTACGAGCTGCTCTTGCGCGAGCACGTGGCCACCTGGCCCAAGAGCCCGACCGCTTCGCAAGCCTGGTGGTGGCTAGGACGTCTGAAGGAACACGAGCACGCCTGGCAAGAAGCGGCGCGGGCCTTGTGCCATGTTCAGTCCGATCATCCGCAATTTGCCCAGGCGGTGGAAGCCGCGGGCCGTTGCTACGACGCACAACTGGCCGAGTTTCGTCACGCCGGCAACGCTAACCGGCCCTTGGCCCAAGAGGCGGTTCGCTATTTAGAACAAGTGGTCGCGCCGGCCGGAAAAAAACTGGAATCTCCCAACGCGGCGACCCGCGCAGCCGTTTTGGCCGCGGCGCGCATCGAGCTCTGGGCGATCCCCCGCGGCCCCGCCCGGGCCGAAGCTCTGCTGACCGGCGCGCTGCAGAGCGACGTCGACGCTCCGCCGCAGTGGCGCACCGCCGCCAGCTCGCTGCTGGTCGCCACGCTGGCCGCGCAAGGCCGTACGACCGAGGCCGAAGCACGCCTGGCGAAGATTCCCATCGGCACCACCGCCGATGTCGCGGCGCTTGTCGACCTATTGGCCGAACTGGCGGCCCGCGCACCGGCGGACGGAAAACGAAAACTGGCCCAACTCGAACTGGCGGCCATCGACGACCTGTTGGCGAAACGCGACGAGCTGGACGCCGCGAGGTTGCAAAACGCCGGACGGCTGCGGGCCTCGGCGCTGGCCGAACTGGGCCGCCGCCCCGAGGCAATCGCCGAACTCGAATCGCTGGCGAAACAATTTCCGCGCGACGGCCAAACGCAAGAAGCGCTGGCCACTTTGCTGGCCTCCGGCGGCGACACGGCCAGCCTGAAAGCGGCCCTGGCCCAATGGCGCGACGTGGCGACCAAGAGCCGGCCGGGTTCGCCCCGTTGGTTTCGGGCCCACTACGGCTTGGCGCGCGCCCAGCTCGATCTGGGCCACGCGGACCAGGCCCGCGTGACGCTCGAACGGATCGAGTCGAGTCATCCCGACTTGGGCACCGCCGAAATGAAAGCCCGCTGGCGACAACTGCTGGCCGAATGCGAGCAAGCCGCGCCGCACGACAGGCCGCCAAAACAAAAAAAATGAGCGGCTCCCGCTTTCGCGAGAGCCGCCCGGCTGGGGGTGCATCGTGCTCGGCGGCCGTCTACCACGGGCCGCGGATGTAGTTCACGCCCAATTGGCGCGTGTCGCTGGGCCAGGCCGGCGTCGGCAGGAATCCGGCCGGCGTCCCACGGCCCATCGGCCAGGGGCGTTGGAATTGGTGGTCGATGCGCGTCATCCGCGAGGCGACCGAACCCCAACCATAGTTGGTCTGCAACTCGGCCGTGGGAGGCACGACCAAGGCAACCGGCTGGCCATATTTCGCGCTGCTGTAGTAACTATGCCACGGACGCATCGTCGCCCGCCAGCGGGCGCCGTGGCCATAGTGCGTCTCGTCGAAGGCCCGTGCACGGGTGGCGCAAGCCAAGGCCGCCAATGCCAGGCCGACGACCAGGAGTTTTTTCAATTTCATGCGAGGATCCTTTGCTCGGGTTCAATACGCTCGCCAGGCCGATCGGGCGGCCGCGCTAGCGATAATGCACGCGCGATACGGTGTAGCCCCCATCGTGAAAGTGCTTGTAGTACGAGCGATGGTGGTGATACAAAAACTCGTGCGGCATCAGCGGCGGATAGGTGTTCCAGGTGTGGCCCACCAGCGGCGGGCTGGGCAGCGGCGCGACATACAATTGGGCCGGCGCGACGGGGTAATAACCCTTGGGGCCGGCGTAGAAGTTGTAAAAAATATCGGGATGGCCGGCTTGGGCAGTCGTGCTGGTCGAAAAACCCGACAGGCAACTCAAAGCCAAAGCAGCCAGCATCGCGCGCAGCGTCGTGCGGATCATGCCGTCGTCCTCCTTGCGGAAATGATGGGATCACTCTTTCGCCCAACCGTCGTGGCAGCCCAAAAATGGATGGGAAGCTGCCGTCGGGCGATTTCGTGGCGTGGTCTTTTGGGGTGGGGCGGGGAAGCTTTTTGGGTGCTGCCGACCCCAGAAACAATCTCGGCTGGCCGCGGCGGTAGGGGTGAATCTTTGTGTGCCGAATATGGCAATTGAGCCTGATTTGCCGCCCTTGCGGGCTGATTGCGGCTGGTCGAACGGCCTACAATCGTTATACTTTGCACAACCGGAATCTTCAGGTGCGCGATTGCAAGGAGGCCGAGTCGAGGATCCGCACGGGCCGCCCGTCTTCGTTTGCGCCCCCGGCAAAATTTACCAGGCTTGACTCGATAGTATTGATGGATTGATGACCAAGAAACCCAGCAAAAACGGCACGCCCGCCCCAGCGGACGACGAATCGACCGACCACGACGAGGCCTCGGCCGCCCAAGGAACCGCCGTGGCCACCGAAGCCGGCAACGGCCAGGCCCCCGGCCGCCGCCGCCGGGCGACGGCCCAGTCGATGGCCGCCAGCCAACGCGATATCTCGGTCAGCGAGTTTTTTGCCAAGAACCGCCACCTGCTGGGCTTCGACAATCCCCGCAAGGCCCTGCTCACCACGATCAAAGAGGCCGTCGACAATTCGCTCGACGCCTGCGAGGAAGCCGGCATCCTGCCCGAAATCTGGGTCCACATCGAACTCTCCGGAACCAACCGCTACAAAGTCGGCGTGCAGGACAACGGCCCGGGCATTCTCAAAAAACAGATCCCGCTGATTTTCGGCAAACTGCTCTACGGCTCCAAGTTCCACCGCCTGCGCATGAGCCGCGGCCAGCAGGGCATCGGCATCAGCGCAGCCGGCATGTACGGCGTGCTGACTACCGGCAAGCCGGTGAAGATCATTTCCAAAATCTCGCCGCGCAAGCCGGCCCACTACTATGAAATCAAGATCGACACCAAGAAGAACCTGCCCGAGATCCTCAATGGCGGCGGCGAGGGGGTCGATATTCAGCCGGGCGACGCCGGCCGAAAATATATCGAGAAACACGGCATCGAATGGGTCGAGCTGGACCACGGCACGCGCGTGACCATCGAGCTGGAAGGCCGATTCATCCGCGGCCGGGGCAGCGTGGACGAATATCTGGAACAAACGGCCATCGCCAACCCGCACGTCACGATCCACTATCTCGATCCCGAGTCGGGCGAGGAGGGCCAACGCCTGTACGAGCGCTCGACCAACACGCTGCCCCCAGAGCCCAAGGAAATCAAGCCGCATCCCTACGGCATCGAGTTGGGCATCCTGGTCACGATGCTGCAAGACGCCAAAGCCACGACGCTCTCGCAATTCTTCACCAGCTCGTTCAGCCGCGTCAGTCCGGCGGTGGCCAGCCGGATTTGCGAAACGGCCGGGCTGAGCACGCGGGCCAACACCACGAAAATCGGCCGCAACGAAGCCGACAAACTCTTTCACGCCATCATGGAAACCAGGATCGGTCCCCCCTCGACCGATTGCATTTCCCCGATCGGCGAAGAACTGCTGCTCAAGGGTTTGCACCACGTCGTGCCGGGC
The DNA here is from genome assembly GCA_041499515.1 of Planctomycetia bacterium. Classification (GTDB taxonomy): domain Bacteria; phylum Planctomycetota; class Planctomycetia; order Pirellulales; family PALSA-1355; genus PALSA-1355. The sequence goes on along the minus strand of JBGQKM010000182.1, from coordinate 717 downwards.
GAGTTTTACGTCGCCAGCACCCGGCCGCCGGCCGTGTATCGCGGCAATCCGTTCCAGATCGAAGTGGCCCTGGCCTACGGCGGCATGTCGTCGGCCAACCGTGTGCCGCTGGACGTGCTGGGCGAACTGCTCGGCGAAAGCGATGCCCGCACGCTGCGGCAATTTCTGTCCAACACGTTTTACGGACTGGGAAGCGACGCGGCCGACCAGATCCTGAAGGAAGCCGCCCTCGGCCCGCGCACTTCGCCGGCCCGGCTCAAAACGTCCGAAATCGCCAAGCTGCACGAGGCGATGCGCAGCGTGAATCTGGAAGCCGGCCAGACGATGAACGTGCTGCGCTATGCCAACCGCGTGCCGCTGCAATTCCAGCACGCGGCCTGCGCCATCACGCAAATGGTGATGGGCACCAACTGGCGGGCCTATGGCCTGGCGCAATCGCGCGGCCAACTGCCCAGCGGCCCGCTGACGATCATGGTCCACATGGCCAGCGTGTGGGTCCCCTTCACCAGCGAATCGAAAGAGGCCATCGCCAGTTACCCCGAGATTCAAAAAGAATTGCGGCTGGCCCTGCAAATGGTCGGCCGCAAGTTGAGCATGTTTCTCCGCCGGCGGCTGAAAGTCATCCAAGCGGGCTAACGGCGCAATATATTCCTGCGGTACCTGGGCGAAGTCGCCGATGCCGTCAGCGAGATCAACAACGCCGATCGCAATCGGATC
>JBGQKM010000181.1:0-12555 GCA_041499515.1 Planctomycetia bacterium | reverse complement strand
GGCGTGTCCGCGTATTTCGATCTTCTGGGGTTTGCCTTTGATGTCGTTGGCCACCAGATCGAGTGCGCGTTTTTGCGAATCGCTGAGCTGAGTGGCATCATCGGCAAAAAAGACGGCGCCTCCCACGCGCGATTGCTCCCCCGACCAAGGCGCGTGCATCCGCGAGTGCTCTCCTTCGGGGGTTCGCAGTTGGTCGGCTCCGCCGCGGTTTTGGTTCCTGCCCTTGACGCCTCCCTTGTGCGGCAATTCGATCAGCGATGATTTGTCGTGAGTCAATATGCCCGGCAACAGGACGCCCCAGCCGGGGACCATCGGGCCAAACTGTTCGCGCAGCGCTTTGAGGACGGCCTGTTCCTTCACGCTGTCTCTGCCGGCCATTGAGTACATGACCACGAAGAATGCCATGAGAATGGTGATCATGTCGGCGTACGACATGATCCATTCCGCCAGGCCCTCTTCGCAGTGGCACTTGTGTCCGGACATGATCGTTCCTAGGCAGCCCGATCGTGCGAATCAACTCGCTGACGGGGCGGTAAAAACGTGTTGAGTTTCTGTTCGATGACGCGTGGGTTTTCTCCGGCTTGAATGCCCAAGATTCCTTTGAGAATGATTTCCTTGCTGAGCGTTTCCTGGCGGCTGAGATAGGCTAGTTTTTCGCCGCAAGGGGCGCAGATCATGTTGGCCATGGCGGCCCCATACAACGTTCCCACCAGAGCCATGGCCATGGTCGGACCGATCGAATCGGGGTTATCCAAACTTCCCAACATCAGGATCAAGCCCAGCAGCGTGGCGATCATGCCGAACGCCGGGCCGCACCGGCCCATCAGGTCGAACATTTTTTTCCCGACCAAGTGGCGCCCCTCCTCGGCCTCGATTTCCGTGTGAAAAATATCCTCCAAGACTTCCGGCCGTGTACCGTCGACCGCCATCTGAACGCCCAGCACGACCGTGGGGTTGAAGATTTCAGGCACCTTCGCCTCCAGCGCCAAGAGTCCGTCCTTGCGAGCGATTTCGGCCAGTCTCACCAACTCCGCGATCAGCTCCGGCAGGTCTTCGCTCTTGTTGAAACAGAGCTTCAACCAGAGCTTGGGGATGCTCAAGAATGTCTTGAGTGGCACGCTCGTGAGCACGACGCACAAACCGCCGCCGAGGACCATGACCGCGGCCGGTGGGTCGATGAACTGGCCCAGCGACACGCCGCCGCCGTGGCTGCCGGCCAGCGTGATCGCGACCAGCGTCAAAACCATTCCACCCACGATGCCGCCGACAGTGGCAATATCCATGCAGTCGAAATCCTAAATTCGCGAAGTACTCGATACGGCCGGCGCGGCGGTGCACTCGCCACGCGGAAACAAATGCTTATTACGTTGATATTCAATCGTTCGCAGCATGACCTCGTCCATCGATTCTTGCACCACCAGCCGCTCGCCCGTCGTGAGCGTGATGAACGTGTCGGGGCGCGATTCGACGTAGCGGATCAATTCGGCGTTGAGCAGGAAGGCCTCTCCGGCCAGCCGCGTGAGCTTGATCATGAGGGTTGTAACTTTCCGCTCGGTATCCGGTGGGGGCTGCCCACTTGGCACCAGAAACATAGGCCAAAAATGATGTCACCGCCGCGAGGGAAAACCATGATTCCCCGCCCCCCCACGCGTTCTACCGCCATGCACACGCCGCCGTACCGCCGTAAGACCCCCGCGGTCAACGGCTTGGCTCGCGAGGGTAAAATCGGACGTTTGCTATTCTTCGGCACAACTGCCACGACCGGCCCTTGGAGTTTGCGCGCGTGGCGACGCGTATCGGCCTAACGGCGGAGATTCATCAATTCGTCGAGCAATTGCTGTACGGTCGTGATCACGCGAGCGCCCCCGCGGTATTGCGTGGAGGCGGTAATCAGTTGGATCAGGTTTTGCCCGACATCCGTATTCGATTGCTCCACCGCACCGGCGATCAGCGTGCCCAGACCTTGGTCGCCCGGATTGGCCTCGATCGGAACGCCCGAGTTCACGCCGGAGGCGAACATATTCTGGCCCCGTTGCTCCAAACCGTCGTTGTTGGCAAAGCGGGCCAGACGGATCTGCCCCAGGTTGCGCGACACGCCATTGGAAAACAAACCGCTGATCAACCCGTTTTCGGCCACCACGAAGCTCGACAAAGTACCCGGCGCCGATCCGTCGGTCTTGGTGACGAACAGCGTGCTGGTTTTTGCCGCCAGCCCCGATATCTGGCTGAAGTCCATCGTGATCGGCAGCGTGTTGGTGCCCAACGACAAGTCGATTGAAATGCGACTGTTCGTGCCGCTTTGATAGTGGCCGTTGGCATCGAAGGTGAATTCTCCGGTGCCCACCGCGATGGCGGCCCCGGTGGTCGGGCTGTTGTCCCCCGAGTCGGCAAACCATCGCCAGGTCGTTCCCACGCCGGTTTGTTGCTCCATGACGGCCGTCACTCGCACGTTGAGTTTTTCGCCCAACGAGTTGTAAACCAACATGTCGACTTTCGCGCTTTCGCCGTTGGCCTTTTGCGTCTCGTTGAAGTTCATGTTGAGCCCCGAGGTAATTCCCCCGGCGGTCAAATCTAAGGCGCTCACGCCGATGGCCACCGCATTTTCCGTCCCGATGTTGCTGACGAATTGCATGCGGCTGTTCACGATCGATCCGCCGGGCTGGCCCGGAATGGGGTTGATCGTATCGGCGCTGCTGTCCTGAATTCCGGTGGCCTGCTGGACGAACTGCATGAAGCTTTGCACCGTGGTCGTGTTGTCGAACGCGAAGGTCTTGGTGGTCAGGTTCGTGCCGTCGGCTCCCTTTTGGCCCGTAAAATCCAGCGTCGTCGGCAGAAAACCGTTGAGCGGCTGGTTGGGATCGTAATTGGGATTGAAGACGTGGATGTAATTGGTGCCGTTGCGCGTGACCACGTCGGCCATCGCCGTTTTGAACGTGATCGGCGGACCGTCGAGGTTGACCGTGGCGTTAGCCGCGATCGAGGCATCGGATGCGCCGTCGATATAGTCGGTCGTGCCGGCGGCTAAACTGACGGGCGTCAGCAAATGAAACGTGCCGGGATCGTTGAGCGAATTCCGGTAGATATTGACTTTGTCGAAAGTGCTGCCCACGCTGGGCACCGGGATGTTGTTCAGTTCGATGCGGCCGTTGGCCGAGACCGTTTGTGGACCGATCAGGGCCGTGGGACGGCTCTCGGTGTTGTTTTGCGAATCGAAAAAGGTCACGTAGTAGCTGAAACTGCCAGCCGGCAAAACATTTCCGTTCAGCGCGGCCCCTCCGGCGGCCGAACCGTCGTTGAACGCGGCGCCGGCCGTATTGCCCACCAGTTGGAACGCACCGCCGTTGTCCGAGCGATAAATGTTCGTACTGACAAAACCTGCCGGCGGCAACGGCAAAGCACCCAACGAAACCGTTTGATCCACGCCGGCCGTGCCGGTGGTCGTGATCGCGGGGAGGGCCGCCGATGGCGGGCCTTCCAGGCCGCCGGCGCTGAGATAGACCATCTTGTACAGGTACGTGCCGGCAGGAACGGCGCCGGCGGCCGCCGAAGGGGCCACGGTCGTGCCGACCACCGAAGGCGGATTCAACCCGATCGTGGTCGTCGTGCTGCCAGGCACTTCAATCGAACCGTCGGTGAGCACTTCCGACTGAATGATCTCAGGCGTGGTGGCCACCGTGCCGGTGGGCGTCAGCGTTCCGCCCAGCACCACGTTGCTGGTCGCTTGGGCCACCGCGGCGGCGCCGAAGGGGATCGTAATGGGCACTAGCGTGGTGTTTTGCACCTGGAACGAGCTGTTGACGCCGAAACCCAGCAACCGCAGGCCGGTGGTGGTGACCAATTCGTTTGCGGAATTCGTTTTGAACACGCCGTTGCGCGTGTACAGATCTTGGCCGGCGCCCCCCTCGGCAATGAAGAAGCCGTCTCCTTGAATGGCCAGATCCGAGGGGCTGTTGCTGACTTGCAGCGTGCCCTGGGTAAAATTGGGCGTGATTTCTGAAACGGAGACCCCCAACCCGATTTGCCGCGGGTTGGTGCCGCCTGAGTTCGTGGTGGGAGCCGAACCCAAACTTTGCGTCTGGGAGAACTGCGTGGCAAACTGGACCTCGGACGATTTGAAGCCCACCGTGTTCGAGTTGGCCACGTTGTTGCCTACCACGTCGATCGTGGCCTCGGCCGCGGTCAACCCTGTCAAGGAGGTACTAAGTGCGGATGCTAAACCCATGGTATTTCCCCTTTATCGTTATCTGTTGAAAGTGGCACGCCCGTGTGTCAAGCGCGAGCGCGTTGGTTGGTGAATCGTTTCTTCTACGGACTAACTCGAGGGACTCGCCGGGGTCGGCGACAATACGTCGGTGATATTGTTGAGGCTGACGGTTTGATCTCCCACGTACACCTTCGGCGATCCGCCGATGACGCTCACGCGGCTGACCACGCCACTGACGGCCTGATGACTGTCCGAGGTGCCGTTGATTTGCTTGCCGATCAACGACAGGGCACTCATCACGTTCTGTTCCACGAGCATGTTATTCATCGTCCCGTTCAGGCCCGTAGTGGCGTCCGATAAAACGCTGCTGACATTGTTGAGACTGACGGCCTGGCCTCCCACGGACAGCTTGGGCGCCCCGCCGACGACGTCCACGTGGTCGACCACGCCGCTGACTTGTTGATTGGAGTCCGACAGCGCATTGACCGGCTTTCCGACCAATGCCATGGCGCTGGTCAGGTTCTGTCCGGTCAGCACCGAATTCAACGTGGTGGTCAGCTTGTCGGTAGCCCCGATCGTGCGAATCTCGTTGACCTGCTGCAACAGTTGATTGTTGTCGGTCGGGTTCATCGGATCCTGATTTTGCAACTGGGCAATCATCAGCTTGAGGAACGCATTGGTATCGAGTCCTCCCAAGGCATCGGCTGACGTGTTGCTGGTGGTGCCGTTCGCGACACCCGTTACCGCACTGATATCGGTGGCCGCCGTTGGCGTGTTGGGCGTAAATCCGGGTAATGCTTGCATGGTCGGTTTCCTTATTTCGTTTTTGGCTCGCGTGTCGTCGCCCGACGGGGCGATCCGCATGCGATTTCGTAAGTCTCTAAATCACGACATTCAACTGCTCGCTGCCGACGATTTGCAACGCCGAGGCAGCCGCGGCGGGTTCGGAAACGTTCGCGGCCGTCTGCACCCTGGGTCGCGGCGTCGGCGATCCAAAATCGCGCTGCGAGCCGGCATTGTCGAACGATTGATTCGGGGCGCCGTCGCTTCCAGAGCGGTCGCTCAGATTCACTTCGAAGCGTTCCAATTTGATATTCTGCTCCGCCAGGCGGTCTTGTAATTTCGGATAATTGTCGAGCAAGGCCGCCTTGGCCGCCGGCGTTTCGGCCTCCAGCCGCGCCGACATCACGCCGTCCTTGATCGAAACTTCCAGCCGCACCGGGCCCAACTCGGGCGGGCTCAAGCGCAATCGCAACGTGCCGGTCCCCTCGCCGGCCGTCTGCAGTGCGCGACTCACGCGCTGCACGAACCGCACCCGGTCCACGTCGCTGATGTTAGATGTTCCATCGCTGGCTGCCGCGGTTTGCGGCGGGGCGCCGCGCATGGAATCCTTCGTCGCGGTCGTGATTGCCGGCGCCTGGATCGGAGGCGAGCTCTGCGGATCCACACCCTGAGCCGAGTGGTTTGCCGCGGCCGTCGGCGCCGCAATCAAGTCGCCCTCGATTCGCGGCCCGCCTTCGCTTGCCGGAGTGGTCTCAACGCTGGCCGATCCACGAGTTGCCGCCGCCGCGGCCGACTGACCTGCCGGATCGGTAGCATCGTGGTTGCCGTGCGTCGCCGCGCCTTTTTTTGCACTGCCCGCCGTCTCGCGAGCCGGTTTGACTTCACTCGCTGCCGCAGACTCGGCGGTCGCGGCTGGCGGCTGATCCGGATCCAGAGCTTTCGCGGGTTGCGGTTCGTCGGCCACCGCAGTCGCGGGAGTCGGCACATTAGCCGGCTGCGTGATTGCCGCGGCTTTCTTGGAATCCACGACCATTGGTTTGGGGGGCGCAGGGGCGACTTCCTGTTGCGCGTCCGTGACGACTTGCGTCGGTGGCGCCGGTACGGCTTCAGCCTGCGGGCTGGCGTTGGATGGTTTTTGCGTGTCCGCGACCGCCAGTGTTTGTGGCTCAGGGTCGACTTGTTTGGCGGAGCTCGCGACGGCTTGCGTTTGTGGATTCGCGGCGGCCGGTTGTTGCGCGCCTGACGTGGCTTGCTTTTGCGCTTCCGGGGTCGCGGCCTTTTGGGGATCGGTGGACACAAGCGCCTGCGGCGCGATTTGCTTGTCGGTTTGCGCCTGAACTGGTTTGGCGTCGCCGGCCGGAGCCGGTTGTTGCGGCGTCGCCGAATTGTTCTTGACAGCCGGTGCGGGCTTTACATTGGGCTTAGCCGTCGTGGCCGCGTGCGGCTGGCCGACGTCCGTCGTGTCGATTTGGGCCGAAAGCGTCGCCGCCTGGTTGGTCGCCACCGGCGTGGGAGCGTTGTGCTGCGTCGCCGCCGCCGAATCCTCGGGATCTTGTTTGTCCACTGGCGTAGCCGGTTTTTTCTTTTCGGAGTCGCCCGAGTTGGTGGACGACGCCGACGGTCGAGCGACGGGTGCATTCTGGGCCGCCGCCGCTGGACTCTTGTTGTCAGGCGGCTGCGGGGCCAGGCGCTGCAAGTGATCGTCGAACGAGTCGCTGGAGTCGCTATTCGGCGGGCTCGGCCGCGACACGCTCACCGGATCGGCCGGTAGATTCAAGGGTTTGTCTGAATTGATCGAGGGCACGGGTCGTTTCCTAGGGTTGGGCTTGGTTCAAGGTCTTTTCGACCAGATTGATTTCTGGAATTCCCTCACGAATCAAACGCAGGATTTCTTCAAGCTTCGCTGCTTCATCGGGCGTTTTGAACTCGCCGACGATTTTGGCCCGTCGGTCGATCGGCATCGCCGATAGTAGGGCCACGACCTCGTTGATTTCTTGGGCTGCCAGCATCTGCAGAATCTGCTCCTTGGCCTGCTTGGGCTTGATGTTCTCCCAAATCATGCGCACGTTTTCCCGCCCGGATGAAGTCGTGCCTTCGCGCAGCGCGGTCAATTGGTTGGTGAAGGCTTCCTTCAGTCGCTCGTGGCGCTCCTTATCGGCGACCAGCGCGCGTTGTTCCGCTCGGACCAGGTCGAGCCGGCTGTTGAGGGCTTGTTCGCGCAATTCCAGATTTCGAGCCTGCAGATCGCGGGCTTGTTCGCGATCTTCGTACGAGGGCTGCTCGGAGTCCTCGCTCTTGGGTTTCTGGGGAGCTTCGCGGTTCGGATCGAACAACTCGGCTCCTTCCAGGACCGCCACGATTTTTTGCACGGTGTCGTCGGTCAAGGTATCGCTCAAACGCAAATAGGCCAACGTCGCGCCGACCGCCAACAGCGTGGCCACGCAAGAATAAGTCACCAGCCCCATCAGTGCTCCGAGAATCCTGCCCATCACGATGGCTCCTCACGAAACACGGCGCGAGCCGCCACTTCATCGATCTCTTTCATCTCCGTCAGCGCCTGTTGCTGCCGGAACTGTTCGAGTTGCCGCTCGCGCAGCTTCTCCAGCACCCGAACCTCGCGGTCGGCCGCCAGCAGGGTTTGCCGCCGGCGTTCGATTTCCTCGGCCAGCGTCTGCTCGTGCTGCTTCACCACGCTGATTTCCGCGCGGACCACAAGTTCATAGCGATTCACCGTCAGCAGGCGATCGACGTCGACTCGGCCCGGCGCGATGCCCGCGCGAAACCATTGCTTCTGTTGGTTCAATTCCTGCTCCAGTGCCGCACGTCGGTCTTTCAGCTTGCGATCCGCGGCATAGGCCTCGGCCAATTGCACGCGGCGTTCATCTCGCGCCGCCTCGCGAATGGCGTACAGGGTCTTCAGGCGAAACTGAAAGCGTGCCATGGATCGCTAAACTCAACTCGGTTGTGTCGTGGCGGACGCCGCGCCGGCCGGCCGTGTCTGCGCGCGTTGAAATAGTTGCAGCAGAGCGTCGCGAGCTTGTTCCACGCTCGAGGGCTCGTCCACGCGTTGTCGCAAAAAGTTATTGATTTCCGGCTGCATGTCGATCGCCAGGTCGACCGTGCGGTTCGATCCGCGACGGTAAGCCCCGACCGAAATCAGGTCTTCGTGCTCGCGATACGCGGCCATCAATTCGCGCACGAGTTGGGCGGCTTCGCGATGTTCGCGGCTGGTGACTTCGATCATCAAACGGCTGATGCTCTCCAACACGTCGATCGCCGGATAATGGCCGCGCACGGCCAGTTTTCGCGACAACCAGGTATGGCCGTCCAGCAGTCCGCGCACGGTGTCGCAAACCGGCTCATTCGGATCGTCGCCTTCGACCAGCACCGAGTAGAATCCGGTGATGCTTCCGCGAGGACTCCGACCGGCGCGCTCCAACAGCTTGGGCAAAAGCGCGAACACCGAGGGCGGAAAGCCCCGGGTGGTCGGGGGTTCGCCGGCGGCCAGGCCGATTTCGCGCTGCGCCAGCGCCAGTCGGGTCAGCGAGTCCATCAACAGCAGCACGTCTTTGCCTTGGTCGCGAAAATATTCCGCCACGGCCGTGGCCGTAAACGCGGCATGCACGCGCGCCAGCGCCGGTTCGTCGCTGGTGGCGACCACCACGACGGTTTTAGCCAGGCCCGGTCCCAGGTCGCGCTCGATGAATTCGTTCACTTCGCGGCCCCGCTCGCCGATCAGCGCCACCACGTTGACGTCCGCCGCGGTGTAGCGCGACATCATGCCCAGCGTCACGCTCTTGCCCACGCCGGAACCGGCAAAGATGCCGATCCGCTGCCCTCTGCCGCAGGTGAGCATGCCGTCGATCGCCCGAATCCCGGTAGTCAACGGGGCGTCGATCCGTGGCCGTTCGACTGCCGGCATGGCGGGCCGATCGAGCACGGTGCGATGCGCGAGGGTCGGCCGAGGCTGGCCGTCGATGCAGTCGCCTTGAGCATTGATCACGCGGCCCAGCAGCGCCGGCCCGACGCGGATCCACCGCGACGTCCTTATCAGCCGCACGCGATTTCCATGTCGCAGGCCGCTGACGTTGTTCAACAAGTACACCAGCGTCAGGTCGTCGCGGAAGCCGATCACTTCGGCCATCAGCGGTCCGCCGGTCTGGCGTTCGATGGCCACCACGGCTCCCACCGGAGCTGGAAAGTCGGCCACGGCGGCCGTCATGCCGGCGGTGCGCACCACGCTGCCGCACAAGGCCGTGGGCATGACCAGTTTCAATTGCTCGACGATGTCTTCGTGACTGACTTGCATGGTCGGGTGATGGCGATGGTCAGGCGGCTTAGGTCAATTCCTGTTCGATGCGGTCCAATTGGGCGGCCCATTGTTGGTCGATGAATCCAAAGCGGGTGTCGATGCGACAGCCGCCTTTTGCGATTTGCGGATCGCCCACGATTTGGGGCTTTGCCAGGCGCGACAATTCTTCGGCCAGTTTTTGCACGTGTTCGCCCAGGGCGGCCAGATCGTCGGGGTGCATCCGCAACTGGATGTCTTCGCTGCCGGAGGCCAGTTCCAGCGCTTCCTTCACCAGCGTGAGCGTGATTTCCGGCGTGCGCTCGAGCTCACGGCGAATCACGCGGCCGGCGATCGCCGCGGCCACGTGGACGGCGGTTTTTTCCCAATGCAAGAGCCAATTGGCTTTGGCCGCGTGAATGCGCGCGATCGCCTCGCGCAGAGCCGGCACCAGCGTCGTCAACTGCTGGCTGACTTTTTCGTCGAGAATCCGCTTGGCGGCCTCCAGCGCCGCGGCGCGCCCCTGCTCTTCGGCCTGCTGACGAATGGCCACCGCGTCTTGCTGGGCTTTGGCCAGAATGTCAGCGGCTTGCCGGCGCATCTGTTCGAGGTATTGATGGGCTCGATCGCCAATGTCGTCGAAATTAAACGACATACCGTCGATGGCGCGCATGGGGCCGGAGGCTTTAATCACGGTGGACATGAGGTTCTGCGATCGCGTATGGAATTTCGTAAATGGGTTTGTCGGTGGCTCGCTTAAACTCGGGCCATCAAACGGCCACGCTCAAATGGCCGCGAATGTCGGGGGTAATTTCGCCGCGCAGTTCCAATTGACGCGCCAGCTCGACCAGTTCCTGCTGTGCCTCTTCGACGTCGCTCAGGCGGGTCGGTCCCAAGTTGCGCAGCGCGCTGTCCAATGCCTTGGCTTCCGCTCGCGGAAACAGGGCGAACACGCGCTCGGCAAACTCCGTGTCCGCTCCGGCCAGAGCCAGCACCAGCAGCTCGGGCTGGGCGTGATGCAACACGACAGTCAGCGAAGCTCGATCCAGGTGCTCCAGTTCCGCGAATGTCAACGACCGGCTCGGCACGCCGCGGAGTTTGCCGGCCAGGTGGCGATCTCGACGCGCAAGGTTGGCCAGAAGGTTTTGTTTTGCGTTGGGCTCGGCGGCGCCCAGAATGTTGGCCAGCGCCGTCAAACCGGCGGTGCGGCGACGATCGCTGCGCACCTGCTCGCAGAGCCACGATTCGAGACCGCGCTCCACTTCACGTAAAATCTCCGGATCGGTCTCTTCCAGGTCGACCAGGCGCCGGGCGACTTCCACTTGCAGATCGGCCGGCAGCCCGGCCAGGATTTCCGCGGCCCGATCCGCGGGCAAATGCGACACGACCACGGCGATGGTTTGCGGGTGCTCGCGTTCCAGGAACGGAGCCAACGACCGCGCGGGAGCCTCGTGCAAGAACCGGAACGGAGGAAGCCCGTGCGCCGGTCGCGGTTCGCCGGGCTGTTGCTCGGCCCCTGGCGGGGGTTCCGGGTGGGTGGGCATCGAAAGATACTTCGGCAGCCGGCCGTCCAATTCGATGCCCGAGGGTTCCTTGACCGGGATCAACGGTCCGATGCGAAAGAATTCTTCGATCACGTCGGCCTGCTCGTCCGGATCGATCGGGCCCAGGCGCTCGATGGCCTTTTCCAGCAAGTGGGCTTGGCTGGCGGACATTTGCCGCAGCAGCGCCGCGGCGTTGTCGGCATCCAGACTGGCGACAAGAATTGCCGCCTTGCGCAAATTGCGATGCCTTTTTCTCATGGTTTAGCTCGTGGTTCCAATCCAAGTTCGTAAAATGCTCACCGCCGCGTCGGGATCCTCGCGGACGATGTCGGCCAGTTCGTCGCGCAACGACGGGCCCGTGGCCGAGTGCCGCTTCAGGCGTTGTCGCGCCGTGTTTTCCACCGGCTCCTGCGGCTCGTCTTCGGTTACCAGCGAGAGCGTGGATGGCGTTTCCATTGGGGCGGGAGTCGACGACACGCTGGGTGGGGTCGCCGGGGTGGATTTGATCATCGACCGCAGCATCGTCAGGCTCAGCAGGGCCAGGCAGCCCATGCCCACCGCGCTCCAATTCTGTCCCAGCCAGGCCACGGCCGTTTCTTGCAGCGTCGGCTCGGGCACGGCGGCGATGTTGTTGGACGGATAGAACTTCATGATGGCCACTTGCAGCGCGGGATCGGGCGCGGCAGGCAGCAGCGGAACGATCAATTCCTGGATCTTCTTGTTTTCGGTCTTTTCGATGTCGGCCAAGGCTGCCGCGTCGGGCTTCTTTTCGGGCTGGCCCTCGGGCGTTGCGTTTTGCTTGCGCCAGATCTCTTCGTAGTAGGTGTTGGGAATCACGACCGACACGGTCACGCGCTTCGGCGTGCGGCCCTCGCGGACGGTACGGGTTTGCGTCGTGGGCACCGCCTTGCGCTGTTCGGTTTGCGACGTCTCTTCATTGTTTTTCATCGCCGCCGCGGCCGTGACCGTAGCCGGCTGGTTGACGCCGCCCTGAGCGGCCACGCCGGGCCGCCCGCCGGGTGATCCGCCCTCGTTGGTTTTGGTGAGCGTGTTTTCGCGGCTTTCGAAGGCAACCGCCTTGTTGTCGTATTCCGTCGAGTTTTCCTCGTGCAGGATCTCCGGATCGAGATCCACGCTGGTCCTGACCACCACGCCGGGAACAAACGACAACAAGTCGCTGATGTTTTTCTGAAATCGCTGTTCGTGATACCGACGCATTTCCGCGTACTTGTCGAGCAGTCCGCCCGACTTGTTGTCGTCGCCGCCATTGCCGGGATAGGGTTGGCCCGTCCGGCCGTCGACCACGGTGACGGCTTCGGGTTTCATCCCGGCGACCGACCCGGCGACCAGGTAGCGCACGCCCCGCACGAGGCTTTCTTCCAGCGGTTGATTTCCCTTGGAACGAATCGAGACCGCGGCCGTGAGGGTGGTCTTCGGCTGGGGGAATCCTCCGCGGCTGGTCTTTTCGTCGATTTGGACGGAGGCTTTTTCGACGCCGTCCATATAGTTGATGATGTTTTGCAACTCGCGCTGCTTGGCGATTTTGATGGCGGCTTCCTGTTGCGCGCTGCCGACCATGCTGAAGCCGTTGGTGGTGACCGCCTTTTGCAGGTAGTCGCCAAAGTCGGCCGGCAGGGCGTTGGCGTCCGCCAGGGCCGCCATGTACTTGGCCTGTTGGCCGTGCGGCACTTTGATGCGGGTGCCGTCGGCCTGATATCCGTCGAGTCCGGCCTTGC
>JBGQKM010000180.1:0-12582 GCA_041499515.1 Planctomycetia bacterium | reverse complement strand
GGTGACCCGTTACACCAGAGTACTTCAACAGATTTGTTACCTCCTCCATCGCTCTGGTTGCTTCCGGCCGAACGACCGATTGGCCGGGCGGGATTCGCACCCGCTGGAAATCGCCGACTTTTCACGGCGTACTGGTTAGATGGGAATCTTATGAATCTTCCCCCGGCGGGGTTGGATCTCCCGCTGCGGCCGCGCCCTGCGACGTTGAGGCTAAGGTTGGGCAAATATCGCGATATTGGGCGGGTTGAATCCTGCGCGCCGGAGGGCATTGGCGATGTGGACAGAATTGGCTGGTAGAATTTGGGCCGCGACTATAGCGATGTCCCCCACGAACTGATGTTGATTGATCATCTGACCTATGGTCTGGGAAAAACTCTTCTGCCATTGCTTGAATTCCGCGAAAGGATCGCGAGTCACGGTGTGCGGGTTGTAGTTCCCTTTTTTCGCCCGCGGCGTCTCTCTGGTGATTTTGGCCAGTAAGCCAAGAATCACTGGAAACTCAAGAGCATTCGAGGCCGTGGCAAAGTGCGCCAATGCGGATTGAGGCGTTTGGCCGTTGGGAAAAGCCAAATACAGGATTGGGAATTCGTTGTCATAGTACGCCTTTCCTGCCGCGGTGTATTTGATGACGCCGCCCATCCCGACGTAAGCATCGACCGAGCATTCGCCGACTTTGGCTCCATAACCCGTATCACGAAAGGGAAAGATCAAATCATTAACTTTGTCCAGACGCACAGCGAAGATGGCGTCTCCCAGCTTCAAGCCGGTTGACCCAGACAGGGATGGCAGGGCCGGATACTTAGCACTAGGAACCGTCAATGCTCCATAGGGGCCTTGGATCATCGCGCCGGGAGGCAAGTAGTATCGTTGGTCCCAATCCGGAAAGTCCTTGTTTCGAGCCGTCGGCATGGTGCTCACGAAATAACCTGGTCCGGGCTCGAAAACGGACTGGACCACGGGAAACTCGCCATTGACGTCTTCGTAATTGGCGTCCTTGTCGTACGGATCCGGGTTTCGCGGCAGGTGGGTGATGGGTTTGTCGAGGCCATATGCCCACGTCAAAACGTTACCGACCAGGCCGAGCCTTTCCTGATGGACCTCCTTCTTTCGCGCGGCGGAGATCGCTTTCACTCCATACCAAAGCCAGAATTTCTTTCCGTAATTCTTGGCGGTTTTGTAGTTGGTCAGGATGTCGGCTTTTTTCAACTGGTCGATTTGCTTTTGCAGATCCAGTTTTCCCTGGTCCGTTTTCGCATTGGCTTCTTGGGTCTCGAGCGCTGCGATTTGGTTCTTCAAGCTCTCGAACCTCGCACGTAGCGCTTCGTTCTCCGCCGGCCAAAGGTAGCCTGCGTTTCCCAGGTTGTCTTGGGGTTTGATGTTTGCCGGGTGGTTGATGGGGGCGTAGGCCTGAGGTTGTCCGTCGAAGTCGAGGTTCATATTGCAGCAGTAGGCGTCGATTTTCGCGCCATTGGGTCCTTTGAACTCGATGACCATCAGATTCTCGTAGTCGTGACCACAAACGAATCTTTGACCCACCGCAGCAAACGTGATATCTGCCATCGCGTCCTTCTCCTTTTGCCCAGTCCGCAGCGATTCTCAAGTCATGGTGCCGATCGGTCGGTGACCGGCCCCCAACGACACCAGCGTTTAAGTTAGAGCCTTCTGAATCGCCTCCGGCGCTGGGGGCCGATATCCCAACGAGCTGTGTGCCCTGATGGTGTTGTACTCCCGTCGCCAACGCGCGATCAAGGCTTTAGCCTCCAACAACGTGTCAAAGATCTGCAGTTCACGATCGCGGCGGACATCGAACTGGCTCGCGAACGCGGGCGGCAATCGGGGCGACGCGGCCGGCTGGGATCGACTAAACCGGCATCGCCAGAACGACGGCGGCAGAGCAATCGCGCAAAAAACGCCTGTGTCAAATCTTCAGCGTCAGCGGCCGCGTAGCCGGTACGTCGGACGAACGCATACAGCGGATACCAATAGGCAGAACACAGCGCTGCGAGTGCGTACCTTGACTCAGCGGTGCTGCCGCGACCGGCGGCTGCGACAATGCTCCACTGCGTTGTCGCGAAGTGCCGTTTATCGGCGGAAATGGCGGCATCAGGATCGTCGGTGGACATCCCCCAGATTGTACCTGAGCTGGCGGCCGATCTTCTGCCTGGGCTGGGACGCGGATCAATAATGCTTACTGGACATGCTATCCCCAAAAAAGCCTTCGGTTTTCGGCACTAGTCGCCGCAAGTCGTGAGAGCGACAAATCTTCGGGCAGCGAGGCCTGAGAACTCATCTCGTAATTCAAAGTCCCCCATCGCCGTCAAATCGGCGCTTTTCGATTTTGTAGCACCCAGCAGCCCCGCTACCTCGACCAACACCGGCGAGCTTTCGGGTGCGCCGTCAGCCAACCGTCAGGAAGTACCATCGCAGCCGCGGGCGGCGAATGTCCTGACAACTGGACGAGCAGGTCGCGCACTTACGCAAACGGCTCGACCTGATTCGCCTTGGCGCTGGCCAGGATGCTGTAGAGAACCGCCGCAGCGGTGCCGCCATTGTCGCTCCCAAGGAACAGGTAATTCTTGCGGCCAACCGTACGCCGCTCACCATAATCGCGCGAAGTGACGCCAGACGCGCTCTCAAGGAACCGGCCCTTCCGCCATATTCGCCCGCGGGAACGATTCAACGCGGAAGTTTCGTTCCCACGCATGCAGACCTAGACTGGTGGTTCGGCGTCGATTGGCGCCATGACCCATACGCACGCAGCCATCACAGGGGAACCAAACTAAGGGCCACACCAACGGCCAAAACGACAATTTGAACTGACGCGTGCGTCAGGTTCTGCTCCCCACGAAACGACCAACCTGAGCGAAAGCTCTTGAACACAGTAGCAGACCTTGAGCCCGCGCCCCGAAAGGGGCGCTGGCCAAGTGTCTCTCTGTGTGCCCCTTGGTCGGGGTCGTGGGGAAGGCCTTGGTTCGGCGCCCTTTTTTTTGCGCTGTGGGGACGAGGACGACGGAATCAATGGCGTTCGATGTGGAATCGACATCACGTTGCGTCGAGATGCCCAGCACGTTTCATGGCGGTGATCGAAACCGCCCGGCCACATTTTCAACTTCAACAATGGAGAACGCTCATGAGATCGCTACAACGTATTCGGTTGACAAAATGGATCCCGGTGGTGTTTGTCATCCTGGGACCTCTGGCGACCTGCAAGGCAACCATCATCGCAGAATACAATTTCCTGAACGACGGAAACCACATCCATGATCTCGCGCCAGCGTCCCCAAACTATGACCTTGACGCTCAACCCAATGGGACGGGATTCGCAAGTGCCAACCTTTATGGCACCACCCCGATTGGCACGCGCCTTGGCCAAGCTGGGTTGATGACCGAACCTACCGAGCCCACCTCGCAGGACAACAATTACGGTTTTTGGGCGCCGAAGACACTTATTAGCTCTTTGCCGAATTGGACGGTCTTGCTCTGGTTCAATCGCCAGGATTTCGCCAACGTCGACATGCTGTTCTACGTCGGGGCGGGGGATGGATTTAGTGGGACTGGAGCGGAAACGTACGTGTTCGGCACGGCGGCTGGCTCCCTCGCAGCGCAGAACTATCGAGACAATTCGACTATTGATTGGAATGCGAATGGAGGAAGCATAGCACCTCTGGGATGGCATCAGGCAGGCATCGTTCGTAATGGTTCGAGCATGAGCCTGTATCTGGACGGATCCCTCCTCAACACTACCCCCGAACGTGACGCTCAACTCATTCAATTTGACCAGCAACTCCGTAATCGTATTCGGCGCCGCCAAATGGATGGCACAGGCATATCAACGCACTCGGGTGCTCGACGGCCTGATTGACCAGATCGAGGTCTACGACCAAGCGCTTACGACCACTGAAATCGGTAGCCGGTATCAGGCATTTGCCGTCCCGGAGCCGTCAACAGCGATGATGATAATAACCGGGCTGGCTTGCGTTCTGCTCTTCAGGAGACGTTTATTGAGTCCGTAACGCAGCCGATCTATTGGACGTAGCCCCGATGGAACCTCAACCGCGCGATGCGGTCGAGGATCGCCGCGAACAAGTGCCGCGTCACGGCCACCTCGGCCAGTTGGAATTTCATCGACCCGTTCCGCAACCTGACGGATGTGCTGCGGCGGCTTCCAACTACGGCGCCTGACCGGCTGGCGGAGTTGCTGCCCGATGTCTGGTTCCAGGGCTATTTGAGGGCGGCCATAAATCGGGCCCGTAGCTGGACTAAGCGATTCGGTGAGGCGATAATTGCGGCGTCCGGTCGGTCGGTTACCTGTATTTAGCAGAGATGCGCGCCATGTGCTTCGCCAAGGCCGTTCTGCTATGCGCTCTCCTGACGGGGCTGTCCCTGGCAGAAGCAGCCGAACTCTATGTACGCGAACTCTCCACGCACGGCGACCTAGTGCGATGGGTGGGGTATTCACCTGACGGCAAGATTCTGGCATCGGCTAGTTTCGACGGTACGATCCGCTGGACAGACGCCGCCAACGGCCGGACGCTCAAGATTCTCAAGGCCGGGAGTGACAAGAAGTCGTGGGGTGCGTTCTCGGCTGACGGCGCCACGTTCATCGCTGGATCCTATGAGCCGCCGATCCGCATTTGGAACGCGCCGAGTGCCAAATTGCGACACACTCTCACGGGGCCGCACACCGCGGCTTGGGCGGGTGACATGACTGCTGATGGACGGACCGTTGTCAGCGGTGGTCCGGAAGGCACGCTCGCAAAATGGGATGCAATGCGCGGCCTCGAAAAGGATACCCAGAAGACGGGCGCCGCGATTTGGTCGTTGGCGCTTTCGCCAATTGGTGACGAAGTCGCTGCTGGGGCCGATGACGGACGTGTCCGGATTTACTCGATGAATTCGGGCGAGCAACGGCTGACCTTCGGGGATCATCGCGGCGGCGTCTATTGTGTTGTATATGCCTCCGACGGCTCACTGATTGCCACGGCCGGCGCCGATGCAGTCGCCAAGATCTGGGACGCGAAGACCGGCGATCTCAAACATGCACTGCCCCATTTCGGCGCCGTGCAGACAGTCGCGTTTTCCGCCGACTCGCGGCATCTGGCAGCGGGTGGCGCCGACGACGTCATCAAGCTCTGGGATGCCCGGACGGGCAGCTTCGTCCGCAAGCTCGCGGCCCACAATGAGCCCGTGTGGTGCGTCGCGTTTGCTCCGGATGGAGCATCCCTGGCCAGCGGCGGCGCCGATCGGAAAGTGCTGGTATGGGATTTGGAGCGGCTGCCGGTAAATCTGGCCAAGGACGCCTCGTTGCCGCACCGGGTCGATCTCCGCCCGCGCATGAAAGCATGGAAGCTTGAGGTAGTTGCCCAACATAGCCGCAATACCTGCGGGGTACACACGTTTACGCGGGCCTTGGAATGGGCCGTTTCGAAGCAGCTCGAACGTGGCACTCCTTTGAGCGACGAGTACATGAACTGGGCCTGCAACCAGGTCATCGGCAACACGGGATCTCAGGCACAAGATCGGGGCCAATTCTTCGAACACATTTGGATGGGAGTGTGCCGGAATGGGTATTGTTCGGGTAGTCAGATGTCATGGCGTGAAGAGTTTGACCCAGGGTACCTGCCTTCCGAGAAGGCGCGTCAAAGCGCCAAACGTTCGCAACCGTTTCGGATTTACTGGCACGACATCGGCGGACGTGGCGTTGCCGACGACGAAGTGGTCATGCAAATCAAAATCGTACTATCGTCCGGCTGGCCCGTACTAGCTGGTTCGCCACACAACGTGCTTGTCGTGGGCTATGTCGACGACAACGCGGATCCTGGCGGTGGCCGCTTTCTGATCGCCGATTCCGGGACCGGCGGGTTCGTCACGGAGGCGACCGCCGACAAACTCCATTCAGCCATTACCTACGATCGTATGCGCGATTACGGGTTTTCCTGGCTGGAGTCCGTCGCCGACAAGGCGGGCGCCGCTGAATCCGGCAGCTCGAAGCGGAAAAAGTAACACCGAGCGAAGCAATCGGTCGATGTCACGGCGATCTTGGTGCGCACCCGCGGTAGGTTGTCACGACGAAGGTTGTCGGACGCCGACGAACGGTTACATGTTATCATCACCGCCGTTCGTCAGTGGGATTTGCCGAACGGATAAAACCACTACGCCCAACCGGCTGATGGAGCTGCTGCCGCCATAACTGCCCCGTTGCCAAGGTTCGAGGGTTGCCAAAACCATAAGGCGAACTGGCTCCACATGCACTCTATGATGTCGACCGTGGTAAAAGCCGCTAAACGGTGCCAGTTCCGGCCAGCGCTCAAACGAAGCCGTGAAGTGATGGCCAAGCTTGCCTATGCGATGACATTAGAGGCGCTCGATGGATCGACGAACATTCTTGACCAGCGTCGGGACCGGATGCATAGCCGGTGGCGTGCTCGCAGAGAATCTCCCCTATGAGCAGAACGTCGCGGAACCAAAGGAAGCCCCCAAGAGTTTCCGCGCAATCGATACACACCTGCACGTGTTCGATACTTCCTTGGAAGGAAAGAATGATGTCCCGAAATACATTTCCACTTCCGCCACGGTCGAAGACGCATTGGCGGCAATGGATCTGGGGTGTGTAGGCAAAGCTTTCTTGATCAGCTACTGTGCAACCGATGTGGGGGTTCAGATCCGCGCTCGCGGCTTTCGGCCCGACGCCGTGCGTGAAGTCCTCAACAAAGATTATCAATATCGAGCCTTCAAGGCGCACGTGGATCGTTTCTGGTGGTTTACCGATCATGTCGATCCTTTGCGCCCGGGCTATTCGGACGATTTGCAAAAGGATATTGAAGCAGGCGCCGCCGGCGTCAAATTGTTGGCGTCGATCAAGGCGTTTTGCCACTTTCCGACAGATCGAGGCAGTAGATGCCCGAACTGTTGCGCACGTAGAGCCAATGCCCCAGGAGAGCCGGGTGAGCGTAGACTCCTGAATCGTCGTCGAACAGCTTCAGCCGCGAGATCGGCTCGAAGCGCGCCGCGGCCGGATCAAGTAGCACCAGTTCGCCGTCCTGGCTGACAACCAGCACGCGGTCAGTCGAGCCAAGCACGGTGCAGTAGTTCTGGAATGCGGCGTCATCACTCGACCAGATTGTTTTCAGGCCTGAACGAGCATCGAGACAGTACAATCCTTCCCACGCGCCGAACAATCGTCCGCCGACCATGATCGGCGTGTGCGCGTCGGGGGCCAAGGCGGCGTTTTTGGCGACCGGCTCGGGCACGATCGTGCCGTCGGAGTTGAATCGATAGATCCGCGTGCCGTTGTTTTCCGTGCTGACAATCAATTGGCCCTCGAATTCGATCGGAGTGGGCACGTTGAAGTCGTGCGCGCGCGGCGGGACGAGCCGCCAAAGTCGCCGACCGGAGTCGACGTCCCAGCCGCCCAACGACACCTTGTCGTAGCCGACGATCTGTCGCTTGCCGCCGAACGTGCCGACGATGAACGAACTGAAAGCCGCGCTTTCGCCAGGACTCTTCCAAATCACGTGACCGTCGCCGAGATGCAAGGCCACCAACGACGCGTCGGCTCCACCAGGGTTGACGATCAATTTGCCGTCAACCGCCAATGGTGACGAGCACATGCCCCAGGGAATGTCGTCCTGAACGTTGAATTCCTTGCGCAGGTCTTTCTTCCAAACGACATTGCCCGATTCGATCTCGACACAGTGCAGATGGCCCACCGCGCTGTAAAGATACGCTCGTTCGCCCACGACCAGCGGCGTGGCGCGCGGCGCGTTGCCATAGTCAAACCGCGCCGGGGCCAGATCGCGCAGAGTCCAGCGAACCGCGCCGGTAGCCGCATCGAGCGCACGAAATGCGTCGCTCTTGTCGGCCGGATCGCGATCGGCGACGATCACCACGCGCTGCGTCGCGGCAATGCCCGCGGCGCCGGGTCCGGAGAGCGTTTTCTTCCAGATGAACCGAGGTTTTTCGGGCAGCCGCGCCGGCAACCAGGGCGCAATGCCGTCGCGGTTGGGGCCGCGCCAGCTCGCCCAGGACTTGGCGGGCGTGGCGTCAGTTACTTTTTTTTTGCGGCCTGGGCGACCTTTTCGTCCACGGCCACGAAGCCCGACTGCGTCTCCAGCGCGATGCGCAACAGCGGGTCGAGCGAGGTCTGTATCAAGGCATCCAGCAATCGCGATTGCTCGCCGGCGGCCATCGAGCCAACGGCAAACGCCGCCACGAAGGGGACCGGTTCGGTTTCGCCAACGACGCGCAGCGCGCCCTTTTTGATCGTGCCACAGCCTTCCAACAGCGGCTTGGCATAGCTCGAGATCACCGCCGCGGCCCGCGCTTTTCCGCGCAGATCCAAAATCAGCGTGGCCCCGTCGCTGCAGGCCGCCGAGGTTTCGAGTTCGGCGGGCGGGTCGATGCCGTGCTTCTTCAATAGGGCCAACGCCGCCTGGCTTTTCTCGTCACACTCGGCGGGGCCAAAGATGATGCGATAATCTCGCAAGTCGTCAACCGATTGGGCCGGATCGCCGGAGGGCACGACGATCAGTCCGGTTTGGGTGGTCGAGCCGTCCTTGCCAGTCAACAGAGCCAGCGGCGTCGCCGCCCGTTGGTTCTTGGCCGCATCGGCCAGCACCACCGAATACTTGCCGATGACCAGGTCGGCCTTGCCCTCGGTCTGGTCGCGCAGCGCCGCCGTCAGCGACTCGTTAAAAACCAGCTTGACCGGTCGCTTCAGACGCGCCTGCAATCGATCAGCCAGCTTTTGATAGTCACTCTGTGCGTATCCTTTGACGCACGGGCAGCTCAGCGGCAAGGCCAACGGATCCATCACGACGAGGATCAACGGATTCTCCGTGGCCACCGCCCGTGATTCCTCGGCCAGCGCCGGCCGGTTTGAGCCGCATAGACCGCTCCAGAAAGCGACCAGCCCCACCAGGGCTATCGCTTTTTTCGTTACGGAAAAGAAATGAGCCATGTGAGCTCCTCGCGGAAGGTTCCAGCGATTGTGGACAGCGGCGCAGCGGGTGCGCCGACAACGTCAACGACCGCTACGGCACAACTATTCTGAACCGGCCGAGCCGCCATTACGCGCCAATACCAGAATTTTGGACCCCTGAATGTCGATATAGTAGACGCGGTCGCCGTCGGACGAGATGCCGATGGCCGAGTTCTTACAACCGGCCGGCACTTCGGCCACGCCCACCATGCCCTGATATTCTCCGTCGGGTGTGAAGCGTTTGACCACGCCGTTGGATTCCGCGGCCAGCAGGCCGCCGTCGACCGTGAAGCACAGGTTCATCGGATTGCAACAGCCGCCGAAGCCTGCGCCCAGCCCTTCGCGGTCGGTCGTGCCGAAGCTGCCGACTTCCGCGCCGTCGCGACTGTAGCGCACCACGCGATGTCGCGAGTTCTCAGCCACGAACACCAGGTCGCCCGCGGCCTGAATGTCCATCTGCCCGCAACAGCCGCTTAAGTCCTTGACGATCTGCTTGGGGTTTTCGAAAGCCTGGTCGGTGCGCCACACCGCGTAGCCATAGCCCTTCGACATGGGGCAAGCGACGAAGACGTCGCTGCCGCTGGTGGTAATCGCGTTGATCTGCTTCAGCCGATAGGTGATCGAGGTGATTACCTGGTCGACCGTTTGATCCTTTTGCTTTCGTAAGTAATCCAGCTGCTGAGTGTAGATTTTCTTCAAATCGTATTCGATGCGCGGCTGCTCGGCCGGCTTACCCTCGGGCTTTTCCTTAGCATCCTTCTTGGCCTCTTCTGCCCGTTGCTCCTCGAGCTGTTTTTCGATCTGCTTCTGCTGTTCGGCCAGTTGCTTCTCGTCCTTCAAGATTGCTTCATAGTTCTTAATCTGCTGTTCGGCCGCTGCTTTTTCCGATTCGAGCTGCTCCTGGGCTTGTTCGCGCAATTCGTCCTTGTCCGCCAGAATGGCCGTTTGCGGAGCATCGGCTTCGGCCAGCAGCTTGCCTTGTGCATCGAAACGGGCCAGCCGCGCGTTGCCGCCAACGTACACCGACCCATCGGGCCCCGCGCCGATCGCCTGACCGAGGAAACTCACATCCCACTTGCGCACCAGCTTGCCATCGGCATCGAGGATGCAAACCTGCGATCGGCTCGCCGGGTTGTCGGCCTTCCCATCGCTCG
The DNA here is from genome assembly GCA_041499515.1 of Planctomycetia bacterium. GTDB lineage: Bacteria > Planctomycetota > Planctomycetia > Pirellulales > PALSA-1355 > PALSA-1355. The sequence goes on along the minus strand of JBGQKM010000180.1, from coordinate 2,448 downwards.
GTCCCGCGTCGCCGATTGGCAAAGCGCCAGCCACCAGGGCAACCACCGTGCCGTCGCGGGCGACGCAAAAGTCCTGCAACCGCGCACCCTTTTCAATGGCGCGCAGGTCGATCGCCTTGACTTGCTTGTGCGTCTTTTTGATTTTCTCGACGCCCGCGGGCACGCCGTCGTTGGCCGGTGCCGACGACCAGCACCCAGCGCAAACCAGGACTAACACTCCGTAGGCCAGAATACGTCCAAATCTCATGTCCCAAATTGTCTTTTGCGATCGCTGCATGGCTCTTCTCCTCCGTTGGGTTGGTGCGACCAGTCACTGCCCCTGCCGAATCGGCCTCGCCGCAAAACACCTTCTCGCGCCGGCCCGCGGCTTGCATTCGATCTGTCTCCGTGCCGCCGAGAATTGCAGCCTCGATTGCCACGATGCCGGCCCGACCCAAGAATCGCCCACGTGGCCCGGCGCGATGGCCCCACCTTTAGAGGCCTAGCGCCAACCATCATGGTAGCAGAAATCCGCGGAATTCAAAGTCACTTCGTCGCAAGTCGCAAGGTAGTGCGTCAGTCTGAAATCAAGATTTCGGACGGTCGCGCTCGTCGATAGCCAGATAGAAGAATCCGACCAAGAAGAAAATTACAGCAAGCACCCACGGCATAAGGCCAACGGATGCCAAGAGCTGGCCAAAGTCGTCTACTCCCCAGCGGCTTGGATTCGGGCCACGATACCAGATCGCGAAGGCATAGCGGGACAGAAATAATACTACGCCGAGGCAGCAGAGCACCACGGCAACGGCTCTCCTTGACATAGGTAGCTCCCAGTAGTGGCGTCAGTCTAAAATCAGAAATCCGAGAATCGTCACTGGGCCGATGGGCCGGCAAAGAGGAACCACAGCAGAACCCCGAGCGCGACCAGAATGACAATCGTCATAATGTGATGGCGCCTAACTCCATACATGGCCGTCCTCCGTTGTCGGGGCCTTCGCTCATTCCGGCATCTATGAATTGGTTTTTGTCAAGGGTTTGGGAGCCCGGCCGGTGGTTTGGTTGCGACGAGTCGTTCTGCGAGCTGCGGTCGCGTTCAGGCATCTATTCGAGATCGTCCCTAGCGGAACGTCTCAGGAAGTTGGGTACGACCGGCGCCTCATTCATTGTATCGAAGGTCGGCTCCGTTTGCCGCCCTCAGCCGGAATGCCGAGGTCGCCGGGGCGATGGCGTTCATCGGTTAAGCGCATCTCCGCCTTCGCCAGCTCCATGCAGCCAAGCCGAGCAGACCCAATCCGGCCAGCACTAGGCTGCTGGACTCAGGGATGGCGGTCAATGAATTGGCGGCTGTTCAGTTTTTAAAAACTGCCGTACGGGAGCGCTGGGATGTGAACGCGTGATTCTCGGTCGCTGCTGGCCCTCGCTGCCGGAGCCGATCAAACGCACGATCGTGAGTCCCTGAGTAGACATCCGCCGGTCCCAAGCAACCAGGCCGACGAAACCAAAGGCAGCCAGCACGAGGCTGCTTGGCTCCGGGACGCTTGCAAGGCTTGCCGCTCTTGCCGTACTGGCTCAGCAGCGTCACGCTCGGGTCCAGGCCGGGCAGCGCGGTCGTGACCGACGTGGGCCGATTCAGGCTGTCGTAGGCATACGTATAGCGGGCCGACGGATCGGAAGTCGAAGTCAAGTTGCCGGCCGCGTCGCAACGGTAGCCCAACCAAATCAACGACTCCCGTCCCCTTTAATTCCTCCTTTAATTCCTCCCCTCCTAATTCCTCCTAATTCCTCGCTTTAATTCCTCCCCTTTAATTCCTCCCGCTTGAGTAGATGCCATGCGAGCGGAGCACCTTGGCGGCAACGTCATCCCCCGTCGCAACAGTTGCGATAAGCACGTCGATAGTGCCGATGTACGAATGGCCCGACTGCATGGCCTCCTTATTTGCAAGCTGCATGATGATTCTGGCCGCTTGTGAAAATCGCTGATACATCGGCGAACGTTCACCTAAATCCTGGCAACCTTGAATGCCTCAGTGTCTTGCACGCTTTTTCTAGTGGATCGCTCAACATTGGATGATCCTCATAAGGCGAGTCCAACTGGGCCGCATTTAGATTCACGACAGTGAGTCAGTGTATCGTGTGCGCACCTTGTGCGCAATTTGTGCGCAAATCTGACCCCTCCTGATAACATAGGAGGTTTGGGGAGACGTGCCGTCAGCGCATGAAAAAACCCCAACTCGTTTCCAAGTCGGGGCTTTCAACGTGCTCCCTGTTGGACTTGAACCAACAACCCTCTGATTAAGAGTCCACAAAAGAGCTGCAGTTGGCCCGTGGGAGATATAACCGAAAGTTGTGGATGAGGACTTGAAAAGGGCGGCGTCCTTTGGGGTAATTCGCTTGCCGAAGAACCCTTAACCCAAAAGGATCGCCACCATGCAAGAAGCTAACGTAGATCGGTTGATTGTGCCAGCCCCG
>JBGQKM010000179.1:0-12729 GCA_041499515.1 Planctomycetia bacterium | reverse complement strand
GGTGCTAAGCGAGAACGTGCCACCGGGACTCGCGCATCCGGACGGCAAGGAACTGGAAATGGAGATCGGCACCCTCAAGCCGGGCGAGAGCCGCGAGCTGGAGCTGGGCCTGACCGCCGCCGCCGCGGGCACAGTCACGAACATTCTTTCGGCCCAGGGCGAGGGAAATCTGCAAGCCGAAGGTCGGGCCGACGTCGAAGTCATTGCACCGCAATTGCAAGTCAGCATGAGCGGTCCGAAGCGCCGCTATTTGGAACGCAACGCCACGCACAATATTTCCGTTACCAATCCAGGCACGGCCACGGCCAAAGACATCGACCTGGTCGCCGTGTTGCCCAAGGAACTCAAATTCGTCGAAGCCAACAATGGGGGCCAGTTCGACGCGGCGACCCACAGTGTCGTTTGGGGCCTGGAAGAACTGCCGCCGCAAGAAACCGGCACCGTCACCCTGACCACGCTGCCGGTGCAAGCGGGCGAAGCCAGGCTGCTTCTCAAGACCACATCCCAAGCCGGCCTGACAGACCAGCGCGAGGAGACCGTGACAATCGACGGCCTGGCGGCGCTCAACTTCCAGCTTTCGGACTCCAGCGGTCCGATCGAAGTCGGCGGCCAGACGACGTATGAAGTCCACGTGACCAACCCGGGCTCGAAAGCGGCCAGCAACGTGCGGCTGGTGGCGAGTATGCCGCGCGAGATGAAGGCCGTCTCAGCAGAAGGCCCAGTGCGTTACAAGATCGAAGGCCAGCGCGTGGTGTTCGAGCCTCTGCGGCAATTGGCCCCCAAAGCCGACGCGTCGTTCCGCGTCAAAGCCCAAGCCCTCGAGGCCGGCGACCTGAAAGTCCAGGTCCAAATCTCAAGCGACGAGATCCGCGATCCGATCACCAAAGAAGAGAGCACGCGGGTTTACGGCAACGAATAATCGGGCGATGCCGGCGCGTGTCAAAATCCCTACCTGTCAGCGCTGAACGGTTTGCTTCGCCGCGAATGCCTGGACCACGTGATCGTGCTGAACGAAGCGCACTTGAAACATATCTTCTCGGATTATTTCAATTACTATCACGTCGCGCGCATCCATCAATCGCTGGACCGCAACGCGCCGACCCCACGCGAGATCGAACCGCCCGAGCGCGGACCCGTGATCGCCATTTCGCACGTTGGTGGGTTGCACCACCGATATACGCGACGTGCCAGTTGAGAGCCGTTGCGTTGCTCGATCTGGCGATGCCGAGGGTAGCGCACGAGCCGCGCGCCTGCGAGGGGAAAAGTGGCAAGAACAGCCCGTTGTCGCCGCGTGCTACGCCGCCGTTCCGCCTGAAGTACGCTACTCTGCTCATCGCGCCGACTCCGCGCCGAACGACAATCCCACCCGGATGAGGTTTTCGGTAGGGACAGGCTTCCCGAATATCAGTGATGTCCCTTTTTCCGCCCCCCGTCGGAGCTCGGCAAGGTAGGACGTATTTCAAGCTTGCGGTGCCAATGCCGACGTTTTCCCGACTCGTCTTTCCAAGCCATGACAGCAATCGCAAAGTCTATTTTTGAATCCTGCTTGCGTACCCTTGCTGAGAACCAAAGAGTACGACTAATCTTATCATTAGACGCGTAATCAACCCGACGCCCGGGAATCCCATGATCGTTCCGTATGTATTTACCGCCGATCTTCTCGGCGTACCTTTCAATCGTCTCGTCAATTGAGGTAAAACAAGCGTCCAGTTGCCTGAATTCCTGTTCACTCATATCCGAGCCATTGGGCATGGATTTACCTAAAGAGCTAGAGGTCTCTTGGAATGGGGATCGGCCCAAAGACGGTGCCAGGGCCGCCCGATCCTTGGGGTCCAAAGACGTATTCGATGCCGCTACCGGGCAGGACGGAAAGAGGACGGAAAAGCGGACGGAAAGGGACGGAAAAGGGGACATCACTGATATTCGGGGAGCCCCGCAGATCCTCACCCCAAGACCATTCTATCAGGCAGAAGCGCGACGACTACAAAAATGCAGGCCGGAAAAAATCTCCTTGCCTGTGAATATCAGTGATGTCCCCTTTTTACTTCCTAGGTCGGTCACGGGGCCGAAACGTCCATTCGAGCCCCAATCGTTTGGCCGTGTCAGCGCGGCGCCGGGTTATTTCTTATCGAGCGTGGCGTTGGGGCCGAAGCGGATGTGCAGGCCGGCGTGGCCGGCGAACGTGTCGCCCCACAGGCCGCGCACCAGGGCGAACTGGCCGACGACGAGCAGCGCCGCGCCCAGCACTCCGGCCATGACCGTCTTTTGCAATAGTGCCCGGCTGTCCGGCGGCGCGATTTCTCCGGCCAGGCGGTCGCGGCAGGGCAACAGCAGCGCTAAGAGCGTGCACAGGCAGGCGTTGATGTGAATCACCCCTTCGGTGATCAGCCGCTGCTCGGCGAAAGGAATCGTGCGCGCCAGGTTGCCAAGCACGATCCACCACAGAAACACGACGAAAAACAATTGCCCCTTGCCCAATCGCGAAGTGGGCAGCACGTCGAGTTCGCGACCGCGATAGTACGCCACCAGCGGCCAGGCGATGGTCACGGCCAACGCCAAATAGGCCGCCTGAAACCAGGTGTGCGCCGAGACGCCCCACAAAATCGGCTGCAGGGTCGGCGGCGCCGTGAGATTCTTCAGCCATACGGCATCCAGGTTCTTGACGATGTTGACGTAGCTGACCACCAACAGCACGAAGAACACGCACACCGGCTCCGCCCAGCGGCGCACCGGCGGCTGTTCGCTCTGCCGCGGCGCGCGGGTGCCCCAATAACCCATCGCCAGGGCAATGCCGATCCCGGAAATGAAGCCGAACGTTTGTTCCAGAATGCTGTGATAATTACTGTTGACCGTTCCGCCGAAGACGCGGTCCTGAAATCCGGGATGGACCAGCACGAGTTTGATGAGCGTCGCGCCGGAAAAGCCCAGGCCGCCAAACAGGCCGGCGACCAGCGCGGTCCAACTGATCTCGAATTCGCGATGTCGATAGAGAAACACGAACATCGCGATGGTCATGCCCAACACCCCCGCCCAATTGTCGCCTCGCGGCGGCGTCATGCGCAGCCCCAGCCCGACGGTCAGCAGCGTAAAGCCCAGCCACCAGCCGGCGCACAGATAAAAGACCAGCGACGTTCCCCAACAAATGCGTCGTCGCGCCACCGCCAAAACTCCCGCGGCGGCGGCTGCCACGACCACCGCGATCCAATCGGTATCGTTCCAGCCGATCCAATGGGTTCGCTCCTTGACCTGCTCGGGCGTGAGGAGTCCCTGTTCCAACTGGCTATGGAGCCCGGCGAAATAAATCTTGAAGAACAAATCTTGTGCCACCCATGCGGCGAACACGGCGGCCACCGGAATCAATAACTCGGTGAGCCGCTGGCGGTTGAGAAACGCCGGCAGGGCCGTGCCCGCGCCGCCCAAGGCGCCCCACAGAAAACCGATCAGGAACAAGCAGGCAAAACCATAGATCACGCTCGGCGCGTGTCCGGAGTGGGTGTAGGCGATCACTTGCATGTAGGAAATCGAACCGCCGAACGACCAGCCGACGGCGCCGAAGAAGGCAAAGAAAGGAATGCGTCGCCGCCAATCTTCGCGGCCGCTGGCGATCGCGGCGGCCATGGCCGCCAGCGCGCCGGGGATCATGGCGCCGTACTCGTGCCCCCAATTGCCGCGCACGCCCCAGCCGATGGAAAGCGCCAAAGCCACGAAGAGAATCGCCAGCCACGATAGTCCCGGCGAAGCTGTTTTCGACGTCATGAAGCAAGTCCCCGGTGGTTGCCGCCCTCAAGATCCAACACCGCTGGCACCGAGGTTACTTCAAGCCATAGAGCGGAGCAAGTTTTTTCCGCAGATGGGCCACGAGCGGGGCATGAGACAGCGGTTTTCCGGTGATGCGCTCGACCAATTCGCCGGCCGTATAGCGCTGGCCCTGCTGGTGGATCTTCTCGTGCAGCCAATGCCGCAGAGGCTGAAATTCGCCACGGGCGAACTGTGGCGCGAGCGATCCCAAGTCGACTTCGGCCTGGGCGAAAAACTGGCTGGCGTACAAATTGCCCAGCGAATACGTGGGAAAATAGCCGACCAGGCCGGCGGCCCAGTGGATGTCTTGCAACACGCCCTCGGCGTCCGTGTCGGGACGAACGCCCAAATATTGCGCGTACTTGTCGTTCCACGCGCCGGGCAGATCGGCGACGCGCAGCGTATCGTTCAACAGCGCTTGCTCCAATTCGAAGCGGATCAGAATGTGCAGGTTGTACGTGGCTTCGTCCGCCTCGACGCGAATCAGCGAGGGGCGCACGTCGTTGATCGCAAAATAAAACGCGTCGAGCGATTCCTCGGCCAGCGCATCGGGAAACACCTGCTGCGCGGCGGGAAAAAAGTTCTCCCAGAAAGCCCGGCTGCGGCCCACCAGGTTTTCCCACATGCGCGACTGCGACTCGTGGATCCCCAGCGACACGGCCTCGCCCGGCGGCAGTCCATACACGTCGGCGCGCAATCCCTGGTCGTAAATGCCGTGGCCGGCTTCGTGCAGCGTGCCGAAAAACGCGCAGTTGAAAAAACGTTCGTCATAGCGGGTCGTAATGCGGCAGTCGTGCGGACCCAAGCCGGTGCAAAACGGATGCGCCGTCACGTCCAAACGACCGCGGCAAAAATCGAAACCGATCTTGGACGCGGCGTCGCGAGAAAACCACTCCTGCCGCTCGACCGGATAGCGCCGCGACAAGATCGTCTCGTCGGGCCGGCGACTGCTGGCGGCCACGGCGGCGACCAGCGGCACCAGCGCCTCGCGCAAGTCGGCCAGCACGCGGACGATGTTCGAGGTTCGCTCGCCGGGTTCGAAATCATCCAACAGCGCGTCGTAGGGGCATTGTTCGTAGCCTAACGCCTCGGCCTGGGCCCGTTTCAACACGAATGTTTTTTCCAACAACGGCTGAAACGACGCGAAATCGTTGTTGGCCCGCGCCGTTTGCCAGGCATGTTGCCCCAGCGACGCGGTGCGCGTCAGTTCTTCGACGAGCGATTGGGGCAATTTCACCCGCTTGTCGTATTCGCGTTTCGACTGGCGAATCGTGGTGCCGGTGTCGCCGTGCGGATCGGCCGCCAAGGGGCTGTCGGCCAATTCGCCCAGCCACTGGCCCAGCCGCGAATCGGTGCGCCGCTTGTGGATCAAGCCCGACAGCAGGGTCATCTGTTCGGCCCGATATTCGGCCGCTTCCGGAGGCATCATGGTCCGTTCATCCCAACCGAGTATCGACTCGGTGGCCGTCAACATGGCCGTCTCACTGGTGAACTGGCACAACTGCTGGTAAAGCTGCTGGTATTTCCGCGGCATAATTCATTCCGAACCCAAGGGCCAAAAAAGAAGTTCCCATGCGAGCCTAATGTCTGGCCGTGGCGGTGGCAAGCGGGCTTGAAAGTGTCCCATGTTCGGCATTGGTCCGGCAGCGTGATGCCGGTGAAAAAACTTCTCAACTGGCACATTTCCTCCGGGCGGGTGTAGAATATAAACCAACGGCTTGCTGCCGAGGGGGCGGCACGGCTCCTTGGCGAGACGCCAAACCGACGGCTATACTCTGGCGGTGCGTGATGCCTTGCCCCAACGGCCCCCACCCGAGTCCGGCCGGCTGATCTTGCGACCTGCGGCTCCCTTTCCGGACTGACCATGCCCAAGTACGTCGTGCGAACCGGTGTGATGCGAGCGCTGGGCGTCTATTCGGCCAGTCGCGATGAAACGTATGCGCGCGACCTGCAAGTCGTGGTTCGCAACGAACGCGGCATGGAAATCGGCGACGTGTTGTGCGAGGCCAGCGAGGCCGCGGTCAAGCACATCAAAGATCCGGGCCACGGCCAGATCCTGCGGCCGATGACGGCCGACGACGCCCGCGAACGCTCGCGCCTGTTGGACCAGGCGCGGAAAGAGTTTCAGACCTGTCTGCGGCTGGTCGAGCAGGAAAAACTCGACATGCGGCTGGTCGACGTCGAGCACCTGTTTGGCGGCGAGCGGATCGTGGTGTATTATTTGTCGGAAAATCGGGTCGATTTCCGCGAACTGGTCCGGCAGTTGGCCGCCGAATTTCAGACGCGCATCGAAATGCGTCAAATCGGCGTGCGCGACGAGGCCAAAGTCCTGGCCGATTACGGCGACTGCGGCAAACCGGTCTGCTGCAACACGCATCTCTCGGAAATGCCGCCCGTGTCGATGAAAATGGCCAAGATCCAAAAGGCCACCCTCGACCCCACCAAAATCTCCGGACGTTGCGGGCGGTTGAAATGTTGCCTACGTTATGAATACGATACGTATGAAGCGCTGCAGAAGGAACTGCCTCCGTTGGGCTCGGACGTGGTCACGTCGAGCGGCCGAGCCCGCGTGTTGGCCCAAGAAATCCTGGCCGGCCAATTGCTGGTCGAAACCGAGGACCATCGCCGGGTGTTGATCGATGCCGGTGAAGTCCTGACCGTGCTCAAGCGAGGAGCCGGCCACGACCGAGAAAGCTCCGAAGACCGTTCTTAGATTCACAAAGCCCCTCCCCCACCGATCCGCCATGCTTGACCCGTCCCATCCGATCATCAAATTGTTGAAACAAGATCGCCGCTACAAGATCGACGCCTATGCGTTCGTCTTCGACGCGCTCAATTACGCGCACACGAACTTGGGCATGGGCTCCGAACGGCCGGCCGAAGCGGAAAAAGACGAGGAAGAGGACGAGCCCGAAGAAGGCAGCTCCAAGGAGGCCGAGCGGCACCTGACCGGCCAACAGCTGTGCGAGGCCATTCGCCAATACGCCCTGGAGCAGTACGGCTACATGGCCCAATGCGTGCTGAACAGTTGGGGCGTCAAGTCGACCGGCGATTTCGGCGAGATCGTGTTCAACCTGATCGGCATCGGCCAAATGCGCAAGACGCCCGACGACCGGCGCGAAGATTTTGACAACGTATTCGACTTCGAGTCCGGCTTGCGGCAAAGCTTCAAGATCACGCTGCCGGAAAGCTGACATCCCGGGCCGGCCCTGCCAGCCGGCGTTTCGTGACGGTGGATGGATCACCCCGCCAGACAGGTCCCGCGTGCGTAAGTCTCAGCCGGCCGCAAAATCACCCGACCCACCCGTGCCAGCCAAACCGCTCGTCGCGCGGCGCAAAAATCCCTGGCTGCTGGCGCTGGCGGTCCTGCTGGTGGCTGGGTGGATGATGTTCCTGGCCGCCATGGCATTTCACGGCCAATAGCCGGCGCTGACAAGGCCCACAGGGATCGTAGCGTGCACAGGTGTCGAACCGATCGCCAGCGCGCGTCGAAAAAAACGCCGCTTCGGACCAGCACCGCCGTGTTCTCGAAGCCATTCGGGCTGGTTTTGGCCCGCTTTGCGGCTAGAACCGAACTCGATCCGCCTTTTGGCGCACGATTTGCAAATTCGTTGCAATCCGCGCCAGTGACGGCCAAACTTGTTTTCCACCCGCGCGTGTGCAACAATTTTGCAGTGTCGCCGACGCGAGTCCGCGGCCGATTCCTTGCCCCAGGAGCACCCCCGCCATGCGTTCCACGAACCTGGTCATGATCGTGGCTTTGGGCGCCGCTCTTGTCGCGTCCTCGGCGGCGAGGGCTCATGCCGCCGAGAAAGCGCCCGCCGATAGCCGCCTGTACGAAAGAACCGTCGATCAGGCGATCGGCTACTTTCGCACTCGGGGACAGGCCGCCGACGGATCGTACAGCGCCGAAGCCGGTCCGGCCATCACGGCCGTCGTGACCACGGCCATCCTGAAGGCCGGCCGCACGGCCGACGATCCTCTGGTGGCCAAGAGCCTCAAGTATCTGCAGGGCTTCGTCCGCCCGGACGGCGGCATCTATGCCGAGAAATCGCTGTATCAAAACTACGAAACGTGCCTGATCATCCAATGCTTTGCCGAGGCCAATCGCGACAAGCGCTATGACCGGCTGCTGAAGGACGCCGAGCGATTCGTCAAAGGATTGCAATGGGACGGCGGCGAGGCACACGACAAGTCGAACCCAACTTACGGCGGCGCCGGATATGGAAACTCCAAACGCCCCGACCTGTCGAATACCGCGTTTCTGGTCGACGCCCTGAAATCGGTCGGCCGCGGGCCCGAGGACGAAGCCATCCAAAAGGCATTGATCTTCGTGTCGCGCTGCCAGAACCTGGAAACGGAGCACAACACCACGGCGTTTGCGGCCAAGAACCCGGACGGCGGTTTCTACTATACGCCGGCCGCCGGCGGATCGAGCCAGGCCGGCAACACGCCCGAGGGCGGACTGCGCAGCTACGCCTCGATGACCTACGCGGGCCTGAAGAGCATGATCTTCGCCGGCGTCGGGCCCGACGATCCGCGCGTCAAGGCTGCCTTCGAGTGGCTGAAAAAGCATTACGACCTCGACGAGAATCCGGGCATGGGCTCTGCCGGCCTGTTTTACTACTACCACACGTTCGCCAAGGCCCTGAGCGCGATGGGCGTCGACCAATTCGTGGATGCCGGCGGCGTCAAGCACGACTGGCGCGCCGACCTGGTCAAGGAACTGGCCCACCGGCAAAAGCCGGATGGCTCGTGGGTCAACGAAAACGCGCGCTGGCTCGAAGGCAATCCAAACCTGGTGACCGGCTTCGCGCTATTGGCGCTGACCTATTGCCGGCCGAAACCGTGACGCCGCGCGTTTTGGAGGCCGGCTTCTTCGCGCGCCCGGCGCTGACCGTGGCCCGCGACCTGTTGGGCAAAGTTCTAGTGCGGCGCATCGCCCGGCACGAAACGGGTCTGGTGATTATCGAAACCGAAGCCTACATCGGCCCGCACGATCTGGCCTGCCACGGCAGCAAGGGACGCACGCCCCGCACCGAAGTCATGTTCGGCCCGGCGGGCTATTGGTACGTGTACTTCATCTACGGCATGCACTGGATGCTCAACGTCGTGACCGACGAGGCCGGCTATCCCTCGGCCGTGCTGTTTCGCGGAGCCGGGACGTGGAAGGGTCCGGCCCGGTTGACCAAGGCCCTGGCGATCGACAAAAGTTTCAATGCCCGGCCGGCCGCGCCGAGCACCCGGCTGTGGATCGAGGATCGCGGACATCGAATTCCCGCGAGTTGCATCCGACGCACGCCGCGCGTGGGCGTCGACTATGCGGGTCGTTGGGCCGCCAAGCCGTATCGATTCGTGTTGTCGCCACCGGCTAAGCTCGCAGCCGAAATCCGCGCGGCCGCCGCAAGAGAGTCGGTAGCGGTCAAGTAACGTCGCGGGCAGCTAGCCGACTTGGGCTAGGACGTAGGGGCCTTTGGGGATCACCGCGATCGTGGCCTGCGGCCCGTACTCGGCCAGCGAGTCGGCCACGGCCTGTTCCACGGTCGGGGCACTTTCGACAAACAGCGAATCGATCGTCGCGGCCGAGAGGCCGTGACTGACCACTTTGACTTTCGCTTTGCGCCGCACCTTGGCCAACTCTTCCAACTGCCATTGGTCGAGGACGAAATATTCTTTCCCGAGAATGCGCTCGACGAACACCTCGAGACTGGGGTTTTCGGTAAAGAGTTGCTGGAACTCGTCGCTGCCGATGCCCTCGGCCAGACCGGCGGCCATGATGATCGTGCCCCCCTGCTTCACGATTGGAAGCGCGCCGGTCAGCCCTTTGACGGCCTGATAAAACGTGGTGTCCAACGGATAGCCGGCCGAGCTGGTCACTACGATGTCCACCGGCTCGCTCACCCGATCGATGACGACTTGCCTGACGAACGCGACCCCTTCGAGAAAGGCCTGCTCCATGTCGCCGGCCACGAAGCACAGCGGCCTTCGCTCGGCGTCAATCACGACATTGACGATAAAGTCGCAGCCCGTGTGTCGCCCGATCCAGGTGTTTTCCTCGTGTACCGGGTTGCCGTCCAGGATGCCGCAATCGGCCTTGGGATGTTCCAGAAAATCGGGCCCGTGCCAGACCTTGACGGTCTCCAGGGCCGCGATGCCCGGGCAGATCAGCTTCCGCCCGCCGGAAAACCCGGCCATCAAGTGCGGCTCGATCAGACCGGTAGTGATCTTCAGATCGGCACGCACATAGCGCGAGTCGATCCAGATCGGCACGCCGCGCGGGCTGAGGCCCAGGTAAGTGTGCTCATGGATCCGCTGACCATGATGATTGACGATCCGATAGCGGGCGGCGATTTCGGCGCCGAGCAGTTCAATCAGTTCGTCGCCGTGGTTCGGCCGGTGCAGCCCGGTGGCAATGAGGATCGTGATTTTGTCGCGCGGAATGCCGGCCGCTTCGAGCGTGGCGAGCATCGGGGCGAGCATCATCTGGTTCGGCACCGGGCGCGTGATGTCGCAGATCACGATGCACGCGTCTTTGCGTCCGCGAGCCAATTCGGCCAGCGGCGGCGTGCCGGTTGGACGGACCAACACCTCGGCCAAGGCCGCGTGCGGATCGGCCAGGGGCCGCGCATCCTTGTAAGCCAACTCGCGCACGACGCGCGCGTCGGGCAGCACCACGTCGAGCCCGGTCCGGGCGTATTCCAAACGAACGCGCATGGAAAAGGGCCTCAAGCGGCCTCTGGGAGGCTACTTCTTCTTGGTTTCCGACTTTTTCGAATCGGTCTTCTTCGCTTCGGGTTTTTTGGCGTCGGGTTTTTTGGCGTCGCCCTTCTTGGCGTCGGTTTTCTTGGCATCGGCAGCCGGGGCAGCGGCGGCGGTCGCCACGGCACCCTCAGCGCCCTCGGCACCTTCTTCTTCCTTCTTCTTCTTTTTCTTCTTCATCGCCAACTTGAAGACGCGCACTTTGGGCAGTCCCAACGGACTGTCGCCCGCTTTCCAAAGATCGGCCTCGAGCAGCCGGGTCAATCGCTCAGCGCGCGTCAGAACGCTGCGGCTGCGAATCAGCCCGCGGCGAATCCTGAGGCTTTTATCCATCGTCATGGTTGCATCTTCCTCTCGAAAGTGTATTTTCAAAATCGGCCCCCCCGGCATCCGCCGCGAGGACCGAACGAGGCTCTGAAACGACTTGCCGCCGGCACCAGCCCGGGGGCCGCTAAGGTGATACAGCCGAAGCGGTTTAGTATAGGACCCGGCCTGCGGCCCATCAAGCGGGCGGCGATGCTCGTTCTGTCTTGACATTGATAGCCCAAACGCGCCAGAATACGAAGGCCGCTTGGATGGGTTTCGTGGAGATGCGACGCCCGTTGGACGGCGGGCCCATGCCTGACCGTATTCGCAAAAGGTTCTGCCAGGACGCCCAAAATAATTTTTGGGGACTGTTGACAGAGGCGGGCGGATCTCTAGAATGGCATCTCCCTGGAAGGCACTGCCTTACGGCAGGAACGCAGCCGGGGATTTTTATTCGATCTTTGACAATTCGGTAGTGACCTCTGAAATTTTTTTGCCAGCACAAGACTGTGCTTAGCTGGGGTTCGGTTTCCTTTCACGAGGGGCCGGATAACCTGGCAAACCAAACCTGGACTTTTGATGGCTAACGACCCGTCGGTCTCTTTCGGGACCTTGGCGGTCATGCTTACAAAAATTGAAGGGTTTGATCCTGGCTCAGAATGAACGTTGGCGGCGTGGATTAGGCATGCAAGTCGAGCGAGAACCCCGCAAGGGGGGACAGCGGCGAAAGGGACAGTAATGTGTAGATTATCTGCCCTCGGGTCCGGGATAGCTGCGGGAAACTGCAGGTAATACCGGATAACATCTCCGGATCAAAGGTGTGATTCCGCCCGAGGATGAGTCTACATCCTATTAGCTAGTTGGTAGGGTAACGGCCTACCAAGGCGATGATGGGTAGCGGGTGTGAGAGCACGACCCGCGTCATTGGGACTGAGACACTGCCCAGACACCTACGGGTGGCTGCAGTCGAGAATCTTCGGCAATGGGCGCAAGCCTGACCGAGCGACGCCGCGTGTGGGATGAAGGCCTTCGGGTTGTAAACCACTGTCAGAGGGGATGAAATGCAGGTGGGTTCTCCCATCTGTTTGACATAGCCTCAGAGGAAGGACGGGCTAAGTTCGTGCCAGCAGCCGCGGTAAGACGAACCGTCCGAACGTTATTCGGAATCACTGGGCTTAAAGGGTGCGTAGGCGGCGCGGAAAGTTGGGTGTGAAATCCCTCGGCTCAACCGAGGAACTGCGCCCAAAACTACCGTGCTCGAGGGAGATAGAGGTGAGCGGAACTTAGGGTGGAGCGGTGAAATGCGTTGATATCCTAAGGAACACCGGTGGCGAAAGCGGCTCACTGGATCTCTTCTGACGCTGAGGCACGAAAGCTAGGGTAGCGAACGGGATTAGATACCCCGGTAGTCCTAGCCGTAAACGATGAGCACTGGATTGGAGGGTCCTCCATAGCCTTCCAGTCGCAACGAAAGCGTTAAGTGCTCCGCCTGGGGAGTATGGTCGCAAGGCTGAAACTCAAAGGAATTGACGGGGGCTCACACAAGCGGTGGAGGATGTGGCTTAATTCGAGGCTACGCGAAGAACCTTATCCTAGTCTTGACATGCACGGATTAAGTCCGAGAAACCGGACCCAGGCCTTCGGGTACAACGTGCACAGGTGCTGCATGGCTGTCGTCAGCTCGTGTCGTGAGATGTCGGGTTAAGTCCCTTAACGAGCGAAACCCTTGTCCCTAGTTGCCAGCGAGTCATGTCGGGGACTCTAGGGAGACTGCCGGTGTTAAACCGGAGGAAGGTGGGGATGACGTCAAGTCCTCATGGCCTTTATGATTAGGGCTGCACACGTCCTACAATGGCGCACACAAAG
>JBGQKM010000178.1:0-12783 GCA_041499515.1 Planctomycetia bacterium | reverse complement strand
GAAGAGTTTCCCACCGGCGGCGGCGGTTATCTGGTGGCTTCGAAATTGTTGGGTCCGCGGGTGGGCGTGGTTTCGGGATGCGCGCTGCTGGTCGACTATGCTTTGACGATCACCGTTTCGATCGCCGCCGCCGGCGATGCCCTGTTCGGGCTGTTGGGTCCTGAGTGGACTTTTGCCGGCCTGAACCACCACGATTGCAAACTTTTCGCCGAGTTCGCCGCGATCGGAGTGTTGATGGTCCTCAACTTGCGCGGCATCAAGGAATCGGTGATGGTTCTGGTGCCGATTTTCATGGTGTTTCTGATCACCCACGCCATCCTGATCCTGGGCACGCTATTCATGAATCTCGGGGCCGTGGGCGCCACGGCCGAGCACATTGCCGGGGGCATTCGCACCGGGTTGAACGACCCGAAGCTCGGCCTGCTCGGCATGTTGCTGTTGTTTCTCCGCGCCTATTCGTTCGGCGCCGGCACGTACACCGGAATTGAAGCCGTCTCCAACAGCATGCCCGTGATGCGCGAACCACGCGTGGCCACCGGCAAACGCACCATGCTGTACATGGCCATATCGTTGGCATTGACGGCCGGAGGTTTGATGGTGGGCTACTTGTTGCTCAACATTCACCCGACGCCCGATCGCACGATGAATCAATTGCTCAGCGAGGCCTTTGTCGAAAAACTTGGCATGTCGAGCTGGCTTGCCGCGCTGTTCGTGATGGTGACGGTGGTATCCGAGGGCGCGCTGTTGATCGTGGCTGCCCAGGCCGGTTTTATCGACGGCCCCCGCGTGCTGGCCAGCATGGCTCGCGACTCGTGGGTCCCGCATTGGTTTGCCAACCTTTCGGAACGCCTGGCGGCCCATAACGGCGTGTTCGTGATGGGCCTGGCCGGCCTGACAGCCCTGTGGGTCACCGGCGGAAACGTCACGGCGCTAGTGATCATGTATTCGATCAACGTGTTCGTGACGTTTTCGCTCTCGATGATCGGCATGTGCCGTCACTGGTATGAAGTCCGCGGGACGAATCCTCTTTGGCGCCGGCGGCTGACGCTGTTCCTCTTCGGAGCGGTCATGTGTTTGTCGATCCTGACGGTCACGGTGACCGAAAAATTTCAGGAAGGCGGCTGGCGCACGCTGGCCGCGACCAGTTTGTGCGTGATGTTTTGCTTTGTGATCCGACGCTACTACGATCGGGTCGTGCAGAAGTTACATCGGCTGGGCACTTTATTGGAAGTGGTCACGCCGACCGGAGCCCCCATTGCCGGCGACCCCGATCCGAACAAATCGTGCGCGGCCGTGCTGGTCGGCGGTTACAGCGGGCTGGGCGTGCACACGTTTTTGAACGCCCTCCGCTTCGGGCCGGGCAAATTCGAAGGCACGGTCTTTCTCTCGGTGGGCGTGGTGGATTCGGGAAACTTCAAAGGCTCGGACGCCGTCGCGGATTTGCGGGTCCACACGGCCGAATCGATCGACAAATATGTCGACCATGCCCGGCGACTCGGCATGCCGGCCATGGGTTTCATGTCCATCGGCACCGATCCGGTCGACGAATTGGAACATTTGTGCGTGGCGGTCAAGAAGCGATTTCCCAGAGCCACTTTTTTCGCGGGCCAATTGGTGTTTCAGAAAGACACCTGGTACCAGCGCCTGCTGCACAACGAGACCGCCTACTCGCTGCAACGGCGGCTCCAATGGGACGGCGTTCCGATGGTCATTTTGCCGACGCGGGTCAAATAGCAAGACCGCGGCAAATCCCGGCTGGCGACGGCAACTTCCATTCGCGTGCCAGCGATCAATAAAACCCCTTGCCCTTGGTGCTCAGCTTGACGCGCAGCAGGTTCTTGTCGGCCGTGATATAGAGCGTGCCGCCGTCGTCTCCCCAGGCGCAGTTGGCCGTGGCTTCGCCGGTGACGAAAGTGCCCAGGTGCGCACCGTCGGGCGCAAACACGTGAACGCCGCCGGGTCCGGTGGCAAACAGGTTGCCGGCCTGGTCGATCTTCATGCCGTCCGGCAGGCCCTTTTGGCCGGCTTTCGCCCAGGCCGTCGCGTCGAAAAAGACGCGCTTCTTGTCCAGCGTGCCGTCGGGCTTGACGTCGAAGGCCAGCCACACCGCCGCCGCCGGGTCGCTTTGCGCCACGTAGAGCGTCTTTTCGTCTGGCGAAAAAGCGATGCCGTTGGGCCGTGTCATCTCCGCGGTCAGCAATGTCAATTGCCCGTCTTTCGACAGCCGATACACGCCGCAAAAATCCAGCTCGCGCCGCGGATCGTCGAAATTCTTGGGCAACCCGTAGGGTGGATCGGTGAAGTATAAATCACCGTTGGATTTAAACGTCGCGTCGTTGGGGCTGTTGAGCCGCTTGCCTTGATAATTGTCGACGAGCGTCTTCTTGCCGCCGTCCTTTTCCAAACGCGACACGCGCCGGTCGCCATGTTCGCAAAAAACGACGCGGCCCTGCGGATCCAACGTCAGCCCATTGCAGCCTGGCTCGCGCCCATAGTCGACGACGCCGGTGTAGCCCGACGGTTTCATGAACAGGCTGATCCCCTCGCCTTCCTTCCATTTCATGACCGAGTTGCGCGGAATGTCGGAAAAGAGCAAGTAACCGCCGTCTTTGATCCACACCGGACCTTCCGACCACTCGAACCCGTCGGCCAGCTTCTCCATATGTGCATCCCGCGGAACGAGCTTGTCGAAGCGCGGATCTTTGCGTTCGATCTTGCCGAAGCTCGGGTAGCTGGTCTTGTCGGCGCCCAGCGCCCAAGAGCTGCCAATAAACGCTAGCCAGACCAGTGCCACCAGGAGTCGCGCGGCCGAAATAAAGCGCACCATGGGAAAAACCTCCGAGGAGCCAGGCGGGGATGTCAGATTCCGAAACAAGCTGTCTCAACGTGACATTACGCTAGCCGCTGGTCGCTCTTTGCGTCAAGTATTTTTGCCAAGAAGCTTGCCGATCTGCGGCAAGTAGCCGAGCAGGGCTCCGGCGGCCAGCCCCACGCCGTGCGCCGTGTTGGCCACGTGCAGACTGGTATTGACCATGCAAAAGACCATCCACGCGATCATCCAGTACACCACGTTGGGACGCAGGTATAGGCCCGATGTGGGATCGAACCGGCCACGGATCCAGGCATAGCCGAACAGCCCATACACGACCCCCGACATGCCGACAAAATTCGGCCCGGAGACCAGAAACTGGCCGTAATTGGAAGCCAGGGCCACGATCAGGACCAGCGCGGCGTAGCGTAGCGAACCCAGTGTCCGCTCGATGATCGTGCCCAAATCGTACAGCATCCACATATTGAACAGCAGATGCAGCAGGTTGGCGTGCAAAAAGATTGGCGTAATCAACCGCCAGATCTGGCCCTCGGAAATCTGGGGTATCGAAAACTTCAAGTCGACGGGGTCCACCACGATGAGATTCGACGCGACCAGCACGCAAAACGCGATCATCAACAGCGTCAGGGGCCGCCGCCGCCAGGGGTTGGACCACTCGTTGCGCATGTCGATATAGTTTTTTTGAGCCTGCCGCAATTTTTCGGCGGCCTCGCGCCGGGCCAGCTTGGCGGCCCGCTCCGACGCCCGGTAACGCTCGTCCTGCGGCTGCCGCTGAAACTGCTCCAACTCCTCCTTGCTGCGCGGAATCTGATTCTCGTCGTGAATCCAAATGGCCCATTGCTCTCCGGCGGGCTCGACCTTGGAACTGATGTCCAGCGTGAGCAAATAATTGGCAAAACGCTCCGCGTCTTGCTTCGAGGAAAGAGTGCCGGCTTGCCGCATATCGGGGTATCGTAACCTGGTGGGTTCAGCCCGTTCGAGCAGAAAAAAACAACCGCGGCCCAATGTCTACGGTCCGAGCCGCACGTGCTGCACGCGATGCGCGATCATCCATTCCAGCCACGCTTCCTGCTCCTCGGTAATCTCCGCCTCCGCCCGGTTTTCGCTGTCCAGCGGCGAGACGAGCGTCAACACGCCTTCGTCCAGCCAGTGCCGGGCGTCTTCCAAGCGGATCCAGTATTCGCCCTCGCCCAACGCCGGAGCGCCCTGCTCGCCCGAGGGAGTCATGAAGTAGGCAATATCCCGCTTGAAGCGCGCGGGCATCTCCAGCGGCGCCAACTCCGGTCGATCGACAGCATGAACTCGCATCGCCGAAAATTCCTTGGCCCAGTCGCAGGCCCGAAGGCATAGCCTACCAAAAGTCCGCGGCGATGACCACGGAGCCGGCCAACCGCTGGCGGGTCGGCTGATTAAAATCTCTCGAGGATGGTGCTGGACACCGATCAGGCGCGAGATGCCAGCCAGGCGAGGACGCCCCAAAATAACACCCACACAGCGCCAACTCTGTTCCAAGACGGCGCGGAGCACAATACTACGCAGCACAGCCCCGCCACCGTGGCGAGAAAGAACACGTCCCGCAACTCGAATTAAAACGGGCTCAGTTCGTGGGCTTCGTTCACGGGGACACGAAAGGCTATAGGCCGTCATGGCCGTATACAGCTTGCACCCACCCGTATATCGCTAGTGCAAAGCCGCCCATTGCGGTCGCGATGGGGACGCCAATCATAAAGGTCCACATGAGGAACGGATGATCCGCCAGTGGGCCAGATGACAGAATGCCATCCTTCGCGAAACTAGAGAGCGATGGGGCTGCACCAACCAATATTTAGCCGCACCCCACTTTGAAGTCATGCCGCTGGTAGAAGCGGCGATTGCGGGCTGCTGGATTGAGGCCGCATCGTCTCAGCGTTAATATCGCTTGGTCGACGTGCAACACCATGACATTCTCGGCGTCGCTCTCAATCGCGATTTCTTCCGCGATGCCCTTAAGTCCAGCATCGAATTTTTCGCAGATTGCTTGTCGACGTTCGAGGGCCACGTCAGTGTGGCTTGGAACCTTCGCTTTCGCAGGGATCTTTGTTTTCGCCATCGCCAGCACATTCCTGTGTTACGCGATCACAGAAGCCGCGAAGGTTCGCGAGCAACATCTCACTCTCCGAGCTGGAGGGGATATGCCCCCCCTTAATACCCTCCGTGATTGCTTTGCACAAGAGTTCAGAGGCGGTTGCGATGGTGCAAACAGTGATTATTGGCCGGCCATGCGAGTCCTTTTCGTCTGCGATCTGTGTCGCAATTCGGAGAATCATATCCCCGAAGTCGTTCGACAACTCGCCGAGTCGTGAATCAGCGTCAGATTCGATTACGTACCGTCCAAGATCAGGCGCTGTTGCCATGACGTCACCTGCTAGAAAGAGCCATACAGACAAGATCGGCTCTAGGGTGCCCCAAAAGTCGCTGTGAATGGCCAAAGACTACTGGATTGTGACCCATTAATCCACTGGTTTTTCGGCCACGCGTCACCGACTAATTGTATCATCTGGGCCCACGAACCGAATGTCAACAATTCGTAATTAGTTTTCCCAATAGGACTTGGCACATCTGCCGGCTGTGCCAATAATTCCGGCATACCCAAACGGTCAATCAAGGAAAAAGACTACTAGCAATTTGCTCGGTCCCTTCTCAACGCCATTGTGCTGGCTAACGAGCCGAAGAAGGCCAAGAACCCTCCGGACGTCCCAGTTGGAAAGCTCGGTGGTAGGGTCGAGGTCCCTTCCGGCCATTGGTTCTTTCGCGGGAGAAGCGCGCGGAACGTCATTTGCAAGTTGCTTCAACTCGATGAAATCGGGTGCTTCTGTTGCGCCAAGAGCAAGAACGCCCCGACGAAATGAGATGCGGCGTCGTGGTTGGCGATATTGGGACCTGGACGAACGCTTTGCGCCCAGTCGGCTCATGGCTCGCCGCTGTTCTTCGCCCCTCTACATGCTCAAGCCGGCGAGATAGCCCGTGCTCCAGGCGGCCTGGAAATTGTATCCGCCGATCGGGCCGTCCAAGTCGAGCACTTCGCCGGCCAGATACAGATTCGCCGCCAGCTTGCTCTGCATGGTGCGTGAATCGACTTCGTCCAACGCCACGCCGCCGGCCGTGACTTCGGCCTTTTTGAAGCCGCACGTTCCGCTAATCGGGATGGACACCTTCTTGCAGGCTTCGATGATGGTGCCGCGCGACCGGCTGCCGACTTCGGCCATTTTCTGCTGCGGAGAGATGCCGGCCACCGCCAATAGCGTCTCGCTCAGCCGTCGCGGCAATATTTCTCCGAGCACGCTTGCCAATTGCCTCTTGCCGGCCTCCGCCGCCTGCGCGCGCAGCCATTGGTCAAGCTGAGCGGTCGACATCCCCGGCAGGAAGTCGCATTCCAACGTCAGCGGTCGCGCGTGGCCCGTGACGGCGCGGCTCGCGTCGAGCACCGCCGGGCCGGATAGGCCAAAGTGTGTAAACAAAAACGACCCGCGCCGTTCAATCAACACGCGCCGCTCGGCCGCCGGGCCGTCGCTGCTCTCAGCCGTTTCGACCACGCGCAGTGCCACATCCGCAATCGTCACGCCTTGCAAATCGCGAACCCAGGCGGCATGCGTCGTCAGCGGCACCAGCGCCGGCCGCGGCGCGACGATCGTGTGGCCGAACTGCCGGGCCCAGCCGTAACCCTCGCCGATCGTGCCGCAGCCGGGATACGACTGCCCGCCGGTGGTCACCAGCAGCCGGGCCGCCCGCAGCGTGCGGCGGCTGGTCCGCAAGCGAAATCCATCGGCGTCGCGCTCGATCTGGCACAGGGGTTCGTCCAGGGCCAGCGTGCACCCGCTGCGCTCGAGGCGTCGCAGCAGAGCCGCCAGCACGTCGCTGGCTTTGTCGCTAGCGGGAAAAATTTTTCCGGTCGGCTCGACTTTGGTCGGCAGACCTTCGGACTCGAACAGCTCGACGGTCGCCTGCACGCCGAGCGCGGCCAGGGCCGAGTGAAGAAAACGCCCCGGCGGTCCAAAGGCCTCGACGATGCCGCGATTATCGGTGGCCTGCGTGAGGTTGCAGCGCGTGCCGCCCGACATCAGGATCTTGACGCCCGGCTTGCGGTTCTTTTCCAGCAGCAGGGTGCGTCGCCCGCGCGTGGCGGCCGCGGCGCCGGCCATCAGCCCCGCGGCCCCGGCCCCCGCGATCACGACGTCCCAGGTCGAGTCGATCTCCGCATGTGGCTCAGCGCTGTCCATTTATGCCCGCGCCGCCGGTACGACGGCGCGGCTGGCGTCGATGGCGTTGGGACACGGCCGGCCTTGCTCCACGTCCGAGAGGTTGCCGACGGTCGTGGTGGCGATTTTCCGCAGCGCTTCGCGGGTGAAAAAAGCCTGATGCCCGGTCACGATCACATTCGAAAACGTCAGCAGCCGCGCAAGCACGTCATCCTGTAGCACGCGGTCCGAAAGATCCTGGAAAAAAATATTCTCCTCTTCTTCATACACGTCGAGCCCCAGCGCGCCGATCCTGCCCGACTTCAAGGCCTCGATGACAGCGCGGGTGTCGATCACCGCGCCGCGGCTGGTGTTGATGAGCATCATTCCGGGCTTCAATTTCGCGATCGCCCGGTCGTCGATCAGGTGATGCGTTTCGGGCGTCAGCGGACAGTGCAGCGTGATGATGTCCGATTGCTGGTAGAGCTCATCGAGCGGGACGTAGCGCACGTCGAGCCTTTCGCAAGCTGGGTTGACGCGTGCGTCGTGGGCCAGCAGCCGGCAGCCGAATCCGTGCATGATCTGTGCCACGATCGAACCGATCTGGCCGGTGCCAACGATGCCGATGGTGCGACCGTGGAAATCGAAGCCCAACAGGCCCTCCAGGTTGAAGTTGCCTTCACGCACCCGGTTCGCTGCCCGATGGATTCTGCGGTTCAGAGTGAGCATCAGGCCGACGGTGTACTCGGCCACGGCGTGCGGCGAGTAGGCCGGAACGCGCACCACGGTGATGCCCAATTCGGCGGCGGCGATCAGATCGACATTATTAAAACCCGCGCAGCGCAGGGCGACCAGGCGCGTGCCGGCGGCCGCCAGTGCCGCAAGCACGCCGCGATCGAGCCGATCTTGCACGAACACGCAAACGGCCGGAAAACCGACGGCCAACGGCGTCGTTTCCGCGGTCAAGCGAGGCGAAAAGTAAACGAATTCATGGCCTGAGCCGGCCAGGGCCGCGTCCAAGAACTCGCGATCGTACGACTTGGTGCTGAAAACCGCGACGCGCATGGCTGGCTCCCCGTTTGGAATCCGTTCGTCTCATCCTAGCCAATTCAGCCGGCATGGACGAGGCCCGAACCATCAGGGTAAGCTCTGGCGAGTCTCGAAGTGCGTTGGTTTCTCCACAGGGTTCGCGATGCCGGAAACGCAGATCTGGGCAGCGGTGTTGATTTTTACCGGCACCTACGCGGTGATTGCCTTTTCCAGGATTCCCCGCCTGCACTTGGACCGGCCGGGGGCGGCCGTGGGCGGCGCGGTGCTGATGGTCGCCTGCGGCGTGCTATCGTTCGATGCGGCCTGGCAGGCCATCGACGCGCGTACGATCGTGCTCTTGTTGGGCATGATGATACTCAACGTGCTGTTGGAAGAGAGCGGCTTCTTCGAGCTGGCCGCCGCGGTCGTCTTGAGCCGCACGCGCTCGCCGCTGCAACTGCTCATGGGCCTAACGGTTCTTTCGGCCGCGCTGTCGGCCCTGTTTCTCAACGATACCGTGTGCCTGATGCTCACCGTGCCAGTGCTGGCCCTCGTGCGCCGCGGGGGGCTGCCGCCGGCACCCTATTTGATCGCGCTGGCCATGAGCGCCAATATCGGCAGCGTGATGACCCTGATCGGCAACCCGCAGAACATGCTGATTGGCAATTACAGTGGGTGGACGTATGGCCAATTTCTGTTGTGGATGGCGCCGGTCGGCCTGGCCGGCGTGGCGGCGCTTGTGGGAATTTTGCTGTTGTTCTACGGTTCGCGTTTGCGCTCCGGCGCGGGGTTCGGTCTTGCGGCGGTTCCTTCCGGCGAGCCGCCGGTCGATTGGTCCCTGCTGAAAAAATCGATGACCGTGCTGCTGGGCGTCCTGGTGGGGTTCGTGGTGATTGGCGATTTGCCGCTGGTTGCCATGGGCGGCGCGATGGCGCTACTGGTCATTTCACGGCGCTCGCCTGCCGAGATTCTTGGCCGCGTCCCCTGGGTGCTGCTGGCATTTTTTGCCGGGCTGTTCATCGTCGTACACGGCCTGGAACAAACCGGACTGGTCAAAGACGCGGCCCAAGCGGTGCAGCCCATGTACGGTTCGTCGCTCTCAACGCAAATTCCCGTGTTCAGCGCCGTGACGGTCGCGGCCAGCAACGTCGTCTCGAATGTTCCGTTCGTGGTGCTGGCCCGCCAGGTCGTGCCCGGCCTGATCGAACCGCAACTCATGTGGCTGGTGCTGGCGATGGCCAGCACGCTGGCCGGCAACCTGACGATTCCCGGCTCGGTGGCCACTTTGATCGTGCTGGAAACGGCCCGGCAACACCCGAGCGGCCGTGATGCCACCGTCGGGTTTTTCGAGTTTCTCCGCGTTGGCGTTCCGGTGACGCTCGTGACCACGACATTGGGAGCAATGATCCTGGCGGCCGAGCATTGGCTGACGCGTCGCTGAACGCTGCGGCATGGCCGGCTCTTGCACGGCGCCGCTTCACCGTCCAAACTGTGGGCAGCCCTGGTGCAAAACGTTCGGCATTTCATGCGGAGAGATGTGCCATGACCACTCTGCTTGTGGGCAGACACGACATTGCCTGGCTGGTTCTCATGTCGGCCATGATCGCGCCTTGGCAGGCCCGCGCGGCCGAGCCCCAGCGGCTCAACGTCCTGCTGATCGCGGCCGATGATCTCAATCACGACTTAGGCTGTTACGGCCATCCCCTGGTCCAATCGCCGAACATCGACCGCCTGGCGGCGCGTGGCGTGCGGTTCGAGCGGGCCTATTGCCAATACGCGCTGTGCAATCCCTCGCGTACCAGTTTGCTCAGCGGGCGTCGACCGGAAACGACCAACATCATGGACAACGGCACCGCGCCGCGCACCTTCCTCGGCCCGGACGTCGCCTTCCTGCCCGAGTATTTCGGCCAACAGGGCTACTTCACGGCCCGCGTCGGCAAGATTGCTCATGTCCCGTTCGAAGATGCCGTGCGGTGGAACGTGGCGGAGAACGCCAAGGGCTTCGGCCGCAACGCCGCCCGGCAAGGACCCTTGCACCTGGAGGGGAGCGACGGGGCCAGGGTCGGCTGGCTGGCCACCGACAACCGCGACGAAGACGAACCGGACGGGCACACCGCGCGACGGATCGTCGAGCTGCTCGAGCAGAACGTGGACAAGCCGTTTTTCATCGCGGCCGGATTTCACAAGCCGCACGAGCCGCTGGTAGCGCCCAAAAAATACTTCACGATGTACGATCCGGCCCGCGTCGTGCTGCCCGACGAACCGGCCGATGACCGCCAGGATATTCCGCCGCTGTCGCTGGTGCGCAATCGTCCTGATCCGGTGACGAATCCCGACGAGCAGCGTCGGCTGATGGCCGCTTATTACGCGACGATTTCATTCATGGACGCGCAGGTGGGCGTGGTGCTCGACGCGTTGGACCGGTTGCATTTGAGCGATCGCACGATCGTGGTTTTCTTCGGCGATCACGGCTGGCACCTGGGCGAACACCTGGGGCTGTGGCGAAAAACGTCGCTGTTCGAAGAAGCTGCGCATGCGCCGCTGATCATTGCCGCGCCGGGCGCGCAAGCCAACGGCAAGGCTTCGCCGCGCACGGTCGAATTCTTGAGCATCTACCCGACGCTGGTCGAACTGTGTGGGCTGCCGCCGGCCGAAGGCGTGCAGGGCACGAGCCTCGTGCCGCTATTGCACGATGCCGCGGCCCGCTGGAAACAGCCGGCCGTGACCGTGCTGCGTTGGAACGGCGTGTTGGGCAAATCGGTTCGCATCCAGCGCTGGCGCTATTCGGAATGGGACCGGGGAAACCAAGGTTCGGAACTCTACGACCATCGGGCCGATCCGCGGGAATACAAGAACCTGGCGCATGATCCGCAATACGCGCCGGTCGTCGAGCGCATGAAGAATCTGCTGGCGCAGGAATCCAAGGGCCTAGCGCCCGCGGCTCGCTAGCGTTGCTCGCCCGTTGGCCGGACCAACTCGCGAACCTCGTCGCGCTAGAAGTCGATCACCCTTTCAGCGGCGGGCAGAACAAAGATCTTGCCGTCGCCCATCCGCCCGGTGCGGGCCACCTCGACGATCTTGCGCATGATTTCCTCGACGCGGCCGTCGTCGACCCAGAGCGTGATTTCGACCTTGGGCAAAAAGGCCAGCGAGTATTCGCTGTCGGCGTACTGATCGAGATAGCTTTTCTGGCGGCCGTAGCCTTTGACCTCGCGCACGCTGCAGGCTTCCAACGGCGCCCGCTTGAGCCCATCCAAGACCTTTTCGGCCAGGAAGGGTTTGATGATGGCGATGACTTGTTTCACGGGATGTCCGCCTGCGCTGCACGACCGCGCGCCGAACCCGACGGCGCGCCACCGTGCCGCGCCCGCCGGTTCGCGTTAGCTGAAGAAGTTATCGCCGAACCAGTTGATAGGCGGCCGCGTCAGGACTTCCACGTCACCGTTGACTTTGGTCTGGCAGGCCAGCCGCATGGTGTTTTCGCTGCCGATAAAGGCCATCGAAAACTTCAGCCGCATACGTTCCATGAAACCCATGCGACTGACGTTTTCCATGCCCTTGCTGATCAACACCCGGCAAGACCCGCAATGGCCGAACCCGTGACAGTTGAGCACCTTGTTGATGCCCGAGTACAGGCCCACGCCGGCCCGCATCGCCTCGCTGCGGAGGTTGGACCCCTCGGGCACTTGGATTTCTTTTTTCTCGTTAACGAATTTGATGATCGGCATCAGACTCCCCGTTTTCGTCACCCCTGGGCCCCGGCCAGACTGCCGGAAAAGGTCTAATTTAGTCCGCTGGGCCCGAAAAATCTACCGCCCAGTATAGGGCGCAGCCTGGGCCGAGCGTAAGTCGGGGGATTCGCGGCGCGCTCGGGGGCGCAGAGCCCCGCACGGGCCAGCGGGAATGGACGACGTTTGGTCGGCGTGTTAGTTTCAAGCGTCGAACCCCACGCGCTGGCCGTCGCCCGCCGCCGTTTCTCTAACCCCAAGCCTACTCATGCGCATCCTATTGGCCGTCACGTTCCTATGTCTTGCCCGTTTGTCGGCATTGGCCGCCGAGCCGGGATTTCCGTTTTTCCAGCCGGTCATGCCGCCGCGGACCTTTCAGGTGATGGTCCATCGTGGCCAGGCGCGCGAAGCGCCGGAAAACACGCGCCGCGCGATTGAGCTGTGCATCGAAGACGGCCTGGAATGGGTCGAGGTCGATGTGCGGCGTACCAAAGACGGCCACCACGTCTTGTTTCACGATCGCCAACTCAACGAAAAAACCAATGGCACCGGCGCCGTCAACGAACACACGCTCGAAGAGCTCAAGGCACTGGACGCCGGCAGTTGGTTCGCCAAACGCTTCGCCAGCGCCAGGCTGCTCCAACTCGACGAGGCCTTGACGCTCATCAGAGGCAAAATCAATCTCTATCTCGACTGCAAGGACATCGATCCGGAACTGCTGGTTCAACAGATCAAGGCCGCGGGCGTCGACCGGCAGGTGCTGGTTTTCGATACTCGCGACACGTTGCGCCGGGTGCACGAACTTTCCAACGGCACGGTCGCCGTGATGCCCGAGTGGCATACCCAGGACGGTTTCGGCCCCTGGCTCGAAGATTTGCGACCGGCCGCCGTGGAAATCGACGCCGCCGAAACGACGCCCGCCATCTGCCGCGAGTTTCACGCCCGGGGCATCAAGGTCCAAGCCAACGTGTTGGGTCAGTGG
>JBGQKM010000177.1:0-12855 GCA_041499515.1 Planctomycetia bacterium | reverse complement strand
GCTTACAAGCGGTCGGAGCACTATGGCGGGCGCAAGCCCGCAACGTGTGACGGCGTGCCTTTTGCATAATGATCCGGCGAGTTACCGTCAGCGGCTCGGTTAAGGTCTTACGGACCGAAGCCAGAGGGAAACCGAGTCTGAATAGGGCGACAAATGGTCGCTGGTGGTAGACGCGAAACTGCGTGAACTACCCATGAGCAGGTTGAACCGCGGGTTATACCGCGTGGAGGACCGAACCCACTTGGGTTGAAAACCGAGGGGATGACTTGTGGGGAGGAGTGAAAGTCTAATCAAGCGCAGAGATAGCTCGTTCTCTCCGAAATAGCTTTAGGGCTAGCCTTGAGCCACTACGCACCGGGGGTAGAGATACTGAATCGGCTTGAGGGTCTTCCCAGACTGCTCTGCTGAACCAAACTCCGAATACCGGTGCGACTATCTCAGGAGTCAGTCCGCGAGGGATAAGCTTCGCGGTCGAGAGGGAAACAACCCAGACCATCTGCTAAGGTCCCGAAGGAGTACTTAGTCACTAAGGAAGTTGAGTTTCTGTGACAGCCAGGATGTTGGCTTAGAAGCAGCCACCATTTAAAAAGTGCGTAACAGCTTACTGGCCGAGAAATTCTGCGCCGATAATGAACGGGAGTAAGTACGACACCGAAGCAGTGGATGACAGCCAGCCTGCGGGCCGGCTGTCGTGGTAGGAGAGCGCTGTACATCAGACACAAGCCGCACCGCAAGGAACGGTATCGGGGTGTACAGGTGATTATGCCGGAATGAGTAACGATAAAGCAGGTGAGAATCCTGCTCGCCGAAAGCCTAAGGTTTCCTGGGGAAGGTAATTCCGCCCAGGGTTAGCCGGTACCTTAGTCGAGGCCGAAAGGCGTAGACGATGGACAGCAGGTCAACATTCCTGCGCCACTTTCGTGGACCGATGGAGGGACGGCGTTTGTAGGGTGAGCGGTACGATTAGAAACGTCCGTGGCTTGTCTGGAGGTGAGGGATAGGCAAATCCGCCCTCATTAGCCAAAGGACAGGACCGATCGCGTTTATGTTCGAGAAGTCATCCGAAGGACGTCCAAGAAAAGCTTCTAAGGGTTGAAGCGAAAGTGACCGTACTAAAACTGACACAGGTAGGCGAGACGAGAAGTCTAAGGCGCTCGGGAGAACACTGGTTAAGGAACTCTGCAAATTGACCCCGTAAGTTCGCGATAAGGGGTGCCTCTGGGGGTGCAAGCCTCTGGGGGTCACAGTAAATCGGCTTCAGCGACTGTTTATCAAAAACACAGGACTCTGCGAACTCGCAAGAGGATGTATAGAGTCTGACGCCTGCCCGGTGTTGGTAGGTTAAGGAAGAGGGTTAGCTCGCAAGAGCAAAGCTCGCGACCGAAGCCCCAATAAACGGCGGCCGTAACTATGACGGTCCTAAGGTAGCGAAGTTCCTTGTCGGGTAAGTTCCGACCTGCATGAATGGCGTAACGACTGAAGCACTGTCTCAACCAGTGACCCGGTGAAATTGTAGTCGTGGTGAAGATGCCACGTTCCCGCAGCTAGACGGAAAGACCCCGTGAACCTTCACTGCAGGCTGATATTGGGTTGAGGTATGTTTTGTGTAGGATAGGTGGGAGGCGACGATCTGGGCACGCCAGTGTCCAGGGAGCCATCCTTGAAATACCACCCTGAACATGCTTTAGTTCTAACTCTGATTCCCGTGAATCCGGGCAGAGGACATTTTCAGTTGGGCAGTTTGACTGGGGCGGTCTCCTCCAAAAAGGTAACGGAGGAGTCCAAAGGTACCCTCAGCCTGGTTGGCAATCAGGCTCCGAGCGCAAAGGTAGAAGGGTGCTTAACTGTGAGACTTATAAGTCGAACAGATACGAAAGTAGGGCTTAGTGATCCGGTGGTCCCGTGTGGAAGGGCCATCGCTCATCAGATAAAAGGTACTCTGGGGATAACAGGCTTATCGCTTCCGAGCGTCCATAGCGGCGAAGCGGTTTGGCACCTCGATGTCGGCTCATCACATCCTGGGGGTGAAGAAGCTCCCAAGGGTTTGGCTGTTCGCCAATGAAAGTGGTACGTGAGCTGGGTTCAGACCGTCGTGAGACAGGTCGGTCCCTATCTGCTGTGGGCGTACGAAACTTGCGGAGGTTCTTCTTTAGTACGAGAGGATTTGGAAGGACGTCCCTCTGGTTTGCCAGTTGTCGCGCTAGCGGCACGGCTGGGTAGCTATGGACGGAACGGATAAACGCTGAAAGCATATAAGCGTGAAGCCCGCTCCAAGATCAGGTTTCGTTGAGCTTTGGCTCGAAAGTCCCCTGGAAGACTACCAGGTTGATAGGCCGGATGTGTACGTGGGGTTAACCCATTCAGCTAACCGGTACTAACGGACGAACGCTTGGCCACATATATCCAACGCTCTTGATCGATGTCGTTGGGCCAAGAACCTTGAAAAAATACCAGGACCCACTCAAGCAACAACCATCGGCCGCCCGGCGCCTCATTGTCGGCCCGGGCGGCCTCTTTCCGGTGACCATATTTGAAAGGCCACACCCGTTCCCATTCCGAACACGGTAGTTAAGCTTTCAGAGCCGATGGTAGTACCCAAAGTGCGAGAGTAGGTATCGCCGGATTTTTTACACCAAACCCCGCCCAGGTCGAAAGACTCGGGCGGGGTTTTTATTTTCGCCCTGCCGGCGCGACGCTCTTGCGGCCGGCCAGATAATAAATCAACAGGCCGCAACCGATCGAAAACGGCCCCTCGACGGCAATCCACCAGGTCGGCATTCCGGCCCGCACGTCAACGCCGAGCAGGACCGCGCCCAACAGCGCGATTAAGACGCCCAGCCACCGCACCAACGGACGATAACGTTCCAAATCGGCCGCCAATACCAGAAAGAAAGCGCCAAACAGGGCATACGCCAGCGAAACGCTGCGTGCGAGGTACTCGACCACGGGGTCGCTGGGCATCTCACCCAGCCCAAGCCAGCGGTGCGTCTGGACCATCCACGACATCGGCATCGCCACGGCCACCAGCGCGAACAGGCCGGCGATGCCTAGCACGCGCAACAGAATCGCCAGGGCCGTCGTGCGCGTCATGGCAGGCGTCTCCTTGCAAGCGTCCTCTGAAAGTTTACATCAAAGCCGGGCCGGGCGATCACGTTGGCGGCGCCTGCCAGGTCAAAAAAACCTCGGCCACGGCGCCGTGAACATGCTCTCGGGCGTCCTCGCGGCTCCAGCCTTCGAGCATCAACAGGTCATAATCGGTGTAGGCGTGGCGGATGTGGGCCTTGGTCGCATTGATCAGTTTCCGCTCGTCATCCAATCGCGAGCTGCGCCCCACGCGACCGCTGCCCACCTCGAACGCACGTTGCACGATCGCCTGGGCGTCGTCCGCGGGCATGCCCGGCAACAGAGCGCGGAGCCTTTCGACGCGTGACGCGTTGTCGCGCTCCTCTTTCTTTTTCCGCCGCTCTTGGGCGACCGCGTTCTTGGCGGCCCGCCGGTCGCGGGTAGCCTGAGCTTCGGCCTGGACCTGGGCGACAATCGCCCTGGGTGCCAGAATCCCGACCACGGCCGACGGCCATCGGCGGCTGGTTTTTTTCATCCGCAAAAAGACCCGCTCGGCCAACTTCTTGACGTGCCGGGTCACGAACGGGTCGCCCGGCTCGATCTCCTCATAATCCTCCGGCACGTCGATCGGCTCCCCCTCCGGGCGCCGCAGGGCGGTTCGTCCCTCCCCCCACACGCGAATCACCTCGGCCATATTCTTGTCTCCTCCGACTCGAATATGCCGCACCACCGACGAACGATCAAGGCCCGGCCGCGGAATAGGCGAAGTCGAGTTGGCCGCCGGATGGTTCCACCGCGGGTCCACCGGCTCGGCTGAAATAAGAGCCGGTGGACAAAACCTTTCGGAGAGGGGGACAGTCCCATTTTGCTCCGCGGACTCCGCAAAATTGGGACAGACCCCGGCGGTTTTGTCCGCTGGCTCATGAAAATGCCGCGGCGATTTCTTGTGAAAACCACCGCGGCATTTTAATTCAATTCGAGCCGTTTACCACATCCGGCTTACCACATCGCCCCTACCACATGGTCGTGTAGCCGTTTTGCTTTTTCGGCGTCGTGGAGGTGCTGAACTTGCGGCGGCGCGAACGCTGCCGCCCGTCGGCCGGGCCGGCGGCGTGCGGCTTACGCGTGGGCACGCTCGGGGCGGCTGTGGCCCTGGCCGGTCGCTGGCCCGCGGCCGGTTCTTTGGCCGCCGCATATTCTGGATGGTCGTTGCACACGGGCGTCTTCTTGCGCAACAGTTTCTCGATATCCCGCAAGTGCTCGCGCTCGTCGTGATCGCAAAACGACAGGGCGATGCCCGTCATTCCCGCGCGGCCCGTGCGGCCGATGCGGTGCACGTAGGTTTCCGGCACGTTGGGCATGTCGTAGTTGACGACGTGCGACACTTCGTCGATATCCAATCCCCGGGCCGCCACGTCGGTGGCCACCAGCACCGGGGGCTTGCTGGACTTGAAGTTCACCAGGGCCCGCTGCCGGGCGTTCTGCGTCTTGTCGCCGTGAATCGCCTCGGCCCGAATGCCCGCGCGCGACAGGTGTTTGGCCACCTTATCGGCGCCGTGCTTGGTTCGCGTGAAGACCAATGCCCGCGTGATTTCGGCCTTCTGAATCAAATGGGTCAGCAGGGCCGGCTTGTTTCGCTTTTCGACGAAGTACACGGCCTGCTCGACCGTGTCGGCCTCCGCGCT
Organism: Planctomycetia bacterium; assembly: GCA_041499515.1. Classification (GTDB taxonomy): domain Bacteria; phylum Planctomycetota; class Planctomycetia; order Pirellulales; family PALSA-1355; genus PALSA-1355. The sequence goes on along the minus strand of JBGQKM010000177.1, from coordinate 8,107 downwards.
TTTGGCCGCGATCTGCACACGCACCGGGTTGCTCAGAATCGTGTCGGCCAGTTGGCGAATGTCGGCCGGCATGGTGGCCGAAAACAGCAGCGTCTGCCGTTTGCTCGGCAGTTTCGCGACGATCTTGCGGATGTCGCGAATGAAACCCATGTCGAACATTCGGTCGGCTTCGTCGACGACCAGCACCTCGATGCCGGCCAGCGTGACCAGCCCTTGGTTCATCAAGTCCATCAGCCGGCCCGGCGTGGCGACCAGAATGTCGACGCCGTCGCGGACCGCCTTGGCCTGCGGGTTCTGGCTCACTCCGCCGTAGATGACCGTTTGTCGCAGTCCGGTATGGCGGCCATAGGTGGCAAAGCTTTCGGCGATTTGCACCGCCAGTTCGCGTGTCGGCGAGAGCACCAGCACCCGGGCTTTCCGCCCGCGTGCCCGCGGCTGTCCGCCGTTGTTGCCCAATCGTTGCAGGATCGGCAGCGCGAAGGCGGCCGTTTTTCCGGTGCCGGTTTGGGCCACGCCCAACAGGTCGCGGCCTTCAAGCACGTGGCCGATGGCCTGCTCTTGAATCGGCGTGGGCGTGGTATATCCCTCGCTCGTCACGGCCTTCAACAACGCGGCATTCAATCCCAAATCTTCGAACGTCATGAATTCTCCCAAATCACTTTCCGCGCCGGGCGAACGATCGTTCGCCAGCGCCAAACAAAACAAAAACGTCTGCCCGCTGCGGCACTGGCTCGGCACGCTTTTCAAGCGCGCCTGGGGAGCTCTACGGAGCCGCAAAACAAAGGCAATGTGTGTGGCCGCGGTAGGAAGGCCAGGCTGCGAAGCCGAAAGCCCAAATTGCGGCATGGTGGAAAAGAAGATCTCGTCTACCACTAAAGTGTGACGAGACCAATCGCGCACCTGGGAAACCGATGCCCCGAAACCGCAAATCTGCGTGTTTCCGCGGGCGATGGCCCCAAAAGCAATTCAAACGGCCGGCAAAGGCCGGCCGCTCTCGCTACAGCTTTACAACCCAAGTATAGCACGCCCCGGCAGCAGGACAATGCCAATTACCGCTCTATCCCCAGGATATCCGGCAGGCCAGGCACTTCTGACCCACGATTGTCGACGTTTGCCGCGCCAAGTGGTCGATGTCGCACCCACGACCCAGTGGTATGCCGCGCCTGCTGAAACATCGAAAACCGAAGGCTAGCCACTCGAACGCCTGGTTCATTACGATGATCCACGGAACGACTCTCGAAAAAACTTCGCTCTCATAAAGAATCCTCGGGACCGCTATGCAAAACTTTTCTGCCGACGTGTTGAACGATTTTGCCACGCGATTGCTCGTCGCCGGCGGCCTGGGCACGGACGAGGCGGCGCTGGTGGCCAAGAGCCTGGTCGGCGCGAATCTTCGCGGGCACGATTCGCACGGCGTGATGCGGATTCCCAGTTATCTCGAAAGCTGCCGCAAGGGCGAGGTCGTGGCGGGGGCCGCGCTGACGCCGCTTCGCGAATCGCCGGGCATCTTTGTCGGCGACGCCCACTGGGGCTTTGGCCAGCCGCAAGCGCAGCGTCTGACGCGCAAGCTGATCGAGATGGCCCGCCACACCGGCCTGGCCGTTGGCACGCTCATTCAATGCAGTCACATCGGCCGGCTGGGAGAGTATTGCGAGATGGCGGCCGAAGCACACCTGGTCTCGATGCTGATGGTCAACACGCACGGCCATGCCCGCCGCGTCGCGCCCCCCGGCGGCAAAGCGCCGCGGCTGGGCACGAATCCTCTGGCGATCGGCGCCCCCGCCCCCGGCGGTCCGCTGATCCTGGATTTTGGCACCAGCGCCACGGCCGAAGGCAAAGTCCGCGTCAAGCGCATCGCCGGCCAGCTCTGCCCCGACGGCTGGCTACTCGATAGTGAAGGACGCCCGACCAACGATCCGACCACGCTCTATGGCAATCCGCCGGGCACGATCCGGCCGATGGGCGGCGACCAGGCCTACAAAGGTTTTGGCCTGGGGCTGATGGTCGAGATCTTCGCCGGCGCGCTATCGGGCGGCGTTTGCATTCGCGAAGTTCCCGTCAACCAGAATGGAAATTGCGTGTTCATGCTGGTGCTCGACCCGGGCCACTTGGGCGGCGCCGAGCATTTTGCCCAAGAAGTTTCCGGGCTGTGCCGTTTCGTGCGAAGCTGCCCAACGATCGACGGCGCCAGTGAAATTTTGCTGCCCGGCGATCCCGAGCGGCGCGTCCTTGCCGAGCGTTCGGCCGACGGCATCCCGCTGGACGACGGCAACTGGGGTGAACTGGTCAAGCTGGCCGCGCGTTTGAGCGTGGCTTTGCCGGCCTGACGAGATCACAAAATCGCGATGATTCGCGCTTTCAGGCCGCGGCGCGTCGGGTCGCGGGGGGGCGGATGAAAACGGCGTCGGCCAGTCGCGGAATGCCGTTGACGAAACCGTGCGACAGGTTGCCGCGGTACATATAGCCCAAATCCGACAAGGCACGCATGAATTCCGGGAAAGTCGGAAGATCGGTGGGCGATTCGCTGATGGCGATCTCGATCATCACCGCCGCGGCCCGTTCCAACAGGTTCGTCCCGCCCTGGATCACCTGCATGTCGAAACCTTCGACGTCAATCTTGACGAAGATCTGATCGCGGATGTCCAACCGGCTGGCGACGCTGTCGAGCGTTTCCATCCGCACCGGCAACTTGACGAACTCGCGCTGCCGTTCCGACGATGGCTGGAGCACCGTCGAGCCGCCGGAGTGTTCTTGATTCCAGTGAATGCTGGTTTCGCCGACGCGATCGCCCAACGCAATGTTGAAGGCCTGCACGGCGCCGTTTTGCTGACGGGCCCAATTCTCGAGCGTCTCATAGGTGGATTTCACGGGCTCGAAGCAATAGATCGTGGCTTCGGGAAACAGCTTGTGAAACTGCCGCACTTTCTTGCCGATATTGGCGCCGACGTCGAACACGGTCCGAATCGGCAAGTCGGCGACGCCCAACAGTTTGCGGCGCGACTGCGCGTAATCGATCACGGGCTTCATGCCCAAGCGCAATCGACAGAAATTGAGCACCGGCTGATAGTCCATGTCACGACTCCACGAATTGAGCATTGAAATCGACCTGCCGCCGAATGGCCCGAAAGGGCGCGCGACAGCCCGCGGAGATTCGAAGTGACGCTGCCCCTGCGCTCCGCTTAGACGTAAATCGGCTGGCCCAATGGGCCAAGGCCAGAGATTTTGCCCCGCCTCCCGACATGATCGCCGTAAGTCTATCCCCGCTAGCATCGCCCGGCGACGGCCCCAGACATCCAAAGCGAGCCGGCTGGGGCCGATCTCGATCCAATTTGCTTGCAGGGTGCTCGCCGCGCGCCGTATCATGGGACCCAATGCGCCGAACCGTTCGCGCGCGGGTAAGTCCATGCCATCGACCCCCACCCCAAGGATCTACCAGCCATGCGCCGCACCACGAATTTCGTGATTTTCAGTCTGCTATCGGTTTGCGGAGGGATTTGCTCAGCGGCCGACCCGCTGCCGATCGTCACCGACATCGAACTGCAACCGCTGGCCGCCGGTGTCAATCGCGTCGTGCAGGCGCTGGAACTGGTCGGCAGCCCCTTGGACAAGCAACAACAAGCCGCGATCGAAAAGGCGCTCTCCACCGACAACGCGGCCGAGGCGGCCAAACAAGTTCAGGCGGTGCTCGATCCCTTGTGTCTGGTGGGCGTCAACATCAATCCGGAAAGCCGGGTCAAGGTCGCCGCCGGCCAGGCCCCGCTCAAACTGTTGCAACAGGGGCACCGCGTCTTCTTGGTCAAGGTGCACAACGAAGGAGGCGTCACCGCGCCCTTGCGGGTTTCGAGCCCCAACGCCGAACCGCTGGTGAAACGGTCGACCGGCAGCGCCGACCCGAAAATCTCGATCAAGCCGAACGAAGTCGGCGATCGCTGGCTCGACGTGACCATGGTGGATGGCCAACCGCTCAACAAAACGCTTTCCGGCTTGCCGCTGGAATATCGCCTGGTCGAACTCTATAGCCGCGACGTCGGCCGGCGCGAGGCCAAGCTGGTTTTCGACGTGGGACAGGGAACCCAAGACCTGGGATTCCGCAACGAGGCCAATCTGCTTTTCAATTGCGAACCGGCCGTCGAGGTCACGCTGGAAGTGCTCGACGACGACGGTCAGCCGACCACCGGGCACTTCGTGATTCACGATCTCAAGGGCCGGGTCTATCCGTCGATGGCCCGCCGGCTGGCGCCGGACTTTTTCTTTCACGAGCAAATCTATCGCCACAGCGGCGAGTCGGTGATGCTGCCGCCGGGAAAATACCACGTGACCTACGGCCGCGGCCCGGAATATCTTGTGCTGGACAAGGAGATCACGGTGCCCGACTCGGTCTCGCACAAAGAGACGTTCCACCTGAAGCGATGGATCAAAATGGCCGACTACGGTTGGTTTTCGGGCGATCATCACATTCACGCGGCCGGCTGCGCGCATTATGAATCGCCGTCGGAAGGGGTGCAGCCGGTCGACATGATGCGGCACATCCTGGGCGAAGACCTGAACGTCGGCTGCGTGCTGTCCTGGGGTCCATGCTGGTATTTTCAAAAGCAGTATTTCGAGGGCAAGGTCCACAAACTGTCGCAGCCCTATAACCTGATGCGTTACGACGTCGAGGTCTCGGGCTTTCCCAGCCAGCACGCCGGCCACTTGTGCCTGCTGCGGCTGAGCGAAGACGACTATCCCGGCACGACGCGGATCGAGCAGTGGCCCAGTTGGGACTTGCCGATCTTGCAGTGGGGCAAATCGCAGGGGGGCGTGGTTGGGTTTTCGCACAGCGGCTGGGGCCTGCAAGTGCCCGCCAAGAGCCTGCCGACTTTTGACATGCCCAAGTTCGACGGAATCGGGGCCAACGAGTACGTGGTCGACGTCGTGCACGGCGCGTGCGATTTTATTTCGGCCGTGGACACTCCCGCCATTTGGGAACTGAACATCTGGTATCACACGCTCAACTGCGGATACACCGCGCGCATTAGCGGCGAGACCGACTTTCCCTGCATCTACGGAGACAAGGTCGGTTTAGGCCGTGCGTATGTGAAGCTCGACAAAAGCAAGCCTCTGGATTACGACCGCTGGGTGGCGCAAATCCGCGATGGGCGCAGCTACTGCTGCGACGGGCTGAGCCACTTGTTCGACTTCACGGTCAATGGCCTGGGCGTCGGCGAACCCGGGGCCGCGGGCCGGCCCAGCGCTCTGGCCGCCTCAAGCGGCAAGCCGTTGGAAATTCGCGTGCGGGCCGCCGCCTTGCTGGCCGACAAGCCGCGCGATGATATCCGAAGCAAACCGCTGGATCAAAAACCGTACTGGCACGTGGAACGAGCGCGCATAGGCGACACCGGCAAGGTGCCGGTCGAGTTGATCGTCAATGGCCAGGCGGTGGAAAAACAAGAGCTCGTGGCCGACGGCAAGCCGCAGGACCTGACCTTCCACTATACGCCCGATCGATCGAGCTGGGTGGCCCTGCGGATCTTCCCGAGTTGCCACACCAACCCGGTTTTCGTGGAACTCGACGACAAGCCGATTCGCGCCAGCCGGAAGAGTGCGCAGTGGTGCTTGGATGCGGTGGACGTGTGCTGGAACCAGAAGGTCAAGCGAACGCGTCCCGAGGAACAACCCGCCGCGGCCGAAGCCTATGCGGTGGCGCGAAAAGCGTATGCCAAGATTCTGGCCGAGTCGCAGGCCGATTAGCCGGCCCTGCAGCCGCGAGGACTTTTGACGCCCTAGGGCGCGGCCTTCGCGGCGGCGGGCGGCGTTTTTGCGGGCGGGGTTTTCTCGGGCGGCGAGGCTTTTTCGGGCGCTGCGCCCGGCCTGGCGTCGGGATCCATCGTGGGGCCTACGCCTTCGACGAACTTGTAGCCCGAGTAGATCGGCAGATGACGATAGTAGACTTCCAGCATGTAGACGCTCAGGCAAGTCACGTACAGCCGGCCGCCAAAACTGCCCCATTTGTCGCCGTGCGGGTCCCAACTGCCGGCCTCGGGGCCCATTTTGACCTGATGCGCGGGCACTTCCTGGCGCATGACTTTATTCCACTGGTCCCAGAGCTTGCCTTCCATGTGGTGAGCGGCTTGCGTGGCGTAGTACCAGTAGTAAACATCATGGTTCATTCCATTGTCGTACGCGATCGGAGACGCGGTCACAAGCGCAGTGACACCGTCGACGAGCCGCGGGTCATCGCGTTTCCAGCCCAAGTACTGTCGGCACAAAAGCCCCTCGGCCGTGACCGCCGCCGAGGGTTGTGTATCGGTCCAGTATCCATAGCGTCGGCCATCGTCGATTTGGGCGGTGTCGAGATACGCGAAAGCCCGTTTAAGGGATGCTTCGGGCACCTTGAGTCGCGACATGCGAGCGCTTTGCAACGCCATGACGAACCAGCCCGTCACCGACGTATCGGAATCTCGGCCCGGCTCGTACCGCCAGCCCCCCTTTTCCGGGTCCTGAATGGACACGGCATATTCGATGGCGCGTTCGGCCGGGCCGCGATAGAGCGAGTCGTTCGACATGCCATACAGCTCGCACAATGCGATGGCGCATTGCGCGTGCGTGTAGAGCAATTGGGTTCGTTCGGCCATCGTGCCGGTGATCAGGCCGTCTTTGCGCTGCATCTTGAGCAACGAATTCCAGGCGCGGCTGACGTTTTTCGCGTACTTGCCGTCGCGGTGCGTGTCGCCGTGCCCCTGAAAAGCCAGCAAGGCCATCGCCGTGGCGGCCGCGTTGTTCTCGCTCTGTGAGCCATCTCTGTAAGGGCCCGACAGGCTCCACAGTCCGTCGGCCTTTTGCTGTTTTGCCAACCACTCCAAGGCTTTTTCGACTGCCTGTTCGGTCGTGGCATTGCCGCCAAATCTTCCCAGCAGCACGTTTCTCGAGCCGATCTGCCGGCCTTTGAGCGCCATGCCGATCGGGGCGCCCTCGATCGTGACCGGCCCGGTCATGGGGGCCAGGCCGCCGGCGCCCAGTTTCAAATCGCCGATCTCAAGCGGCGCGGCCAGCGGATCGTCGACCGGGGGCAAGTCCCGGGGGGTGATGACTTGCTCCTCGCCGACGTTTTCCAACCGGGTGCTTTGTCCCTCAAGCACGCTGGAATCTTCGAGTTGCGTGCCCAGCTCTTCGGTTTGGTTGGCCACTTCGATGTCGGCTGTGGGCGCCCTAGTGGCGGCCTGCACTGCCGCCAGGCCAAGAATGATCAGCAGCAGCATGTGGAAGACGGTGCTCACCAGCCAGGCCGGCGCGTTTCTGAGGATTTCCCTCAGATCGTCGTTCTCTTCCTCGTCGTCGTGCTCGTACGTGCCAGGAAGTTCGTCGCTGGTCTTGGGACGCAGCGGAATGGGACGATTCCCGCTGCCGGAAATCTGTGGTCCGGCGGAGGATGAGGAGACCGGAATCGGCCGGCTGCCCGAGGTGTTCGACAAAGGCGGCAACTGGCTCTTGGGGAGCTCAGGATTGGGAACCGCCATAAACCAACTCCCGACGCGCCTGCCGATTGAAATGGAGTGTTCGGGACCGCAGGGTCATCCCGAATCGGGCAGAAAGCAAGAATACCTCTTCCGTAGACCGCTAGTTGAAGTTTAACAGTACCCCCCAACCGCGCCAAGCAAGAACGCTTGGCGCAAACGCCACTTGCGTCGAATCGGCCGGCTGTCTAAGGTGTCTCGACAGAACGATTATGATGCGTCTGCGTCCTGGCGCGGCCTCGGACGGATCTTGGGAGATCGCCGGTGCGTGGTCTCGGGACAGCCCTCGACGATTCATGCCTGGTCCGCTACAATACACCTGCTGGTCGTCATCGTCGTCAGGAGGACGATGGGGTTGGCGACCGTCCAAAACATATCGCGGGGTGGAGCAGCCCGGTAGCTCGCGAGGCTCATAACCTCGAGGTCGCAGGTTCGAATCCTGTCCCCGCCATTCACATAACCCCCGAGTCGCGAAGCGCGGCTGCGGGGGTTTTTTGGATGTCGGATCGAAGGAATTAATTGCAATGGATCTCGCCGGCTTACGAGAAGCGATCGGGCGGCGTCCTTTCGAGCCATTCGCGATTCGACTGGCTGATGGTCACTCGGTGCCGATC
>JBGQKM010000176.1:0-12955 GCA_041499515.1 Planctomycetia bacterium | reverse complement strand
GGGCTTGACGCTGCTGGAAGAAATCGCGGCCAAGGGCTGCGACGAAGTGTGGTTCAACCCGGGCAGCGAAAGCCCGGAAATCCTGGCCAAGGCCCGCAGCCTGGGTCTCAACGCGATCGTCGGGTGCAGCATCGTCGATCTGGGTTTCAGCCCCGCGCAGTTTCCCTGAAAATAGGCCGTTAAGCCGCCTGCTCGGCGCCGCCGATATTGGCGCGGCGTTTGGGAAACCAGCCCTCTCCCAGCACCGAGAGTGCCACGCGATCTTCCAGGTTCGGACGAAAGATCGTCAACAGCACCAGCGGCAAGTACCAGGCCATGTACAGCCCGCCGCCGTGCGGATGCCAGAATTGCGTGCCGAGCATCACGGCCGCCGAGCAGCTCAACAGCGTGCCCAAGTTTTTCTGGGCCGGCCACAGAGCCAGGCTGGCGCAGAAAGCCACCAGCAGCACCAGAACCGGATAGCGGTAGACCGGGTCGATGATGTCGAAGCTCCAGAAGCCCTCGATATCTTTCGGCGAGAGGCTGGTCCAGCCGAACATTTGCTGCACCTGAGCCCAGAATCCGGCCATGCTGTCGGAGGTGAACGCCAGCGACGCGACCAGCAGGGCCAACGTCGATACCACGCCCAACGAAAACCGCAACAGGCCGCGCTGCCAATAGAACCCCAGCCACAAGGGCAGCAAAAACGCGGGATAGTAGATCACGCCGATCGCCAACCCCATCAACATGCCGGAGACCAGCGGCCGGCGATACGCTTCAACGGCCCACACCAGTAGCGCGGCCGGCAAAACGTGATCGACCCGGCCGGTCAGTTGGGCCGTGTAGGGCAACATCAAATATAGCGTGGCCGCGGCGATGCCGGCGCGGATATTGTCGAAGTGGCGATAGCCGATGAGCACCATGCCGATCACGACGGCCATGTGCGACAAGATGGCCATCGTCCGCGCCGTGGCGATGTGCACCACGTCGCGCCGCAAATCTTTTTCCTGGGGCGTCTGCCGCGCCGCGTCTTCGATCAGCAGCATCTGCGTCGACAAACTGGGCAGCAAGTGCAGCAGCGGATAGCCGGGCCCATGCGTGGTCAGGCTATGGTCGTCGGGCCCGGACGACTGGCGAGCGCGCACCTGTTCGGCCCCCTTGGCGCCGGCCAGATCGTTGGGGGTCATCTTGCTGTTGACCACGTTGGCCATCAAAAAGATCAACAGCGAGATGCCCAAAAACGTCATGCCGCCGACCGACAGGTTGGGCTCCAGCAACGGGCGGCGGACCATCATTGGATCCAACAGCAGCCGGATCATGAACAGGCCGCTGGTGACAAACAGCCAGATATAGCCGATCTGTTCGATGCTGCGGGTTTCTTTCGACAGGCCATATTCCACGACCAGCAGGCCGGGCGCCAAAAGAATCAGCCCGATCAGATCCAAGTTCCGCACGCTCCACACGCGGCTGAACTTGAAGAACAGGCCGATCGTCAGCAGCGACGAGAGATAGACCCAGGTCGTGGGGTTGACCTTGTGGTATTGAAAAAGAATGTCGCTCATGCGTTCCGGCGCGATCGTGGACGAGAAGGAACCGAGCGGGAAAGAACCCCCGCCGTGCGAGCCAGCTTGTGGCCAAAAAACCGCCTGCTCATGGGAACAGCCCTCCCTGGCGCAAATTGAAGGATACGTAATCCCCCCATTTTTGCAAGCAGCGCGCCGCCGGGCACCGCAGGCGGAAATGGCAACTCGAGCCGACAAGACTGGCCGAAATCCCGCGAAAAAAGCCCTACCGGCCGAGTCGCTCGCGGGCCTCCTCGGCCCAGGGACTCTTGGGGGCCAGCCGCAAATAAGATTCCCAATGCGCCACGGCATCCTGCGGGCGGCCGACTTCGTCCAAAATGCGCCCCAAATGGTAGTGCACGTCGGGATAGTCGTCGTGATAGGCCAGCGCGCCTTGAAACGCCGCGATGGCCAGCTCCTGTTCGCCCAGCTCGGCCAGCACGCAACCCAAGTTGGCCCGCGCCTCGACGTAATCTTCGTCCAGCTCGATCGCCATGAAATAGCGTTCGCGGGCGGCGGTCAGATCGTGCGCCTGATAGAGCAGTTCGGCCAGGAGAAAGCAAATCTCGGCGCTGGGTCCCCCGGCGGCCATGGCCGCGCGATACATGTCGGCCGCCGCTTCCGGCTGACCCTCGTCCTCCAGTTGTCCGGCCAACTGGACCATCTCGGAGGGCGTCGCCGGCATCGATCGCGGGTCGCGCGCCCTAAACGCCAAAACATTCGAGGTAAACACCAGGCTGGAAGGATTGGCCGGTGCATCTCCGTCGGCGGCCGCCCCGAAGTCGAAATGCAACTGCCCGCCGGGCTCGAGCAGGCCGTCTCCCTGCCGCAGCAGCAGGTGCTTGCCTTCGACGATGATCGAAAGCTGCGCCAGCGGCCGTTTCACTCCGGGCCAGTAGCGGCCCAGCGCGGCCAACTTTTTTTCGATCGTCGCCGGCGACATGCCGGCCGAGAGCAACTCGGTCAGGCGCCGGGCGGTGGCGACTTCCTGGAAGTCGAAATACGCCAACCGGCGCACCTCGCGCACCGGCACGATCCAGCCGCGCCGCTGCCAGCGGCGAATCGTCGACACCGGCACGGCGAGCAACTTGGCCAGCATGGCCGGCGTGTAGAGGTTATGGATGTGCTGTTGGCGATCGACCAGTCCCAAGCGATGCCAAAGCTGCGTCTCGCTGACGATTTCCAACGTGCCGCGATCCACCGCTTCGCGCACCGCGTCGTCAAACGCCTCTTCCAACGGCGAGTCACCCAGCGGCAGCTCATGTTCGCCCACCACCAGCAGCGTGGCCGAAGCGTCGGGCCGCTCGACGATCGTGCCGCCATGCCGGCGCACCAGTTGTTGCGCCTCGCGCTTCGACATGCCCGCCAGTTTGCCCACCAGCGCGACCCGCTGGCCCTTGAGCAATTCGTCGGCGGAACAATCGGTTGAGATGGTCGTCATCGCGCGGGGCTCCATCCCGAAGGAACGAAAACCAGGTCGTCTTGAAAACTTTGATATTCCAGATCCGAAAATCGTGGCCGGCCCGCGGCGAGCCAGCCAGTGCGCCCGATCCCGTCCGCCGCGCGTGCTGTAGTCTGGCAAACCCCAGGGTGGGTGTCAAATCGGGCGAGAAGGCGGCGCGCGCGTCAGTCCAATCGGAGATTTTCGGAAATAGCTCGGCGCCCTCCCTGAATCCGCGTGGAATCAGAAGTGATTCTTGGCCCATATGCCAAAGAACATCGACAGGATACCAAACGCAATGGCGGCCAGCGGGCGGAGCCAGCGGCCGAATCGTTCTGGAAGCATGCAGACGATGACCATGATCATCATGACCAGCGTGCAATCCGCAATGCCTACCGCCACGACGAGCGGACGGTCGCGGTACCGATGCGAGAGAAATCCCATCAAGCAGGCGACCGCAGCGGTAAAAAGCAGCAGGCCACGAACATTGAATTGAAGCCGACGGGTTTTCGGGCCTTCGCTCATGCGGCTCATTATAGGGCAAGACGCCCGGCGCGCGCATCAGCGCGAATTGTGGACTTCCGTGACATTGGGCAGCGCGAATGCCGCCGGCGATGGGATGCAGGAAACAAAAAGGGGCACCGGCCCGTTAAGGCCGTGCCCCCCTGGCGCTGGCTTGGTTGCTCGCCGCGAGAACTTGTCGGATCCGATCGACGCGCGGCTCGACTTAACGCTATTGAGCCTCTTCGTCCACTGGGCCGATCTTTTCCTCGGGCGCCAGTGACGGACGCCTGGTCGCATTGCCTTCTTTGCCCGACGATTTGTCATACGACGATTTGCCGTTGGACCGATCGGGATTGGCCGGGGTCGGAGTACTGCGGAAAGTGCCCGACGGTGTGATTGTCGTCGCCGGGACCACCGTTGTCGCGGCCGAGTCGCAGCAGACCGGCGCCGGAGCACATGTCTCCAGCGGAACGCGCATCACCACGGTCCGCGGCACTTGTTGCGTATAAGTCACCGGCACGCGTTTTTCGACGACGTGCGCCACGCGGACCGTTTGCGGCACGGCCACGATCTTGCAGACTTGCACCGGAATCTGCTCGACCCGTTCTTCGCTCACCATCCGACAGGTGGTCACCGGCACGCGGCGCACCACTTCTTCCTCGACCATCTTGCAAACCTGCACCGGTGTTTCCTGCTTCACGCGCTCGACCACCTGACGATAAGTGGTCACCGGCACGCGTCGCACTTGTTCTTCTTGCACGATCTTGCAGACCTGCACCGGCACCTTGCGGACGACTTCTTCGTTGACCAGGCGGGCCACCTGCACCGGCACCTTGCGCGTCACGATACGCTGCACGTAGGTGGTCTGCGGCACTTGCTGCGCCACGACGTTTGGCTGCCAGGCGCGGTACATGGTTACGTGCGCCGGGCCGGCCTCGGGCACCCACGCCAGACCGCCGCGTTGATACGTCGACGCACCGGTCAGCGGATCGATCGCGCAGGCCGCGGGCAGCCAACGCAGCCGGTTGTGGACCGTGCCGGGGGTCACGACTTGCTGATCGACGAACTGACCCTGGTCGACATAGTTGGTTTGATACGTGGTGACCGGCTCGACGACCGCGGTCGCTTCGTCGCGCTCGGCCGTTTCCAAAACCTGTCGCTGCACGACGTAACGCTCCTCGCGCTCCTGCGTTTCATAAACCGGGCGAGCCACGGTATAGCGCTCCTCGCGCTCCGAAGTTTCGGGAATCGAACGCACCACGTCGTAGCTCGAGTCGCGCACCTGTGTTTCCCAAACCGGCCGCATGACTTTGTAGCGCTCTTCGCGCTCGCTGGTTTCGGTGACCGGTCGGGTCACCGTATAGCGCTGCTCGCGCATCTCGGTTTCGTACACCGGCCGATACGCGGTCTGCTGTTGTTCTTCATAAACCAGCTCGTTTTCGATTCGATAGGCCGTGATCTTCTGCTGGTCGTAGACGGTTTGATAGACCAGCCGGTAGGCCTGGCCCATCTCTTGCGCAAAAGCCGAAGCGGCCAGCGCCACGGGAATCAAAAATGCCGGAAATGCAATCGTCTTGACCATGAGTTCACCCTGCTCGTTGTCTAACCGCTTAAAATGCGAGAATTCGAAGTTTGGCTCAAGTTTCCGCGCGCAGAACGTACCCAGGGGCACGCAAGCGACGCACATTAGAGTGTGGCGGACGATTTCGGTTTTCGCAAATTAATTGTGCGGCCCGAAACGAACGCTAGTGCGAAAAGTATCGCTCACGGAATGACTTGCGGCGCAAAAAATAATTTGAAGTTGCGCGCCGGCGCGCGCCGACACGCGATTTTCATCAAACGTAGTAAAGCGTTATAGTATAAGCACTTACGATACATAAATTGCCCAGGCGTCAAGGTCGAATTACGGAACTTTCTCTCGCAGGATTGACCGCTTTGCAAGGTTCGGCCGACCGTCGTGCCGACAGCGGCAGGGAGACGTCATAACCGGTAGATCCAGTGTGCAACGTCAGACCGGCTTAATTTGTTGGACAGACGCTTGACATCCGATCGTGGCGGTGTTTATATAGACACAGGCAGGAACTCTTGCCTATTTTACCTACTGTCTGTTTTTTGAGTTGCTCATGAGGTCGAGGCTGGGCTGATTGCCCGCCGCAGGCCAAGAAACCGTGGATGCAGGGCGCTTCTGGTGCCCTGGTCACTTCTTTTTTCCACGCCTGGCTTGCGGTTTCCCTGACCCATCATTCCCGCCATCGTGTCGCCGCTTGCGCGATTTGCCTTTCGAGGCATCCATTGCGCCGGCTGAGTGCGCGTGGGGATCATGAGTACGGCATAGCGTGCAATTCAACCCATCTCGATCGGCATCAGCACGGACCAGCCATCGATTGTTGAGTTGCGCATGGAAAATCCTGTTCGCGTCTTCTTGAACGTACTGGCGGTAAGCCTGCGAGCCGGTCGCGTGGCTTGCGCGGTGCTGGCGATCCTCGGCGGCTGGGCCCATGGAGCGTGGGCCGGCATGATCACCATCGATAACTTCAGCCAACCATATCAATTCTTTGTTCTGGGCTCGGGCGTCAATCCCTCGACGGTAATTACGCATCCCAGCGGCGGCGCCATCGGAGGACAGCGGGATGCGTTGGTCAGCGTGGTGGGCCAGTCCACACCTACTTCTGCGACCGGTTTTATCGGTGATTACTCGACTGACGAGATCAGCGGCCTGTGGGTCGGAACCAATGGACATGCACCAACCGTGGTGACCTTGCAATACAGCGGGACCAACCCGTTCAACACGACCAGCAGCCTCGGCAATGCCCACGCGCTGGGCGGAGGCGCCGGACTCGATCTGACCAACGGCGGAGCCAACGATCGCTTTTTGATTCATTTCATGAGCAACGACGCGCAGCCGACGATCGGTCTTTCCGTGGGCATCACCATCACCAGCCCGGGCCCGGGTGGCAAGTCGTCTACCGAAACCGTCCATGCGCAGAACCTGGTGGCGGGTTTCGACCTGTTTGTTCCTTTTAGTGGGCTGGTGGGAAATGCGTCCACGAGCCACGCCGACAGCATCACTTTTGTTTTCAACGGCGCGGATAAGGTGCCCAACGTCGATTATGAAGTGCAGATGATAGCCACAGTGCCGAGGATTCTTGTGCCGGAACCGGCCAGCGGAATCCTGGGGATGATCGCCTTGGGCACGCTGGGGCTGGCCGCGTGCGTTGCTCGACGGCGACAGAACCGGTCGTTGCACTGCAAATCTCTGCACTACCGAAACTGACTCGTTCCATCGTTGCGGTCCTCACCGGCCGCCACTGTTCCGGATAGGACGTAACCGCGCGACGCGTGTCGGCGGTTTCTTTTCCACGGCACGACGCCCGATGCTTTGAGCGATCGTGACCGTGACGCGTGGCCCTCTTGGTTCTTGCTCCGCTTTCGATTCGTGCTGGTGATGCGCGCCGGCAGGCCCGGCCCTGTTGATAAATGACCGCCTTGATCGACCCACTTGACGTACATCGCATTTGAATTTGCAGGAGGTCTGGTTTGAATCCTCAACGATCCTATCGTTTCGTATCCTGGCTCACGTTGCTGCGTGGTCCGGCGGGCAAGTCTTCTCCAAAGCGCGGCGCAACGCGGCGTGGCCGCCGGCTCAGCTTTGAACTGTGCGAGGATCGCGACTTGCTCAGCGGCGCGTCGATTACGGGCGTCAAGTTTGACACCGTCAACAGCAACGGTTTTTCGGCAGGCGACGTGCCGCAAGGCGGGGTCTTTATCGATCTCTACAAAGACAACGGCGACGCCATTTTCAACGCCGCGTCCGACACGCTTGCCGATCGCCAGCAAACCGCCGCGGGCACGGGAGCCTTCGCGTTCAACAACGTCGCCGACGGTCACTACTTCATTCAAGAAGAAGTTCCCGCCGGAACCACCCAAAGCGCGGGCCCGGCGTTTTACACGGTCGACGTCGTGGGCGGCGCCGTCTACACCGGCACCGCCCTGAACATCGACCAATTCAGCGATCCCAACCCGGATTTCGTTTATTTCATCAATGTCTTCAATCCGAATCCGCTGACGCGAAGTGACACGGGAGCGGGCATTCTTGGCGGCCAGCGCGATCTGACGGTCAACGTGCTCGGCCCGTCCAATCCGATCTCGGCCAACGGTTTCGTGGGCCTGCTGGGCACCGGCGACGGCGTGTTCAATCTGGGAACCGCGTCGAGCGGTCCGGGCTCGCAGGTGATCATGACGTACGACGCCAACGGGGCGGGGCTGGGGACGGATCTGACGGCCGGCGGCAACAACAACCTCCGCCTCGACTTCGATTTCTTGCAGGTCGGCACGGGCACGACGATGGATTTGAAAATCGTGCTCACCAGCCTCGGCGGCACGGCCACCTTTACCACCAACGTCACCGAGAATGGCAATGCCTTCAGCGTGATCGTGCCCTTTGGCAGTTTCTCGACGGTCGGCGCCTTCTCCTTCACCAACGTCAGCAGCGCGCAGTTTTCATTCAACAATAGCGGCGTGCAGGATGTCGATTTCGAACTCAACGATATCGTCGGCGCTCTGCAGAGAAGCACGGGCTACAATTTCGGCAATTTCCCATTGCCTTCGTGTCTGGCCGGCTTTGTTTACGTCGATGGCAACAATAACGGCAACAAAGACGTCAGCGAGCCGCCGATCTCCGGCGTGATCGTGACCCTGACGGGAGTCAACGACCTGAGTCAGTCGGTAACCCAGACGAGGACGACCGACGGCAATGGCGCTTATTTCTTCGGCAGCCTGCGCCCCGGCATTTATAAACTGACCGAGACCCAGCCGATCAACTTCATCGACGGCAAGGACACGATCGGCACCCCCGGCGGCATTACCACCAACGACATGTTCTCGAATATCAATTTGCCGGCGGGCTTTAAGGGTGTCAACAACGACTTCGGCGAACTGGGGCTGACGCCCACCTATTCCTCGAAGCGCTCGCTGCTCTACCCAGCGCCACCGGTTAACCTGGTTGCCGTCTATGGCCCAGTGACGCCTGACGCGGTGACGAATAGCGCGAAGACCGTGACTTCGGCAGCGACTCTTTTAAGCAAGCCCAACACGACTCCGACGATCACAACGGCCGCCAAGACGGCCGTCACTACGACTCTCGCGACCACCCACACCAGTTCGGTCAAAGTTCTGGTGAAACCGAGTCCCCGCAACATCTCTCGCAGACACTAGATCGGGTCGCGATTTGCCGCCGGTAAAAAAACACCTTGCGAACCACGGGGCTCGCAAGGTGTTTTGCATTTCGAGTCGGATCGAGGACTCCACCTCCGCGCATCGAACCGTGGAATAGCCTGCGGCGCTGGGGCGGGAGGTCCTTAAAAATAAACCTCGGCGCCCAGCGTGATGCCTTGCAGCCATAAATCCGAATTGTGAAGCGTAAAGCTGGGACGGTTCGGGCCGCCGGAAATCGGAGGCGGAATCAGGTTGGGATTCACCGCCGTGTCGATCTGATCGCCGGCTCGCGCCACGCGTCCCCAGTAGATCGCGGTGTAGCCGACCAAAAACGTCAGCCGCTCGGTCAGCCGGTAGCCGATGCGACCCGAGAGCTGCGGGATGGCCGTGAAGTTGTTGTGCGTGTAGCGGCCGATATTGCTGGAGAGGGCCAGAATCCCGCCTTGATTGATCGCCGTCGGCTGCCCGGGAAAGCTGACCACCGTGCTGCCGTCGATGGCCACGATCTGCTGCGTGGCGCCCAGCGCCACTCGGGCGGCGCCTTCGAACATCCAGCAACCGCGATATCGAGTCGAGATCAGGCCGAATTCTCCGCCGTAGAAATTGTTTTGAGTGCGGAAGCTGTCGTTGACGTTGAATTGCGTGCCGACCGGAATGCCGCTTTGCTGGTCGATCGAGGTCAATTGTTCTCGCACGCCGAGGTTGTCGTTGAAGCGGTAGTAGCGGAATCCGCCGACGAAATCCAGCCGGGAACAATTCTGTTCGCACCAGCAACCTCCGCAGCTCGTGCCGCCGTCTTTGTCGCAGTCCTTGTCGCAACCTTTGTCGCAGCAGTCGATCCAGCAGCAGAGATTGTGTCGCAAGGCGCCGCCGGCCGCGGCGAACGAGTTGTAGTTGGTCACGCTCACGCAGCCCACGACCGTGTTCGGAAACGCGATCAATTGTTCGGTTGGGTCGCCGGTGTTGGCATCCGTGAAGGGGCGCGTGATCACCGGATCGCCGTCGGAGCTGGCGAAAAACGGAGAGGATTGCCGGCCCAGGAAGAGGAAGTCGCCCTGCACTCCACAGGTGCGGCAACAATCGGACCACATGCCGCCTTGAACCCAATTGCCCGATCGAAAACCGCCGTTGTAGGTGGCGTTGCCATACAGGGGCGTGGTCGCCGGCAGCGTGCCGTTGGGACTGGTGGCCAATAGCGTGGGCACGCGCCCCCCTTGGATCCATCCCCCCACATACTCGTCGCGAAACCAAAACCGGCCCGGAGGTCCGCACGCGCCGCAACAACAATCCGTCGCGGCCTCGCCACAGTTCGTGCAGGTCGTCGAGCTATTGTCGGGTGAATCTTGATCGCTGACCGTGACGTCCGGTGGGTCAGAATACGCCGTGATTCGCGACAGCAACCCTTCGTCCGCAGCGGCGGACCGTATCGAGACGCAGGCCGCCACCAGGCACAGGGCGGCTCCCACTTTGATCCAAGTTGAACCCGTTTCCATGGTCGATGTCCTCAAGCGCGCTTCGGAAAAACTTTCTGGAAATACCGGTCGTGCACGACAAACCGGTCCTGCGGTATTTGATGGTTCGTCCGATTATGACGGCTAGGTTTGGGAAACCCATTGCAAGCGCCTAAGTCGAGCTAGATCGCCCGAATTAACGCCGCCCTGCGCCGCAACGGCCGACTTTACCGCCTGCGAAAGGTTTGCGGACGTCGGCTTCCCGTCATACTTTCGCTGACCCGCAAAGTTTCTCGCGCGCCGCTGCGCAGGCCGAAAAAAAGCCGAAAGATTAACCCACCGGGCGAGGCAGAAATGCCTGGCTCGGGCCCGCCGTGGCCGTCGAGCGAGGCCCCGATGGCACTGCTGGCGTTACTCGAGCCCGTAAACTCCGGCCAGCGGGACGGCCATGCCGCTGGGCGGTCCGAGGCGGCCTTGGAGGAAGCGGGGTTGGATGGCAAAGTTGGCGCCGATGTTGCCTTTGCTGGCGTCGACGTTGATGTTGGCCACGAACAAGAACGATTCGCCGATGCGGGTGATGGTGAAGCTCTGGCCGATGTTGCGCGCGTCGTGCAGATCGAACGAAGTGCCGAACGTCGAAATCCACTTGGGGCTCATGCGGTAGCTGTACGAGGTGGCGATCACGTTGCTGGTGATCGGGCCGTTAAGCGAGTGGAAGCCCATGTAGAGCGACCCGCGCGGCGGCCGATTCAAGAACGTGCCGATGGTGATGTATTTCGGAGCGTCGGGGAAGAAGTCGGCGTAACCGTCGGAGACGATCGTCGTACGATCGCCGACGTGCCAGCGGAAGTTGTAGTCGGCCAGGCCCAAGGTCTGGCCGAAATTGTCTCGATTGGCGTCGGGAAATATCGTGACGTCGGTATTCAGGACGATCCAATCGACGATGTGCTGATTGCCCACCGGACCGCGCTTGGTTTGCCACCGCTGGCGCAAACCGAGCCGGGCCGCGAACAGGTCGTCGGCGATTTCCGTCGAAGGCGATGAGACCCAACTGCCCAGGCCGCGGCGCAGCGCGTAATAGCGTTCGTCAAATTTCGTCGGCACCGGCGGCGCCCCGCCAAAATCGAAAAACGGAAACCAGCGGCGGTAAGCCTCGATGTTGTTGTCGTCGATCTGGTCGTACAGCGGCAGAGTATTCAAGTGTTGGGTGGAGCGGGCATAGGAAATATCGGTCTCGAAGACCATCTTGTGCGCGATGCCGTGCAGGTTGAGCAATTGGCTTTCGACCGTCGGATCGACGCTCCACACCGGCATGCTGGCCCGCAGTCCGGCGGCGCCATAGGCCCGGTTTTCGTCGTTGAAATCGAGCGCCTCGCCCCAGTGGGCCAGTTCGCCGATAAAGTAGGGGATGACCTTCACGGGGCCGGCCGCCAGCGGCATGTCGATTTCCTGCCGCGTCGCCAGCCGCTCGCCGGTGCGCATGCTGGCGGTGGGCGCTTCCCAGGGCAGCGGACCCCAGAGCGCGGCCTGGGCCGGATCCAAGGGGGCCGTGGCGGTCTTGAACCGCGCGTAGCCGGCGTTGCTGTGCTCGTACCACGTCAAGCGATCGTTCAACAGCGGCTCGCCCAGCCAAAAATGGTCGAGCCGCGGCAGCCATTCGGTTTCAGTAAAGAACGGGTTGATCCGCGCCGACGCGAATCCGCTCCACGAACTGTTGTCGTTGTACTTCTTCAACTCCAAGTCGGTCGTCTGGTCCTTGAGCTGGTCGTACTCGCGCTCGAAATACTGCTCGAGAAAATTGCGATCGCTGATCAAACCGATCTCACCGGTCAACTGGAAGTCGTTGGGCAATAATTGCCGGTGCTGGGCCAGGATGCGACCGCGAAAATCTTTTTCCGGCGGGATGGTGCGCCGGTCGAAACCGAGATTGTCCAGCCCGTGATCCTGAATGGCCCAGATGTCGACGAATCCGCTCGTGCTCTGGGGAATGCCCCACAGCGTTTGGCGTTCGTAGTTGAAGGTGGTGCCGCCGGCCGGGCCGCGCATGCTGAGATAGTCGGCGCTGATGTCCCACTTCGTGCCGGGGATCTTGTTGCGGATGCCGAAGATCTGATAGGCGTCGATGTCGGTCAGGATTTGCGTGCCGAAAATGCGATCGCTTTTGACGCGAATCGAATCGATGTAGTAATTCGGTTTGTCCAAATCGGTGGCCATGAACGGCCAGTAGAATACCGGCACTTGCTCGATGTAGAAAATATTGTTGCTGCTGGTGGCCAGCTTTTGATGGTCGATCACTGGGTTGCCGGCCGCGTCGACCTCGGGCGTGCCGGTGAAGGGGTTGACGCGCGGCTGCTGCACGTCGTCGAAGGTCATCAATTTGGAACGGAGCTCGTAGCCGGGCAGGCCGAAGCGGCTGGACGTGAGCGACGAGTTTTGAGCCAGGAAGCGGTCGCGCCCGATCTGCTGCAGCACCTCGGCACGCAACGTGAGCAGCCCTTCATATTTCGGAACTTTCGTGTGGACTTCGGCCGACAGCACCAGCCCGGTTTCGCGGCGCACGTCGTAATACATTCGCTGGGCATAGATCGTGCGTTCGCCCTGGCGGAATACGACGTTGCCCTCCATGTAGATTTCCAGCGGCTTGTCCTTGGTTTGCACGGCCGTGCCGTCGGCGTCGCGCAGTAGTTCGCCTTCGGTCCACATCACGAGATTGTCGGTGTCGACGTCGATCGAACCGAACTGGTCGACGCCGTCGACGACGATGTTCACGCCTGACTTGGCGATCATCACCCATTCGTTGGTTT
>JBGQKM010000175.1:0-12963 GCA_041499515.1 Planctomycetia bacterium | reverse complement strand
CTCGGCATCGGACTCGTCGATCGACATTCGCGAAGTGGCGGCAGCCGGCTGGCGGAACAGATCGCCCAGTTTCGGAAACCGGCCCTCGCGGTTGATAAGCAGCCAGACGGTCCAAAGACCGATCTTGAAGGCAATCCAATCGTCGGCGATACCAACCTGCACGCCTTCCGCCTCGGACAACTCCCGGCAGGCGAAGACTGGGGAGGCTCCGACTAACAGGTCATCGGTCCAAGGAAAGCGGAAGCCGAACTGCACCAGAATCTGCCGACCATCGGTGGCCACGATCTTTCCTTCGCCACCCCGCAATTGCAGGCAGTTGAGGGCGTAGCGATGCGGATCGTTGTCAGTGATCATGGCTGCCAGGTTAAGCGCCTCGCGCAACTGGGGCGCATTGGTCTCGAACGAATCGGGCGACGTGGGGAATTTGCTGTCGGCCAGGGGGCCTGTGTCGAACTCGATCACTTGCGGAATGTCGTGATCGTTCCACGAGGCCAACACATTGCGGGAGCCTTGCGGCTCCAGCGTCACAGGCTCCTGGCCGCGCCCCTCGGCCGCAGCCAGCAGCTCGAAGGGGGCCAAAACTTCGTCGGCCGGCAATGGGCCCGGCTGATGGTATTCGACGGCCACCTGGTCCGACATCGCTCGCACGTGCAGACCATCGGGGCCAGTCCGAACGAGAATCGAGTTTTTGCTGACTCGCGACGGCTTGGTGATACCAGCGCGTCGCAAGACACTGCGTAGTTGGCGGACGAGCAAACGGGTAACAGTAATCACAATCAATCTCCTCGGGAGTTACAGGTTGGTCTTTGCTTCTTGGGTTGGCCGCTGTGGCTTAAGCGGGTCAGGCCCGCCAGCCAGACGACCGCCAGCAGCCAAGCGGCCAAGGCCGACGGACCACAATACGTCGTGGCCATCAACGAAGCCACGAATGTCAAGAGATAGAAACGGCCATGATTCGGCAATGGTCCTGATGCCATCGGGTAGATCCTCAGGGATTCGGGAGAGAGAAGAGCCGGCGGCTATCGCGGTGGTGCAGCGCACAGGCGAACGAACGGATGTCAGGTCCGGTCGACAAGCCAGTTGTGCGTTAGCCACGCTTGTTCACAGGCCAGCGCCTGACTGCGGCACGAAAAGGGTCCCAGGCGCGGACCATTCAGGGGCGCCAAGTCGGCGTACCAGCTTCCGAATTGGTCGGGCTCGACGTAACTGGCCCGGGTGATGGAAAGCCGGCCCAAGGCCGAGAGATCGACAGTCTCGTCGTAGACAAAGCGGACGTGGCCAGATTTATCAATGACCAGCTCCATCATGCCACCTCTTGCCGGCGGCGCAAGATGTTGCGGCGCGGACGATCGACGAGCAATCCGTCGAGGACGGACTGTACGCCAGCCAGTTGAGTGGCTACGTGTTGCCGCAAACTCGCGCTGTCGCGCAGTTCTTGCGGTTCAACGCCACGCACGATCCGTTGGGCCTGGTCGACCAGATTGTCGAGTTGCTCATTGGATCGCACATTGAGCTGCCCAAAGCGCTGGAAGAACTCGGTCAGGTTGGCGATGGCCGAGTCGCGAAAGATTTTGGATTTGCCATCTTCTTGGCCGGAAATCCGCTCAGCCAGATGCGAGACCAGCTTGGCCAGCTCGCTGGTAAACGCTTCTTCTGCCAGCCGGACCGCCTCGTCAAAGCGGGCCGCCACACGGGCTTTTTCCTGCTCGTACAAGGCCGGGCTGAGCTGACGCAGGTAATCGGGCGGTTCGACCGATGGGTAGTCCCAACTGATCTCAAAGAGTCCCCGGAGAGTTGCCGGGTAATCCGCCGGATTGAACAGCCGGCCCAGCCGCTCGCGAGCAGCAGCTTTGAGCTCGGCTAAATGGTCGTCAAGCTGTCCGACGGCCTCTTCCAGCTCGGCCCGCAGACTGGTCAGCTGAACGTCGAACGTCGAAATATCATCCTGCCGAATAAGTCGGATGCCCGGCTCCGGGTAGGGCAGGCTCAGGCCGCGCCACAGAGATGTAGCTCGATTGCGCACGGCCGTGACGGCACGGAAGGCCGGGTGGCTGGTATCGAAGAGCTTCTTGCCGGCTGATAAGTAATTGCCTTCGGCGCCGAACGTGTCGGCTGCCTCGGCCTTCTGTTGCGGTGAAAGGCTTTTTCGGACTCCAAACCAAGTGAAGCTTACGCGCACGGCGGCCATCGTGGCACGCAGGCGGTCAGCAGGAGCAGTAGACTGATTCGTAGCGGGCTCATCCAACAATGTACTCATTTATATTGTCTCCAGTAGCTAACGAGGTGTGGAAAAACAAATCGGATCAGGTGCCGGCTTATCGGCGTTCTTACACCGACCAGGGGGCCAAACACGCGGCCGCTCAGCGGATGGCGCACTCGCAGTAGCCTTTACGGGTCTTCTGGGAAACCAGTTTTTCGGCGTGCTTGGCAGCATCCTCGCCGGTCGGGAACGTCTTGTCTTGCATCTGGCCCTCGGTCCCGATGCGACCGTATCGCACCGTAACGAACGTGCCGGCAAGCGTGACTTCCCAAAACTTGGCGGAGAGGCCGCCTATGAATTCAAAACGACGGGTCATTTGAAATATCTCCTTGCAAAAAGGTGGGAGTCAAACGTGGATTGAAGAGTTGTTGACTGCCTAGGACGCCGCCGCCACATCAGCCCTGGTGCGCACAAACGACGGAAAGCGTGGTACACCCCGGTCAGTCAGTTCTTGGTAGCGGAACGTGATCACGCTGCCGATCGCCGGCGGACGTTCGCGCTGGGCATCGGTAAAGCCGGTGCCTACCGAAAACGTCATGCCGTTCGCCAGTTCCACGAGCACGGCCCCCAGCCGGCCACGGTGCCGACCGGTTCCTGGCAAGTGGGCGACCACACGAGCTTCCGCATCATGGAAGCGTTTTACCTTGAGCAGCGTCGCGGAGCGGGCCGCCTCATATCGCGAACTTGGCTGTCGCAGCATCAATCCCTCGCCCCCCCGAGCGCTGACGCGCTCCAGTTCCGCGTTGAGATGCTCCGCCCCGCGGCAGCGCTCGTGCGCGAGAAGTTCCGCGTACTCGGGACGGTGCTCGGCAAAGCAACCGGAAAGGTAAGCAAGTCGCTTCTCGAACGGCTCGGCGATTGCCGGAGCATCGAACACCAGGAAGCGAATTTCGCGCCAAGTGTCTGGTCCGTCGTGGCGGCGGACGATGCTGACGGTGCGCTGAAACGCCTTGCGGCCCAACCATAGTTCACCGTCGAGCGATGCCTTCGGCAGCGACGCGGTGAACCAGGCCGGAGCATGGAAAACGTTGCCTTGCCGAGACAAAAACTGTCGGCCGTCCCAGAACGCACGCACTCCGTCAAGTTTTTCACTGAGCCACCAGCCGGCAACGTCGGCCGTGGCGTCCCAGGTTTCGGCCAGCAGTAATTTTGGAGCCTTGGCGGGTGCTCTTGAAGGCTTGGCGGCGACTGGCGCGCTGCCGACTCGTCCTTGTTCGGCTTGCGCGCCGCGAAACTGCCGCAGGTGCTTGCAAGTCCGGCGTTCGATGGAGAGCGACTGGTTCCGCCAGGCGGGGCAGGAACACGAATAGACGCCGCCGACGTTTTTCAGAATGTATGGCAATCGGGCCGAGCCTTTGATCTCGACCGACTGGCCGTCTTGTAAATCCGGCATACGGGTTCCTCTCCAATGAGAAAAGCGGGTGGACAGCAATAGAGGCGATGGACGTCGACGAACAACCGCCGCGTTTGAAGATGGGTTCATCGAGCAGGATGGATTGCGTCTAACGGGCGTACAGACTTATTTTCCAGCGCGCCCGGCCGCTTCGAGGTGCTCAAAGGTGGGATACTTGGCAATCTCGGCCAGCACATGCTCGCCCAGTTGATCCTTGAGCCGCCCGGCAAAACCGGCAATCAACACATTCCATCGGCCAACTTCACGAGCCAGCTCCGCCACGTCGCGCTTTTGCCAGTAGTCTCCCTCATCATTGACTTCGCCGAGAAGGCCGAGCAGCTTGGCATGGTCGAGCAGTGTGACCAAGGTGACATGACAGCGGAGGAAGTTCTTCAGCCCGCCGCACTCAGGATTGCTGGCGTACTGGGTTTTGCAAAAACTGCTCCAATGCCAGCCGCTGAGCTTGCTGCGAACGCGCCGGACCCCGTGGCCTCGCAACGGATCACGAACTTCAATCGTGACCGGATAGTGGCAGAGGCCAAAATTGGCTTGTTCGCTCCCCGCGCCTGGCGTGGTCGAGAATGCGATCACGTGTGTCGGCGGTACACTGAAACTGGTGCTGCCCAAGTCGACGTACTGGCAAGCTTGAACCAGGAGCCAGCGATGAGGCGACTCTCGATCCGTTTTGTTAAAGTCGCAGTCGTCGCCATCGCACTCGATGATCGGTGCCACCTTGTCAAAGGGTAGGTCGAGTGCTCTGGAATAGAGTTTAGTCACTGCATCGCGAGCCTTTCGGATCGAGGTGGTGTTCAAGCGCAGAGAATAATGAAGCGTAAGTCCCATCAAGGAACCTCCTTGGTTTTGGTTGTCTCAATTGTTGGAAGGGTCGTGATGCACACCACGTGCCACCTTGGCGGCGAAGCATCGTGACAATCGCTGCTGCCTAGCGGGCTCCAGCGTGCGAGAGACAATCAAGACGATTGGTTCGAGGGGAGCGCGCACGCGCGGCGGGCGACAAATGCGGCCGCCTCGCGCTCGATGAAGTCCCACGAGCTATCGAACTTGATCTCGTCAGCCGTCACAAACACGGCCCCGCCGCCGAACGAATCCACACGTGGCTTCGAGCAGGTCGAGGCATAAGCCACCGACCAGGACGTGTCGGGGCGAAAGCGGCGCAGGAACTTCTGAACGAGATGGGCCAGTGGTCCAAGATCGCCATGGTCCTCGGCGTAGACCCACAGATGCCGGCCAAAGTCCGAATCTTCTCCTTCAATCAACTCGAAACAGAAACCTGCATCTTCAGTGTCGGGCAAATCGTCCTCGTAGTCCCGATAGAAGCGGTAGCCTGACCACTCAGCTTGCTCGGGATCAAGACCGGCGGGCATACTGTCCGCCGCGACCTCACGGCCGTCAATCACATGAACGACTTCTAGCTGTTGGGTGAGCCAGTCAAACTCTTCATCGGTCAAGTGCGGAAGCACCTGCGAAAACTCCAGGTAATATTCGGCCAATTGGGGATCCTCCTTTCTGCCAGTAAGCTGGAACCAAGCAAATCGATCGGGATGTTCCGCGTCCGACTGCGTGCCAGCGGGGCATGGTTTAGTTGTTGGACGGGTCCCGGCTCACCTTGCGGCCAGGCTTGATCGTCGATTGGCTGGGGCTGGTGTAGATGCCGGGTCGATCGGCCGAAAGGCAACGACCACTGGCCCACGAGCGCAGCTTCTCCACGGCCTCGCTGGCGGTTTTGGCCACGGGAACGACGTTCGTTGCCGCCTCGACCAGCGGTACGTCGAGCAGGGCCGCCAGCCGGCAGCACGATTTGATCTCAGCGCCAGTCCACAAATCGTGGGCTGGTTTGGTTTGCTGGGCATCCAAGCCGTATTTTTCCTGGTACATGCGCCAGATTGCCTGCTTCTCTTTCGACCCCGGCAGGTCAATCATAAACAGACCGTCGAACCGTTCGGCCCGTGCAAACTCTGGCGGCAATCTGCTGATGTCGTTACAAGTCCCGACAAAGAACACGTCCGATTCGTGGTCGTTGAGCCAGGTGAGCAGTGTTCCGAACAAGCGTGCAGAGACGCCTGAGTCGCCCGTGCCGTTGACGCCGGAGAGCGCTTTTTCCAGTTCGTCACAATAGAGCACCGCCGGGGCCATCGCATCGGCGATCCGCAGGGCCTGACGGATGTTTTGCTCACTTTGGCCCACCAGCGAACCGAGCAAGGCGCCCACGTCGAGCGTGAGGGTCGGCCGACCTACTTCATTGCCTAGCGCTTTGGCAAATTGCGATTTGCCGCAGCCCGGCGGCGAAAGCAGCAGTACGCCCCGCGGACGGCGTAGTGGATCGGGATTGGCCTGCCGCCGCACGGCACGCGTGCAGAAAGACTTGAGCGCGTCCAGGCCACCCAAATCGGCGAACGTCTCGTGGCCCTGGTAGAGCGACAGTAGGCCACTTTTCTTGAGCGTTTGGCTTTTTTGCTCAAAAATCGCTTGCGGCAGCAGGCGGCCGTGACGCACCAGGCTCAGGCTAAAGGCGCCTTCGGCCTCGTAGCGAGTCAGGCCTGCGGCCGAATCGAGCACCGCTCCGACGGTGTCCGAGGGCAGCTCCCCCTCTTCGGTCGCAATGCCGCGGGCGATTTCTTCCAGTTGTTCGCGGCTGGGCAGTTCGTGCTCGATCACCACGAAGAGTTTTTCCAGTTCGACGGGGATCTGCACCAGGGGCGAAAGGACAACGACAAAGGTCCGCTGCTGTTTGCCAAAACTGATCTGGCGTGCCAGTGCCTGGACGGTCTCGGCCGAGTTGAGAAACCGGTGGAAATTGACCAGCACCAGTAGCGCCGAGCTATCTGGCGCCGCCAGCGTGCCCAGCGAATGAATAGCCGCCAGTGGGTCGCTCCCACCCGCGTCCGTAGCCTCTTGGCCCGCAAGTTGCAGCCCGCGGTCGACGTCCCAGACTGCAAGTCTCCAGTTCTCCTGGCGGCACAGGGCAGCCAATTCGGCCAGAGCATCGTCGTGCTCGTGGGACTCGATCCAGATGCCGGTGAAACACGCGCGCACGTATTCAGAAAATCGCTCCGCGAGCGACATAGGGTAGCTCCTTTAGAAAAGACAGGTGATGGCGACCAAGGGGTCGCTGAGGATTATTCTTGGGACCAAAGTCGAGAGACGAGCGAGACTTCTCCGTCAGCAGCGCAAGTAAAAAGCGATTGAGACTGGCCCGCTTGGACGAAGAAGGGATCAGCGATCTTCAAGCTGGGCAAGCCGCCTTTCGAGGCGAGCGATGTGAAATTGTTGTTTTTCCAAGGCGTGAAACGCTCGGCGCAAGCGAGACATCCAGCGGTCGAGCGAAGAGCGTTCGCGGTCCAGTTGCGCGCGCCTTTTCTCGACGAGAAGCTGCCTGCGCGGATCGATGGCGGTAGCGGCCCGCGGGGGTCGCAAGACACGTCGGCGCAATGTTGTCATGTCAGGCCTCCCCCTGAGCTATTTGCCGCGTTGGCTGGGCCTGATGAAACTCGGCCGTGAGCTGCTCGCCGACTTGCCGGCCAAGAGCCTGCTCGATAAAGCGGCTGGCATCGCGGCACGAAGCGCCGGCAAAGCCTTTGGTTTCGATCTTCGTTTGGCCATCTGGCGAGATGACAATTTCGATGATCTGGGTCATGCGGCACCCCCACTGACTTGGATCGTCAGCTTGATCGAGCCGTCGGCCAACGTCTGTTCCGTTACGCTGTGCCCGTGCTTGTGGGCTTCGATTTTGGCTTTCTCCGTGGCGTAAGCTTGCAAGAACTGGTCGAGCATGGCTTGGTCGCCCCATACGCCGGCGTAGTTGTCGAAATTGATCTGGCCGTTTGCGATGTCGCAAACAACCGGGTAGCGCCAATCGGGGAGTTGGACTGCCAGTCCGGTCGCTTCGCTACCGAAGAGCCTGACAGTCCGTTGAACGGGTTGTGGCAGTCCCAATCGCCGGCAAGCGGCTTGGACGGCCACGGGATCACGAATTTGCGTTTGGATTTGGACGATGTGCGACAAGTGAAGGTCCTCCTGTGTGAGAAAATCATTCGTTAATGTCGTGTGGTAGCGATGGTAGCTGCGAACTGTTTGGCAACGACGGCGCCGAGGGCAGACTTCTTTCCAGCAACAGCTGTGACCGTGGGTCGGTGAGCTCCAGGATAAGGAGGTCTTCCAGTACCCCGTCGGTCGTTTCTCGGCGCAACGCGCTTAGGATAAAGAAGCACAGTACAATCGGAAGTACGCAGGCAAGCAAAGTTGCGGCTTGAACGATGGCCGCCGCCACGATTGGCTCTTGATGCCGCTGCGCTGCCAGATCTTTGCGTTCGCCTTCAAGGGTTTCGTGCTGGCGGTCAAGGCTTGTTCGCTCCGTGTGCAGATCGCTTTGCAATTGAGTTTGAGCCATGATCAGCTCTTGGCGTGCCTTCGCGTCCGCCTCCACAAGCTGGCGTGTTGCCTTGGCAACCTCGGTGCTCTGTCGCGCCATCTGCTGGTTCTGTTCGGCCTGTCTCGCCAGGCTCCGTTCCGAAAGTTCGACCAGGCGATCGTCGGCGCCTCCACAACCAGCGACAGCCACAAGCAGGAATGCAATGGGGATGGATCTAGTCGGGTGTGCGATTGTTGGCATTTTGGTTCCTCCAATGGGCTAGTAATTTGACGAGCAGTTGCTGCAGTCCGCGCCGCAATCGCATTTCACGAACCAGCGCCAGAACCAAAAACGTGATGGCCAGCGACATGCTGCCCACGAGAAAGATGCTGTTCAATAAGCGGTCTCCTTTGTTTGAGAAGATGGGCGCGTGTCGATGCGACGAGGCGTCGGCTCAAGGGCGGCGACACCGGCAGTAAATCGATAGAGAGTGGCAATCGCGTTGATGACTAACGGGGCCATCAGAGAATATGCCAGATTTTTGACGATAATTAAGTTGACGGTTTGAGGCTCGAACGGTGTCAGTTGGTCGGACTGATTTGGCTAATGTGATGCGCACGCGCGATACCGCTGGAGAGGCCATCGCCACCATCGACCCGCTCGCGAATCGGACCACGTTGACCTACGACGCACGCGGCAGGCAGTTTCGCACGACCAATGCGCTCGGCATTACGGGACAGCTATTGAACTTTTTCGGCCTCCCCATTTGGCTGTGGTGGCAAGGCAACTGCTGGACTTGGCGCGGTGGCCGAACCTGCGATAGCCTTTGGCCCGGCGGCGAGGTTTTGCGCCACAAGCCGCCAAAGAGCTCGATCTCAGCCTCGCTTGGCGCGTCGTGCCCATCTCGCTTTTGGTGGCGCTCCCCCTTCGGCCCGCTGCCGGAGGAGTTGGGTTGCCATGCGGCATCTGCTCGCAGAACAGGGTGTCGACTGTCGTTCCCTCGGGAATGTCGAGATGACCGGCGAAGCCGCTGCCGTCGCAGTTGATAAATAAGGTCTTCATGGCGCAAAACCTTCGGAAGAATTTGAAAGGAAAGAGGAGCAGCAGCGCGCGAGACGATTTAGCGCGCGATGCGAAAACCAGTGTGATAGAAGTCGAACGCCGTCGTGCCAGAACGACCGCAGAGATTGCGTTCCGGGTCATGCAGAGCGATGACCTGACGCTTGGGCAGTGATTGCAGATCGACGCGAACGCTACCATTTTGATCGTCGATCAAAGCCAGGACGGGCAGTGACGGGGCACGTCGTCGCGGTATGAACGGATGTCGGGCGCAACGTTCGAGATAGCGTTCCAATTGCAAGGCCGGTGCCAGTAGCCCAACATCGGAGGTATCCGGCCGCTGTCCGCGGCCGCCGCCAGCGGGTGCTAGCCGCAGGTTCTTGTCGAAGCGACACAACTCCGGTCCACCGAAGCAAAGTCCACCTGGAGCCAACGAACCGCCGACTCCGACGAATCGAGTCACTAATTCACCTGATTCGAGCCGTTCGTCGAACAGAGCGACGAGCGTCAAGCGGCGCAGGTCGACGTCATAATCTGCCGCGCGCGATCCGCGAACCAGGTAGCTGACGATCGCAAAAGGTCGTGGGCCGCGTTGGGCAGCAATTTGATGGCGGTGGCCGATCTGTCGCCGCCACATTTGCATTAATTCCGAACTGGGGGATGCAAGGTGAGCCGTCGTCATAATGCACCTCCGTTCGTTATGTCCTGTGCAGGGCGAGATCGATAGTTACAGGTCACCCCAGCTCGATATGCTTCCCAGTGCAGATCGATCCATTCGGCCGAGCAAGGGTCGGTCGGTCCAGCAGCGATCCGAACCAAAGCACCAAGGCCACACCGACGCGCTGTTGTCACACGCCGACCGTGCCAGCGATTCTCAAGAGGCATACAAGGTTTCCTTTTCTGCATGAATTGTGAAACGAACACGCCTTGCCGGACGGCAAGGCGGTGATTGGCGAAAAAACGAACCGTGCAAGAAAGCGATGCGGTGGTTATTTGTGCGTCGCTTCACGTTCGAGGCGCGCCGCGACGCGGGCCGCGACTGCCTCCAACAGGCGATAGAGGGGCGAACCGACTTTGACCGGTCCGGTACGTGTTGCCTGCGGGGTTTTGAGTTTCTTGCGAGGAGACATAGTGGTTTCCTCCCGCCGAAGAATCGTTCGGCGCAAAAAAGAACCCCGACTCATCGCCGGGGTTCACTCCTGGGAAAATAATGATCAAATTCGATCTACAACGTCGGTGGCACGTAGCCGTCGAGCGGCGTGAAGCGATACTTGGCATTTTTGTGTCGACGAAGTTTTGCATAATCTTCCGGCGGTGCGGTGATGTGCACGTACGGAGTCGCCAGCCCCATCTGCTGCATCAGACGGTCCAAAGCTAAGGCGTTCCGCACGGCCGTAGCCGTGGGGTGCTTGTCGCCGTCATCGACGATCCTAGCGGCGATCGCCTTGGGCCCGAGACCCTGCGCTGCGAAGCCGACCGCCCGTTCGCGAATCCGTTCCCGCTGCGACTGCTCGAACAAGTCGAGCGCGAACTCACGGTACAGGATCTTGCCAACGCCGGGGATCTGCGCGGCGTCGGGAACGACGCCGTCGAGCGACAATTGCACGCGGGCGCGAGGAAGCAAGTGGCCACCGTCGCACAGGCGAACCAGGTATACACGGAAGTCCAGCACGATCTTCCGAAGAAAGTCGCCGAACTCGGGGGAGTCATGAACACCCTGTGCGAATTCGGCTTCCAGCATGCCGCGCAACTCGCTGAGCGATGCGGGCACTTGGAGCCGATTCTGACCGATCCGTTGCAGGCACCTGCGTTCCGCGTTCAGTTTTCGCTCCAACGCTTCGATTTCGTCGAGCTCGTTCTTGAACATCGGCTTGGGACCGTACGCCCGGATGGCATTCTGAAAATTCGCCTTCTGCACGGCAAGCGACTGTTCGTCGTTTGTGAGTTTATTGCGGCGACAGGTGATGTCGGAGTGGTCGCTGCGGGTGGCGCTCTCGACGAGCTCGCGGTACTGGGCGTCGAAGCCGTCGAGCTGGTAAAGCTCAGCGGTGATCCGCTCGACCAGGTTTGTCACGGCCAAGCGACCGTCGTAGCCAACCGAGTTCCAGCAGAGCCATTCTCGGGAACCACTGCACATCAGGTTGTCGGTGATGCCATTCCCGCCCCAAACGTGGTGCCGGCCACAGTACCAGCAGCAACCGAACTGTCCAGGAAAGCGCGTTCGCTTTCGTGGCACCCGCCATAACGGATCGACGCCGTCGACCGCCTTCCGTTTGTAACACGCGTTCTTGTTCTTCAATAGCGCCTGCAACTCGTCAAACTCCTCGGACGTGAAGAACGCCAGGTGCGGCGCGTCATAGTAGGTGGGCCCTTTCGGATTCGGCATCGGCTTGCGCCGTCCGCTCCCGTGGTGCTTGACCGAGTGCTTGAAGCCGCGTCCTGGCGTCCCTTTCAGGAGCGGGTTTGCGTAGAAACGACGGACCATCGCGCCGTACCAGGTTTTGCGACGGCAATACGGCCCGACCGGGATGTCGATACGATTGAAGTGATCGGCAACGGCCGAGCAGTTCTGCGTCTCGCGAAGCAAGTCGGCACCCACGTTGATCCACGACTCGGCGCTCGGATGCTTTTGCCAGTCGTCGTAGGAAACGGCGTCGTCCGGGACGACGTAGCCGGCGATCGGCCGGGCCATCGCCCGGCCGAGCTTCTTGAACCGATGCATCAACTTTTGCTTCAGCCGCTTCGAGGTCCGCTGGTTGTGCGCGACATTTTCGCTGCACGCGTTCAGCGCGTCTTCTTCCCAGGTTTCGTCAAAAGTGTCGATGCCGTCGTCGACGCAGATCGAACGCGTGGCGTGGTCCACTCCGACACCCAGTAGTCGCGCCGCTTCGCCGCCGCGAATCAATCGACTCAGGTCGTCGTAGACGAAGAGATCGTATTCTTCGGAACGATAAGCCTGTTCGATCTCTTCGAGTTCCGGCCGGTCGAGCCGTTCGCCCTTGCCTTTCGTGGCGATCACTCGGAACTCGCTGGGACCTTCGTACACCTCCTTCGTAGCCTCTTTGCAGTTGTCTTCCTGATCTTCGAGGCTCAGGTCTTTTTGCTTGGCGCACCCGGAAATACGGCACACGATGCCGACCATCAGGGTGTGTCCGTTACGGGGCTGCAATTCCGATTCAGATCGACGTGACATAACATTGCCTCCGAGGAGGCAACGCCGAACCGGCAATCGATTGACGCAGTGCGTCAATCAGCGTGAGTCTTCGTGATACTTCGTGAGCGCTCGTGATCGTAGCGGTTGTTGGCTAAACTGAACGTGTCGTTCAACTTATGACAATAAACCATTGCCGCGTCACGACTTGCGAAAACGCCGTCATCGAGTCCCATGCCCTCCGCTCACGAATGAAGCCGTCATCCTAACTGGATGACGGCTTTGATTTTGCGCAGTGTTCATTTTTCGTTCTCCGTTTGCTGTGCTGGTTTTGTGCTAGTTGTCGAACTGATCTGTCAGCCGACGCTGGGCACTTTTGGGCCCGTCGTCGCCTGCCTAACGTACTGGCTGCTTCTAGGCACTTCATGGCGGCCTGCGAAGCGGCGTCATTGATGTGCGTGTAGAGTCGCATGATCTGCGCGTCGACATGGCCTACCCACCTGTCCGGCCGAGGCACGAAAGAGCATGCCCTATCACCGTTACGTGCGCCGCAACCTGGACCAGGACCTGTTCGAGGAGGTGCAGGCCAGAATGCGTGAGCCGATATTTGGCGAGAAGCTTTCCGAGCGGATGTGGAAGATGGAAGGGTTGTTCGCCGAGGCAAAACAGAATCACAACTTGTCGCGAGCCAAGTATCGCGGTCGACCCAAAGTGCAGATTCAAGCTTATCT
>JBGQKM010000174.1:0-13020 GCA_041499515.1 Planctomycetia bacterium | reverse complement strand
TGGCTTGGGACCAACAATTTGGGCATGTTGTTGCTGGGCATTTGGCTGATCATCATTGGCGTATTGCCATTCGTGAGTGTCACTTTCGTCAACACGAGTGTTGTAACGGCCGTCCTTGCGATCGCAGCCGGCGTTTTGATTTTGTTGAATCGCTAGTTGGGTCGTGTGCTTATTAGGCGCGATCGAGGGGCCCAGCGACGGCCGGTACCCCTCGAACGAGGCGATTTGCTGGCGCAGGGCGGTTCAAGCATCACTACTAATTAATTCGCAATTCCACGAATTGCATGCGCAATCCGCTTGTATGTTCCGCGGCCAACGGTATACTTAATTTGTTCGCGGTGTTCCTGCCAACGTGCAATGGCGACCCCGCGAGGCATGAAGTTTGATTTGTCGGATGACTAACGGAAGGGCAGCCCGGTAATCGGGAGGCCTGTTTACGAGTAAGCCGACGTGGTGGAATACCTCCGGGTGTTCGGCCACGTCGGCTTTTTTTTGGAATGTGCGGCCACGCGGAAAAGGTAGCGCCCGCACCGGCGAGTCTTTCCTTTCACCGGAGAATTAGCGATGAGACTCTACAAGTTCCCAATGGTCCTGTTGATTGGCTTGTTGTGCGTGGCGTCCCGCGCGTCGGCAGAGAAAGAAACCCATGGTGCGTCACATTCGGCCGGCGGCGGAAATGCCGGCGGCGACCATCACGCGGCGCGGAACGACGAGGGTCGTCACGGCGGCCGAGTCGATGGCAAGAATCAGGGTAATGCTGTTCACATCGACAGAGCACCCCAGGGCGCGGCCCGAAACGGCATCCAGAATTCTAACGGCGCCGTCAACAATCCTCAGCACCATGCCGCCGCGCCGCGGAACAATCCTCAGCACCATGCCGCCGCGCCGCGGAACAATCCCGGCAGCGCCAACGTCCGAGGAGGCCTCAATGCGAACATTGCTGGACCAAATGCATGGCGCTACCGTCAACAGAACAACCTCTGGTGGTATTGGACGCCGAACAATCACTGGGTGTATTGGAACAACGGCGCATGGGTGCCGTACGGCTCGCTGGCGGTCGGCGGACGGGTTCCCTATGTCAGCGGTTATCGTGGAACTGTCGCCTCCGGCGGCTACCTGGGCGTGACGTTCGATCAACAGTCCCCTAATGTGGCGCTCATCGCGCAGGTCAGCGACAATAGCCCGGCGGCAAATGCCGGACTTCAGCCCGGCGACGCGATCCGAGCGATCAACGGAGAATCAATGCAGTCACCGTACCAGCCCGGCGAATTGATCGGTCGCCTTGCGGCCGGAACCGAGATATCGCTGGTAATCGAACGCGATCGGCAAACCTCCGATGTGCGTGTCGTTCTGGGCCAACGCTGATCGCCGTTTCGCGCAAGAGGTAAGATTGAGCTGGACGGTTGCGGAAGGATTAAAGTATTTGTCGGACGCTGGGTGTCATCCTGTGTCCGATGCGAAATGCACGCGCAAGCCACCATTCGCAGTGCGTGTGCCGGTGACAAACGATGAACTGGAAGTGTCGCGTGGAGTTCTTGGCGATTTGCAAGTTGCTCCCTCGGCAGCGTTGAATTGAATATGTCGGATGACTAGCTGAAGGGCAACCCAGCCGTGCTGGGAGGCCCGTTTACGAGTAAGCCGACGTGGTGGAATACCTCTGGGTGTTCGGCCGCGTCGGATTTTTTTGACGTTTCACTTGTGAAGAAAGATCGCGACTTCAGGGAGGTCTCGATGGACAACTCGAATTCGGTCATGGCGAAACAGGTTGCTCTGGCGGCCTGCGATTTCGAACAGCAGAGGACGGGCAACCTGCCCAAGTCGGTGACCGTGGTGCTCAGTGGCGACACGGTCGTGATCACGCTGCACGGTGCATTGTCGCCAGCCGAGAAGGCGCTGGCCAAGAGCCCGGCAGGTGCCGCGCAGGTGCAAGATTTTCACCGACAACTGTTTAACAGCTCCGCCGACTCGCTGCGGCAGGAGATTAGACGAATCACCGGCGTGGATGTACGTGAGTCGGCGGTCGAAGTCGAACCGACGACAGGCACCGTCGTGAAGGCGTTCGCGAGTGGCACGGTGGTCCAAGTGTTCCTGCTCGCCGACAGCGTAACTGCCGGCACCTGGAGCGGGAATGGGCGAAACGGTCAGGTATGAGGCATGGAGGTTTTACGATGTTGGTCTTAACGAGAAAAATTCAAGAGTCGGTCGTGGTCGGCGGGTCCGACGGTTTTCAGCGCATTTTGAAAGTCAAAGTACTCGGGATTCGAGGCGAGAAGGTGAAACTAGGTTTCGACGTCGATCCCGATGTTCCGGTCCATCGCCAGGAGGTGTACGACCGAATCGTTGCCGCCAGCGGGCCCGACAGCCGGCTAGAAGATCCTGCGGCGCCCGTTAACTGAAGGTGCCTGGTGTCGCGGCCGCAGCCGGTCCAGGCCACGGCTTGATGCCATTGCCGCTGAAACATTTCAACGGCACGAAAGAGATCAATATGAACGTTCGATCACGCTCCGTTTCCGAACCCTTTCTAACCTGAAAGAAGAATTGAAATGCTTTCCACTATTTTGATCGTGTTGTTGATTCTGATGCTGCTCGGCGCCTTGCCGGCGTGGCCTCACAGCCAAAGCTGGGGCTATTTCCCCAGCGGCGGACTAGGCCTGGTCGTCGTCGTGCTGGTCGTCCTGATGCTCGCAGGACGAGTCTAAACGAACTGTCTGTTGCTTTTTCGAGGATCACCGTTTCTTGAGGATCGCCGTCGTGCCAAGTCACGTATTCCATGTCGTTCTGGCCATTTGCCTGGTGAGCGCCACCTGGTGCGCATCGCATCCGGTGTGGCATTCAACGGCGGAAGCTATCGAAAACCAGGCTCCGCCGGCCGCTCCGACCGTACAGGCCGATGTCATGGATCTGCGGACCGGCGACACTTTTTGGGGGCTTCATCTTGATGGGGTCGTTCCTTGTTCGAGCATGCTCGTCAAGGGAGGCGGCAATCTCGTCACGCTTTCCGTGCAGCATGACCACGATGCGCACTGCATCTACCACGTGGTGCATGAAAAGCGGATCACACTGCACGGCAACGAGTTTCGACTGAGCGTGGTCGCGGCCGATCAAATCCACGTCGAACGCGAGCCGGCGTCGAAGGCCGTAGTGACAAATCGGTGACGTGAGATCGTACAGCTCGATTTTTTCCAAGACACCGTACGCGATACCAACGGGGCTTCTTCATCTCAACAAGTTCAGACAAAGGAGTCACCATCATGAGTGGCAAGACAGAAATCGTAAAGGGCCGAATCAAGGAAGCCGCGGGCGCGTTGATCGGCAATGACAAACTTCGTGAAGAAGGACAGGCAGATCAGATGGCCGGCAACGTGAAGCAAGCCGTCCAGGCTACCGTCGACGAGGCCAAGAAAGCGGCTCAGAACGCCGTCGACACACTGCGAAACCAACTTTGACGTTCCAGCGGGCGCTCGCCGTTTGGCGGCGGGCCACTGGAATAGTGCCAAAAGAAATAACAACGAATTCGGCAATTTTCAAGCGACAGCTCAAGGCAGGTGGTCTGCCGCGGGCTCTTCGCGACATTCATTTCCCGCAAAAACGCATCGACGGAACAGCGACCGTCAATTAGGAGCACACAGATGGAAACTCTCATGCACACTCCCCTGGTCCTGGCGGCTGCGGGATATTCCCTCATGTACCTGCTCGGCGGTGGGGGTCTTTTCGGGGCCGTTGTCATCTTCTTTCTCGCGAAGATGCTCGGTAGGTAGCGGCGGTTCCACGAGAGTTGAGCGTCGAAATAAGATCGCGCGGCGATGGGAGAACCGAACGTGAAAAGTGCATTTGGGAAGTTGCTGCTGATCCTAACACTCAGCGTGATCGGGATCGGATTCTATCGAGGGTGGTTTACCGTTGCGAGCCGCAGCCTTGAGACTCCGACGAAACAGGTCGGCGTGAGCCTGACGGTGGACCAGGACAAAGTGAGCGAGGACGCGCGGCGCGTGAAGGCCGAGGCGGCGGAGCTGACAGGCAAGGTCACGGAAGAAGCCAAGGAGCTTGAAGTGCAGGTCAAGGACAGATCCCGAATTGACAAATCACCTCCGCAGTGAATTCAATCGGAGCCGGGCGCAAATGGCCAATGCGAATGTGATTATTTGAGACGTTATGACTCTTCTTCCAAATCTAAGGTGACTTATGTTGTGGACTCTGTTGCTGATCTTGCTGTTGATGTGGGCTCTAGGACTCGGGTTCGGTGTCGCGGGTAACCTGATCCACATTCTGTTGGTCGTCGCGCTGGTCGTGCTGATCGTCAACGTTCTTCAGGGACGCAGATTGGCCTAGCTCGGGTGAAAATCGTCCGGGGGCAACCCCGGCTTTCTTGAGAAGCACCAGTCGAACAAATCAAATTCTGCAAAGGGGAGACGTCATGATCGCACGCCGCGTTTTTATGTCATGCATGGTCACGGCACTCGTGGCCGTTGGCACGGGCTTGGGCTTGGACAAGGTTATTGCCGCCGAGCCCGGCCCATCGGATGTCGATCAAAAGATGCAAGTGCTTACGCGCGGACCCGTGCATGAGGCATTTGCAGAAACCGTCACTTTCGATCCCGAGCCCGGAATCGTGGTCGCCAAAGCGCCCCCCGCCGCGATCGAGGAAGTACCCCCGGAACACAAGCCCGAAGGGGCCAACGTCACATGGATTCCCGGCTACTGGGGCTGGGATGACGAGCGGAACGATTTCTTGTGGATCAGCGGCATCTGGCGCGCCCTGCCGCCCGGTCGCCAGTGGGTGGCCGGATATTGGAGCCAGTCCACGGACGGCTATCAATGGACTTCCGGATTTTGGTCCGATGCCCAAGCCAGCGACGTCGAATACCTGCCCGAACCGCCCCAAACGGTTGAAGCGGGACCCAACGTTGACCCGCCCTCGGCCGATCAAACCTGGATACCAGGCTGTTGGGTTTGGCAACAAAGCCGCTACGCGTGGCAGCCCGGTTATTGGGCTGCAGCGCAACCGGACTGGGTTTGGATTCCTTCCTATTACGTTTGGGCCCCGCGCGGTTACGTTTTCGTCGATGGCTACTGGGACTATTCCATCGGCCGGCGTGGCGTGTTGTTCGCGCCGGTGTATTTCAATTCGGGCGTCTATGCGCAGCCAGGCTTCAATTATTCACCGGCGACGGTGATCAACCTGGCCGTGTTTGCCGACCAACTGTTCTTGCGGCCGCAATATAGTCACTACTACTTCGGTGACTTTTACGCCGCCAACTATCGCAGCGCCGGGTTCCATCCGTCGTTTTCGTTCCAATCCAGCCGCTTTGGCTACGATCCGATCTACGCTCACCAGCGCTGGCAGCACCGGCAGGACCGCGGATGGGAGCAAAACACCCAGGCCGAGTTCCAACGTCGCCGCGATCACGAAGACGCGCGGCCGCCGCGCACGTTTGCGGCGCAGACCGCGCTGGGCACCGGCGGAGTGAAGTCCAACGAGCGGAGATTTGCGACAGCCGCGACACTCGACCAATTGACCAAAAGCAAAGACGGCCCGATGCATTTCCAACCCGTTGATAAGCAAGATCGGCTAAAGTATGCGCAGCATAATCAGGCCATCCAGAAGTTTCGCGAGCAGCGGCAACACCTGGAGACCACGCAAGCCGACACGTCAGCCAGGAAGACGTTCGCGCAATCGGGGCCGGCTAAAGTCGCGCTCCCTAAATCGTTTATCGTGGCGAAGCAACCCGCCGAGTTCGGCAAGGGCCAAGGTCCGCCGATAAGACACGAGGTCCTTAAACCCAATTTTCAGATCGAGCCCAAGCAAAGAGTCCCTGTCGGCAGTCCCCAACCGTCCCAGGGAGCGCCGCGGCTGAACAAGGTTGAACCCAAGCTCGCGCCACCTAAGGCCGAATCGAAGCCGAACCACGGCGAGCAGCAAGGTGAGTCGAAGGGAAAGCCCAAAAAGTAAGAGCCCTGATTGCACTTCCTGGTGCGATCAAGACCTTACCCCAACCGCGGATCTCAACTTCGTTCATTTTGTTAGAAGCTTTTATTCATTGGAGGAAGATAGTCATGATCAGTCAACAAGTCTTGGAAGGCAAGTGGCACGAAATTAGCGGTAGACTGAAGGCAAAGTGGGGCAAGATTGCCGACGATGACCTGCGGACTTTCGACGGCAATGTCGAACAACTCGTTGGCTGGCTTCAGCAAAAGACCGGAGAGACCCGCGAGGCCGTGGAGCGGTTTTTGGGCCAGGTGACCGAAGAAGGCTCCGGCATTTTCTCGGGCGTCCGCGACAGGGTTGAGCAAACCGCGGGCCAGGCAGCCGACGGCGCCCGAGAAGGCTACGAGGCAATGCGTCAAGGCTATGCCGAGGCGGAGAATGTCATCCGGCAGCGCCCAAGACAAACGGTCGCGATCGCGTTCGGACTGGGTCTGCTCGGGGGACTTGGCGTGGCCTTGCTGCTTCGTGGCCGGCGTCACGAATCGAGATTTTCGCAAGGCCGGACCGCCGCCGAGCATTTTGGAAGACAAATGTTGGATGCCTTGGCTGGGATCATGCCTGACTCGGGGACGCGGAAACCTCGTGGCTAGGTCCCCACTGGGCGTTTAGTCGATGTCCTGAGTCTGCGCACTCAACGAGTCCAAAATCCACTTCCGACGAAATCGAACAGCAACTGACCTAATCTTTTTGTTTTTCATGTCTACAGTAACCGCGTCGAAAAAAAGGAGCCCATGCGATGGCAACGACAAAGTCTCATCAAAATGCCAAAGGCCATTCAATGCGGTCCAGCCCCCAGGTCGACAGCCCGAGGGAAACTCAACACGATCTCGTCGAACACGTGACCGAGTATGTTCGGCACAACCCCGGCTATGCGGCTCTGTGCTGCGTCGGCGTGGGATTTGTGCTGGGTTGGAAACTGAAGCTCTGGTAACGCGCAATCAGGAATGTTGGCCTGTTTCGTCCGCCGCCTGAAGGGTTCGTCGATGACACCAATTTCTGTCAATGAGCGCGTCGCGCCGTCGGATCGGTTCGCCCGATCTGCATGGATGCTAACGGCAATCGGCGTGGTCGTTGCTGCGCTGTACCTGGCCAAAGGCATTCTGGTTCCCTTGACCTTGGCCGTGCTTCTGAGCTTCTTGCTCAGCCCGGTGTGCGAATGGCTCGAACGGCATAAGCTGGGTCGAATCCCGGCGGTGGTGGTTGCGGCAACCATCGGCTTCGCGGTGCTGGGGATCGCGGGCTGGACGGCCGTGGTGCAAGTCACCCAACTGGTCCCTAAATTGCCCGAGTACCAGGCTAATCTGCACGCCAAACTTGATTCGGTGAATGCCTATGCCAGCGCCGCGCTGAGCAAGGCCACCAGAACCGCCGAGGACCTCGGCCAGAACCTCTCCGCTTCGGAGCCGGATGAAGAGCCACAAGGCACCGGTGCCCTGCCCTACTCCGTACGCGTGCTTTCGTCGCCGGCCAGCCCGCTGCAAGTCATGGGCGGAACGGTTGGCCCTTTGCTCGAATTCCTGGGCTCGGCCGGCATTGTCATGGTGCTGGTGGTGTTCTTCCTGGTTCGGCGCGACGACTTGCGAGATCGCTTCATTCGCCTGGTGGGAAATGG
This sequence comes from Planctomycetia bacterium, assembly GCA_041499515.1. GTDB lineage: Bacteria > Planctomycetota > Planctomycetia > Pirellulales > PALSA-1355 > PALSA-1355. The sequence goes on along the minus strand of JBGQKM010000174.1, from coordinate 5,422 downwards.
TCACGTCACGGTGACCACGCAGATGCTCGAAGACGCGGCCACACGCGTCAGCCGTTATCTCTCGATGCAATTTCTGATCAATGTCAGCTTTGGCGCGGCGGTCGCCGGTGGGTTGTATTTCATCGGTGTGCCCAACGCGATTCTGTGGGGGATATTAGCTACAACGCTGCGATTTATTCCCTATATCGGCCCGTGGATTGCCGCTGCGATGCCAATTTGCTTGTCCATGGCGATTTCAACGAGCTGGGTGGCGCCCATCTTAACCATCGGCCTGTTCATGGTTCTGGAACTCTTCATCAATTACGTCATTGAGCCTTGGCTCTACGGCAAGAACACCGGCGTGTCCGCTGTGGCGGTCCTGGTGGCGGCCGTCTTTTGGACATGGTTGTGGGGAGTCGTCGGGCTGCTTTTGGCAACGCCGCTAACCGTGTGCCTGCTGGTGCTTGGCAAACACGTTCCGCAACTCTCGTTTCTCGACACTTTGTTGGGCAACGAACCGGTCTTTGAGCCGAAGAAGCGCATCTACCAGCGGCTTCTGGCCGGCGACCAGGAAGAGGCCACCGAACTGCTGGAGGATTTTCTTGTCGACCAGCCAACCGTCGAAGTCTATGACGAGGTGTTGATTCCGGCACTGGCGTCGGCCGAAACTCACTGGCATCGGGGCGACCTGAGCGAGGCCCGCCACAACTTTATCCTGCAGAGTTTAAAGGAGATGATCCAGGAACAACAAGAACGGCAACAGGAAAGCCAGGCACAAGAACCCAGCGACGCCGCGAAAACTGCGGATCCGACCGGCGATCCCACGGCCGCCGATGCGCCGATGCCCTGCATCCTCTGCCTGCCCGCGCGCGACGAGGCGGATGGCATCGCGGCGATGATGCTGGCGCAGCTAGTCGGAATGTTGGGATGCCGCGCCGCCGTCGTCCCAGTTGGAGAACCCGTCGCCGCGGTGATCGATCTCATCGAACTGTGCAAACCCGATGCGATTTTCATTTCCGCCACGCCCCCCACCGCCACAACGCATGCTCGTTCTGTCGTTCGGCGCCTGCGCCGTCAGTTCCCCGAAATGCCTCTGGTCGTGGGATTGTGGAACGCGCAAGGCGACCTGGATAAGGCACAAGAACGTATCGGCGGCGGCAAATCGACCCGCGTCGTCGCCACATTGGCAGACGCTCAAGAGCAGATCCGCCTGCTCATCCGGCGACTCGTGCCACGTACCGCGGGCGAGGCGCAGTTGGCCGCCCAGGGCACGGCCGTACGGAAAGGCGAACGACTAGCTCATGAAGAAGGCCGGGAACTCGAAGTCGGCGCACCGGCGATCAAGTGAATCGAGATCAGCCAAGGACGGTGGACTGTGCGAGGATCGTGCGACTTGTGAACCTGCATCATGGATGGGCTGCAAATAGGCGCGCAGCCCGCAAGTCAGAGAACCAACAACACGGGAGTGATGAATGCGCACGGTACGACCGCTTTTTGTTTCGACCTATCCGCCGGAAGAATGCGGCCTGGCCACGTTTACCAGGGATTCCGCCGACGCGGTGGACCTGGCGGCCGGACGCGACATCTCGTCGGTAGCGGCCATCCGCAAGACGGGTCCTCTGGGCTTTAACGATCCGCGCGTGGTGCATGTGATCGACAACGCCCGGCCCGACGCCTACCGGCTGGCTGCCGAAGTGGCCAACGAAGGGCCGTGCGACGTGGTGAGCCTGCAACATGAGTTCGGTCTCTATCCGGGCGAATGGGGAACGGACGTTCTGGAATTCGTACGCGAGTGTCACAAGCCAATCGTGACCACTTTTCATACGTTGCTCACCGAACCGGCTGCGCTGCCGCGCCGCGTGATCCAACAGATCGCGGCCAACAGCCAGGGCCTGGTGGTCATGACAAGAATTGCGGCGAAGCTTTTGAAGACGGTCTATGGCGTGCCGGGACGCCGTGTGACGGTGATTCCGCATGGAGTGCCCGAGGTCGCCTTCGAGCGCGATAACACGCACAAGGCGGCCCTGGGGCTGGCCGGGCGGCGCGTGCTTTGCACGTTTGGCCTGATCAACCGCGGGAAAGGGCTGGAATACATGATTCAAGCCGTGCCCGGCATCGTTGCCGCTTGTCCGGACGTCGTTTATCTGATCGTCGGCGCCACCCACCCGCAGGTCAAGCGTCAGGAAGGAGAGGTTTATCGAGAGAGCCTGGCCAAAATGGCCGAGGCCCTGGGCGTCGGCGCGCATGTGCGTTTCGTGAATCGGTTCCTTAGTCTCGCCGAGCTCTTGGAGCACTTGCAAAGCTGCGACGTGTACGTCACTCCCTATCCCGGAAAAGATCAAATCGCCAGCGGGACTTTGGCGTATGCCATGGCCGCCGGCTTGGCCGTGGTGAGCACTCCCTACCTCTATGCCGCCGAAGTCCTGGCCGAAGATCGGGGTCTCCTGGTGCCCTTCGCCGACAGCGATGCGTTGGCCGACGCGACGCTCGGATTGCTTTGCGACCCGGCATTCCAGCTCGCCACCCGCCGCGCGGCCTACGAATACGCAAAGCCGATGTTTTGGCCGAACGTAGGTCGGCAATACCTGGATTTATTTGATCGCATTGTCTCCGAGAGAGACACTAATTTGAAACGGCTGGACGAGGGAGTTTTTGCAGCCCCGAGCGGCGCCGGCCGGCTCGGAAAGATCCTGCAGGGAGGCTTGTGATGCACGACCACTTTGGAATCGCTTTGGATCATCTCGATCGCATGACGGACTCCACCGGATTGATCCAGCATGCCATCTACAACGTCCCGCGGCGCGAAAGCGGTTACACGACCGACGACAACGCGCGTGCTCTGCGTCTTTGTACTCGCCTCTGGTGTCGGCATCCGGAGCAGCGCATGTTGAGCCGGGTGACCGCGTATCTGAGCTTCTTGGAGTACGCTCGCACCCGCGGCGGCGGTTTTCACAATTTCTTGACTTATGACCGTCGCTGGCTGGATGCGGAAGGCTGCGGCGATTGCCAGGGTCAGGCAGTCCGCTCATTGGCCGAAGTGCTTGGCAGCAGTCTGCCTGAAGATTACCGTAATCTGGCCCGCGAGTTGATCGAATCGGTACGGCCCACGCTGGCCGATCTGCGAAGTCTGCGTGCGCAGGCATACGTGGTTCTGGCCTGGGCCCACTTGTGGACCGCGGGAGTCAGAGACATCGAACCACTCGAGCACGTCGCCTGGATGGCTGCCAGGCGACTGGTGGAGAGCTACCAGCGTTCCATGCGTCCTGATTGGCAATGGTTCGAATCGCGAATGACGTATGCCAACGCGGTATTGCCGCATGCCCTGTTCCTCGCGGGGCGCCGGTGGCCGAAGGAGTCATTCCTCGAAGCGGCGGAAGCATCGTTTGCTTTTTTAGATCGTGCGACGACGGCCGAAGGAGTCTTCTGGCCAATTGGAAATGACGGTTGGCATTCCTCTGGAGAGGATAAGGCCCTCTACGACCAGCAACCCGTGGAGGCAATCACGATGGCGGATGCCGCGCTCGCCGCGTTTTCCTCACTCAACGATATGAGGTATCTGGCTATCTTCCGCCGGGCGCGTGACTGGTTTCATGGCGAAAACAGTTTGCGGCAGCCAGTCGGCGATAGCCGCGCCGGCGCATGTTGCGACGGTTTGCGACCATCCAGCCTGAATCGCAATCAGGGCGCGGAATCGACGCTGGCCTTCCTCTGTGTGGAATTGCTCAACAACGAAGCCCAGCAATTGTCGGGCGACACCGGCTCCGTTGCAGTCGCCGGCGCCTGACGCAGGAACTCGATGCTTCTCGACACGATTCAATTGGAACTCATGCGGCTACAGATGCACCCGGTAAATCTAGGCGTTTCTGCGGGAGATGGTCCCTTCGTAACGCTGCGCGGAAGCCTTCTTGACTATTGGAAGATGCCGAGGATCATCGATGGCCAATGGTTTCTCGGAGTTTTGCAGCCCTTGCCGGACGCCGCGGGCCCCGAGCTGGTTATGAACGCTCTTTGTTCGGCTCAGGTTCGTGAAGGCTCGTGACCGGCCCGTTGGGCAGCCCAAGCGACGAACCGCATACCAGCCATGGCATTGAGCTTGGCGGCATAGCGTTGCACATAGCGCGGGCGCGTGTCCGCGCCCGTGTGGGCCAACACGTCATCGGTCCAGCGGGCCAGCAACTGGTCTCCCTCGGCAAACGCGGCGGCCGAATCCGGCGGATCGGCCAGCCAGAGGGCCTCGATTTCGTCCCGCTGGGCAAAATAGCAAGCGCCCAGTCGCTGGGGGTCGCGAATCACGCTGCGATGCAATCGTTCGTGGCGCCACCAAAGCGTCTCGTCGTCCGCATGGTCGGTGGGCTGCGGACCGAGTTGCAACGGTTGCCCGACCGCGATCGGTTTGAACAGGCTGGTACACGGCGCCGCCGTGCCGGTCGCCCAATGCCGCACCGCTCCGGCTCGCAGCTCAGCGACCCATGACGCGGTGGTTTGCGACGAGGCGACGAGTCCGCCGGCATGGACGCACGGAGCGCGCAAACCGCCGTGAAGCCACGAATAAGCCGGCGCCAGGCAACCCTCGCCGTGATCGCGCAATATCTGCATCAGTCGAGCCGGCCGGTCGGCCCGAGCCGCCAGATGTTGGGTGCGCTGCTGCCTCCGCCGGCAGGCCGACACTCCGGTTTTGATGGTGTCGCTATACCGCTCGGCGAATCCCTTGATCGTAAGGCCGTTGGAGATGCTGCGCGCGCCTTGAATTGGCTCCACGGCGTGCCTGCGGCCGGCCGTTTCGAGCACGAAAGCTTGCCGCGTGTCGGCCACGATGAAACTGTTGTGATACGTAAAGCCCCGCCGCGCCAGGCTGCATACTCCCCCTTGGCCAAATGCTTCGAGCAGACCGACGATGGTCTCGACCGCCTCGGCCGCCGAGCACGAACGTTCAAGCGCCAGCCGCAGCAGATCCATCCCGGTCAGCCCGGTCTTGGCATACCGCTCTCGCGTAAAGACGGCTTCGTTGCCGATGGTCACCCCGTGCTCGTTGCTGCCCATTTCGGCGCCCCACATCCAGAACGGACGGCTCAAGAGCACGGCCTGAGTTTCTCCGACCTGCGGAATCTCGATCCAGGTGCATTTCAGCCGGGTGCCTGGCGCGTGCGCGCGGCGTAGCTGCCAGTCGAGAACCTGGGCCTCGTTTGGATCGCGGTCTGAATTCTTGGCGAACAGGACCCCGTCGGGGCCGACGATCGCCATCGTGTCGCACATCTTGGGCACCTCTTCCAGCCAAATCGCGCGGCAGGTGGCCGACGAGGACCACGCGCTGGCGCCCTGTTCATCATGCGCTGCCGACGGCCGGCGCGACGGCCTGTTGCAGCCGCGCTAAGACTTCGTCCGCGGCACGATCACCCGACTGCACGGCGCCGTCGAGATAGCCCATCCACTGCTCCGCGGTCTC